>DASWKG010000120.1:0-4438 GCA_036396755.1 Actinomycetota bacterium
CATCCGGTGCGCGCCCGTGCCGCCCGGGTACACTCAGGGCTGATGGAGGCGGCCGGACACGCGCCGAGAACGGGTGAGGGCAGCGCCTGGGAGAGCGCGCTCTCCCAGCTCGACCAGGTGGCCGAGATCATCAACCTCGACCCGCGTCTCCATCAGGTCCTCCGCCACCCCAAGCGCATCCTGACCGTGTCGGCGCCCATCCGGATGGACGACGGCCTCGTGCGCGTGTTCACCGGGCACCGCGTCCACCACAACACCTCGCGCGGTCCCTCGAAGGGCGGCATCCGCTATCACCCCGACGTGACGCTCGACGAGGTGAAGGCGCTCGCGATGTGGATGACGTGGAAGTGCGCGGTGATGGGCATCCCCTACGGCGGCGCGAAGGGGGGAGTCGTCGTCGATCCGAAGGAGCTCTCGATGGGCGAGCTCGAGCGGATGACCCGCCGCTACGCGTCGGAGATCCTCCCGCTGATCGGGCCCGAGCGCGACATCCCCGCCCCCGACATGGGCACCGACGAGCAGGTGATGGCCTGGATCATGGACACGTACTCGATGAACCAGGGCTACTCGGTCCCGGGCGTCGTGACCGGCAAGCCGCTGTCGGTCGGCGGCTCGGCCGGCCGGTCGTGGGCGACGTCCCGGGGCGTGGCGTACGTGACGGTGGCCACCCTCAAGCACCTCGGCATGCCGGTCGACGAGGCGCGCGTGATCATCCAGGGCTACGGGAAGGTCGGCGCCCCGCTCGTGGAGCTGCTCCAAGAGCAGGGGTGCCTCATCATCGGCGTCGGCGATGTTGAGGGCGCCGTGTACAACTACCGGGGCCTCTCGCCCGGCGCCCTCGCGGCGCACAAAGCCGAGGCCGGGACCGTCGCGGGCTTCGAGGGCGGCGACCCGATCTCCCTGGACCAGCTCCTCGAGCTCGAGTGCGACGTGATCATCCCCGCCGCGATCGAGGGCGTCATCACCAGCCACAACGCCCCGCGCCTGCAGACCCGCATCGTGGTGGAGGCGGCGAACGGCCCCACCACGCCCGGGGCCGACGAGATCCTCCACGAGCGCGGCGTTCAGGTCGTCCCCGACATCCTGGCGAACGCGGGAGGCGTGACCGTCTCCTACTTCGAGTGGGTGCAGGACCTGCAGGCCTACTTCTGGAAGGAGGAGGAGGTCAACGAGCGCCTCCGCGAGATCATGGAGGAGGCCTACGTGCGCGTCCTGGGGATGGCCGAGGAGATGAAGGTCACGATGCGCCAGGCCGCCACGATCCTCGGCGTCACCCGCGTCGCCGAGGCCCACCAGACCCGCGGCCTCTACCCGTAGCGGCTTCACCCCGCTTCCTTGAAACGGCCACATCTTGTGCATACGCTTGACCCGGCCACAATATGTGGGGAGGGATGTGTGCCTGAGGATCCGGGGCACCTCGACGAACGCGCACGCGACATCCTCGACTTCGAGCGCGCCTGGTGGAAGGAGCCGGGCCGCAAGGAGCGGGCGATCCGCGAGCGCTTCCATCTTTCCGCGGCACGGTATTATCAGCTCCTGAATCGGCTGATCGACAGCCCGGACGCGCTTCGGTACGATCCGATGCTCGTGCGACGGCTGCGTCGGCTGCGGGCCGCACGGCGTCGCCAGCGGTTCGCGGGCCGGACGCAGTCGCGGTGAGCGGAGGAGAGTGGCCGGGAAGCACGAGCCGGTATCGAAGAGGAGCTTCTACTACTCGTTGACGACCGCAGCGCTCAGAGGGATCTTGGTCATCACCGCGCTCGTGCTCGGCGTCTTCGTGCTGTCGAAGGCGTTCCCCACCACGGGCGACGTGTCCGCGCCGGAGAACCAGCCGACCGACGGCTCGAGCCCCGCCACCACCGACCCGCCGTCTCCCACCCCCACCGGCAGCCCGGTCGTTCCCCAGGATCAGCCCGACACCGAGGACTTCCAGGGCCTCATGGTGCAGATCCTCAACGGGACCGAGGTCTCGGGGCTCGCCGCGTCGACGGAGAAGAAGGTCGAGCGGCTCGGCTTCGTGGTGCCCGACGAGAACGGGGTGGGCGACGCCTCCGACTTCTACGACGTGACGACGATCTTCTACCAGCGGGACGCGAAGGCGGCGGCCGAGTACCTGGCCGGGCGGCTCTTCCCGGGCGCCACCCTCGAGCGCTCTCCGGCCGACGCCGACCCCAACTTCGCGCTGACCGTCGTCCTCGGCGCCGACTACGTGGCCGCCGACGCGGCGGCGTAGACCCTCAGACCAGCGTCATCTCTGTGTGCAGGCTGACCACGAGGCTGCCCTGCACGGGCGCCACCGTGTCGTCGCCGCCCGGCGGCCGGAACGTGACCCGGTAGCGCCCGACCGAGTCGCCCGTCGCCTCGACCAGGAACCCCTCGAGCGCGAACCATGCCTCCTGCGCCCCCACGTCGCGGCCCACCAGGTCGGCCTCCGCGTTCGCGAAGACCTCCCGGCGATCGACCGGGGAGGTGTAGGTGGTTCGGATCAGCGCCGCCTCGTGGCCCTGCGCGAGCCCGAGTCGCTCGAGCCGCGAGCTCGAGCTGAGCGAGAAGGTGCCGTCCGTGTCGCTGAAGCTCGTCTCGCCCGTCCAGCCGTCGCCCACCTCGACGTTCGTCTCGGGCAGCACGGGGCGGAGCCGGGGGAGGAGCCGCTCGATGCCGACCAGCTCGAGCGGCTCCGCCGTCTCGCCGGTCGACGCGTCCTCGATCGACACGATCTCGCCCTCGTCGCCGAGGGTGACCACGAACGCCTGGCCCGGCCCGACGTTCTGGGCCGCGCCGTCCACGACGAGCGAGACCGGGTCGAGCGACATTCGCGCGGTCGTGCTGCCGTCGGCCGACGGCTCGAGGATCTCCTGCCCCGCTCGGAACGTTGCGGTGAGCGTCTGACGCTGCGGCTCGCCGTCTCCCAGCGCCCGGGTGATCTCGGCCTCGAGCGTGAGCCGGTACTGGACCCGAAGCCCGGGCTCCGTCCCGTAGGTGAGCGAGACGTCCGGGTCGGCGCACGAGGAAAGCAGCAGCAGGGAGAGGGGCAGCGCGAGGATCCGGAGCATCGGGCTGAGTCTATTCGACGTCGGCGAGCTGCTCCTCGACCCAGTCTGCGGGGCTCCGCCCCGCCACCGTCGCGCGCAGCGCCCGCGCCCGCCGGCCCCGCTCGTCGCTTGGCATCTCGAGGGCCGTTCGGAGCGCGTCGGCCGTCGCGTAGATGTCGAGCGGATCGACGGCGATCACGTGGTCGCCGAGCTCGTCGATCGCACCGGTGTTGCGCGAGAGGACGACGGCGCCGCCCCGCTCGTTGAGGAGCCCACCCTCCTTGACCACGAGGTTCATCCCGTCGAACACGGGGTTCACCAGCAGCACGTCGTAGAGTGCATAGGCGGCCAGGACCTCGTTGAAGTCGTCACCCATCTGGACGCGGATCGGCTCCCACTCGTCGCTGCCCAGCTCGCGGTTGATGCGCTCCGCGGTCTCGACGCACTGCTCGGTGTAGACCCGGTATTCCTCGAGGGCGGTGCGCGAAGGGTTCAGGTGGGCCAGGAAGGAGACGCGCCCCCGCCACTCGGGAGAGCGAAGCAGCAGGTCCTCGTATGCGAGGAAGCCCCGGAGCACGTTCTTCGACAGCTCGGCCCGGTCGACGCGCACGATCAGCTTGCGGTCGCCGCGCCACCGCTCCACCGCCCGGCGGCACCGCGCGACCTCGGGCCGGGCCGCGTCCTCCCGCATCTGCTCGGGGTCGATCGCGATGGGGTAGACGCCGATGCGCGCCGTGCGGCCGCGCCAGCTCACCGTCCGTCCCTCCACGTCGACCCGGGCGTCGGGGAGCATCCGGGCGGAGAACAGGAAGTCGTCGGCCCATCGCTCGCACTGGAACCCCAGCAGGTCGGCCTGCAGCAGCCCGTCCATCAGCTCCTCCCGCATCCAGGTGGGGACGAGCCGGAGGTAGCCGGGGCCCGCGAACGGGATGTGGTGGAAGTAGGCGATGCGCAGGCCGGAGGAGAGGGCCCGGAGCTGTGCCGGGACGAGGGACAGGTGGTAGTCCTGCACGAGCACGGTGGAGGTGCGGTCCTGTGCCTCCTCCGCGAGCGCCTCGGCGAACGTTCGGTTGACCGAGCGATACGCGTCCCAGGAGATGCGGGACTGCCCGCCGAACCGCGGCCAGCGCGGCACGTCCCACAGGTAGTGATGCAGGAACCAGAGCAGACGGTTGCTGACGGTGTTGTAGGCCCGGTCGTAGACCTCGGGATCGAACGCGAGCAGGCGAAGCTGGTACTTGGCATCGTCGACGGCGACCTCCATGCGGCCATCGGGGGACGCCGCGGCCCTGCTGCGGTCGGCGTCGGTCATCGCGGCGGCGACCCACAGGCCGTCGCGGTCCTGCAGCAGGCCGGTGAGCGCGGTGACGAGCCCGCCGGGGCTCCGGCGCGGGACGATCTCGCCC
>DASWKG010000121.1:0-6021 GCA_036396755.1 Actinomycetota bacterium
ACCTGCGGCGCGAAGAGCAGCGCTCCCGCGAGCGTGAGCACCAGCACGACGTGCGCCCGGAGGCCCCAGACGACGCGCCAGAGCCGCCGGGCCCCGTCGCCGTAGAGCCGCCCGATCGTGAACAAGAGGAGGATCCCCACCGCGGCGACCCCGGCCCCAAGAAGCACCTTCGCCTGCGCGGCGAACCCCAGCGCCCGCCCGAGGAACGCGACCCATCCGCCCGCCTCGCGGAGCGCGGGCCAGTGGATGTCCAGGACGACCCAGGTGAGCAGGTTCTCGATCTCGTCGACGAGGGCCAGCGCGAGCACCCCCACCGTCGCGAACCCGGTGAGGCGGACCAGCGCGCTGTACGGGCTGGAGGCCGCCGAGATGCTCTCCAGCTCCTCGCTGACGGCGTCGAAGAGCGGCTCGGGCTCGGCGGTCACGCCGCCTGCGGCCTGGGCGACCCGCTTGACGAAGACGGGCCCCTCCGGCGCCCGCTGCCACCGGGCCACCCACCGCCGCCCCCGAAAGAGGAGCGCGATCACGAGGAGCGCGTAGGCCGGGACGAGCAGGACGCCGTCGATCAGGACGTGCAGCCTGGCGACGGTCCGCGCCGACGCGAACGGGGCGCGCCCGATCTCGGGGTCGACGACGCCGTCGAAACCGCGCCAGACGCGCACGACCTCCGGCGCCTGCGCCGGGTCGAGGCTCGCCAGGCTCGCGACCCCGAACGCGGGACGACCGGCGGTGCGCATCCCTCGCAGCACCCCGTCGAGCTGGGTGAGGACGGTCAGCGACACGAGCGTGACCAGGACGGCCCCCAGCACCCACGCCCGCCAGTGGGCGGAGCGATCGATCGCGCCGAGACGGGCGATCAGAGGTTGCAGCTTCTCCGGCATGACCCCCCACGGACCCGGGCTCGGGTCGACGGCCGGAGACTATGCCGCGAGCGGCCGCGCTTCAATGAGGAGGCGCGGTGATCCGTCTCTCGCGAAAGCCGCGGACGGGCTCAGCCGACGATCGCCCGGTCCAGCACGCAGGCCGTCCCGAGGCACGTTCGAACCACCGCCTCGAGCGCCCCGCCGCTGAGCGCCGCGATCGTCTTCGTGAACCGCCCCCTCGAGTCGAACGTGACCGGCGAGAACAGGACCCCGTCCTCGGGCGTGCCGGGCGGGGCCAACCCCACCTCGATCGTCGACCGGGGGATCATCACCGAGGGGAGCGAGACCGTGTCGAGAGCCGGCCCCGGCGCCGCCGCGTCGCCCATCGCCGTGTAGGCCTGCATCGCGGTGAGCGGCACCGAGTGGCCCGTTCCGGCGGCGTCGGTGGAGACCGTGACCCGGACCTCGTCCCCGACGGTGCCGAAGCCGCCATCCGTCGACGCCACCGCCGTGCACACCAGCGTGCACTCGTAGACCTCGAAGGTGGCGCCGGGGGGATCGTTGGGACCGTCGGGCCGGTGCGACGCCCGGATCTCGTACATGCTCCCGAGCGTCGTGTAGCGGAGTCCATAGACGATCGCCGGGTAGCCGCCCTGGTCCGAGACCGTGTCCTGGGGGATCTCGGAGGGGAGCCGGCCCAGAAGCTCGGGCACGCGGAACCGGACCTGCAGGTCCCCTTCCTCCGGCCGATAGACCACCTCGACGCCGGTGAGGTCGAGCCCCAGCGAGCGGACGGCCTCCTGCTGGTCCTGGGGATCGGTGGCCTGCGAGATGATGCCGCCGGCGAACCGCGACCAGCCCGAGATCGTGACCTCGTCGCCGTCGCGTTCGGCGCCGACCTCCCCCACGCCGAGCGGCGGCCCCATGTGAGCCAGGAACGTGTCCCAGGCGCCGTTCTTGTCGCGGGCCACGATCCCCGGCGACAGGCTCTCGTACACCACGTACCGGCCGGCCGCATCCATCATCGGTGCCCGGGAGAGGCCTCCGGCCGGGCCCTCGCCGGTGAGGATCACCGACACCAGGCGGGTCGACCCGGTGAGCCGGTCGTGCAGGAAGACGTCCTCACCGGAGTTCTGGTCCTCGGGCACCAGGTGATCGCTGTTCGACACGTAGGCCACGAAGCGGCCGTCGTCGCTGATCGCCGGCTCGCGGACCTCGTCGACGGGGATGCCGTCGCCGGTCAGCTTGTCGTCGCCGCCGGCGCCCGATGACGACACCGACACCCGCTCGGTCACGTTCGTCACCCTGTCGTGCACGAAGACGTCGGACCACACTCGGCCGTCGCCGGGGACCAGGTTCCAGGCCGAGCTCTGGAAGACCACGTACCGGCCGTCGGGGGTCATCTCGGGCCACCAGGAGTCGTGGTTGCCCTGGAGGCCCTGCGACGACACCGACACCCGCTCCAGCGTGCCCTGGTCGCGGTCCTTCACGTACACGTCGAGGTAGCCGTTCGTGTCCTCCGGGACCAGCGACCGCTCGCTCATGAAGGCGGCCTCACTGCCGTCCTCCGACAGCCCGGCTCGCCACTTCACGAAGAACGGGTTGGGCATGCAGGGTGCGTCGAGGGGCGCCGGCAGGTACCCGGCGACGGGATCCGCGTCGAACGTGAGGACCTCGGTCTCCCCGGTCTGGAGGTCGTGCACGTACATGTCCTGGAGGCCGTTCGAGTCGCCGCGGACCAGGTTCGTCGAGTAGCTGTTGAAGGCCACCACCGTGCCGTCGGGGCTGATCGTGGGCCCGGCCGACCCCAGGTTCCCGATCGTGCCGTCGCTCGAGGCCGACACGATCCGGGTGACCCCGGTGGCGCGGTCGTGGACGAACACGTCCAGGCATCCGTTCGTGTCGCCCTCGGCCAGGTTGTCGGCGTAGCTGTCGAAGGCCACGTAGCGCCCGTCGGCGCTGATCGACGGGCGGAACGACTCGCCGTACGCCTCCTGACCGTCAGAGGTCACGGAGACGCGGGTCAGAGACCCGGTGAGACGGTCCCGCACGTAGATGTCCTGCACGAACCAGGTGTCCTCGGGGAGCAGGTTGTACGCCCGGGTCTCGAAGGCCACGAACCGGCCGTCGGCGCTGAGGTCACCGATCCCGGCGTCGTCGTTGCCCTCGGTCCCATCGACGCCCACCGAGACGCGCTCGGTCCGGCCCGGCACGGGAAAGGCCCCGGCGGGGAGGGCCACGAGCAGGCAGAGGCCGATGCAGAGGGCCGCGCCCCGGGCGCGCATCACGCCGTCACCGTGAGCGGCGCCGAGGAGACCACGCACGAGCCGAAGCAGGCCTCCGTCCACACCCGGTAGGGGCCCGGGGCCAGCCCGTCGAGCGAGACCGAGCCGACGAACGGCACGTCGAGCACCAGCTGGGCCAGGTCGAGCTGGGCGGTCGAGGTGTAGGCGACCTCCTCGGCCGGGGTGCCCTCGGGCGCCACGCCCAGGCGCACAACCGTCATGGGGACCACCGCCGACCGGAGGTCGTCGGCGGTGTCGACCGGCACGGTGACGCCGACGGATCGGAACGTCACCGGGTTCGTGGCCTCCTCGTACCGGTACCCGGAGAAGGGGGCGGCGTCGGCGGAGTGCGAGATCGTCTGCGGGCCCAGCGCGCCGCCGGGGCCTGCGAGGGTTGCCATGTCCACGTACCCGGTCAGCACCCGGTCGAGGCGATCGAAGCTGGCTCCAACGGCGTCCACGTGCTCGTACTGGAGGCACAGGGGAGCGTCCTCGCAGATCCGGATCGACCCGCCCCATGCCGGAGACCACGGGGCGTTCCGGAGGTCGAAGTGCATCTTCATCGTGTACAGCGTGCCCCGCAGGATGAAGGGCCAGTGGATCGCCAGCCCGCCCTTCGGCTGGCCGTCGCCGACGCCGATGCCGCGGACCTGCACGGTGAACTTGACCGGATCGCCGGGCCGGCGGTGCTGCACGTAGCCGCTGATGAGGTCGGTGTCGGGGTCCGCCGTGGCGGCCTCGTCGAACACGAAGCTGTGATCGCCCCAGGCCAGCACGGCCTCCTGCTCCTCCGCGTAGAAGGTGCCGCGGACCTCGACGACGCCTCCCGCCGGGGAGGTGGCAGCGTCGAGGCGGAGGTCCTCGATGCGGGCGCCGTCGCCGGCGCCGACGGGCGCCGCGGTGCCGAGCGAGAGGAGCAGCGCGGCGATGGTCCGTCGGGCGGTTCTCATGCGGAGCCTCCTTGTGTCGTGATGTGTGCCGTCCCGCAGGCCGCGCCCAAGCAGGCCTTCGCCCAGACCTCGCGCGGACCCTCGAAGGCAGGGAGCGACGCGGAGAAGCGGCCGTCGGTCAGCTGAGCGGTGATCGAGAAGTCGACGTCGTCCTGAGGGGTGCCGGGCGCGGCCACGCCGAGCCGCACGACGGGCGCCGGGAACGAGAGCGCGGGGATCGAGACCTGATCGAGGACGCTCGTCGCGCCGGGAGCCTGGTCGCCGAGGGCGGTGAATGCCCGGAGGTCGGTGAGCCCGGTCGCCCCGGCGAGCGCCGACAGCGGGACGGCCATCCGGGCGTCGTTCCCCGACACGGCGATGCCGCCCTTCAGCCGGACGACCTCGGTGCACACCGCGTCGCAGCGGTAGAGGCGGAACGCCTGCACCGCGTCGGTGGCCCGCTCGTGCTCGAGCCAGGTGGCCCGGGCCTCGTAGCGCGCCCCGCCGGCGGTGAACGCCATCCCGTACATCGCGCCCGGGATCGGGCTGACCGAGATCCGGAGCTGGGACACGCCGTCGGGGAGCGGCTGGACCACCCGGGGGAAGCCCCGCACGTCCCACCGCAGGAGGAGGTCCTCGGTCTCGGGCCGGTAGGTCACGGAAGCCCCGGTCATCTCCAGCCCGAGGTCGTCGGCGGCGGTGCCGGCGTCGTCGACCGCGTCGGGGGCGCTCGAGACGTGCGGCCCCGCGAACCGGGCCCATCCCGTCGCCTCCGAGCCGTCGACCTCCAGCTCGCCGATGCCGACGGCCGGCCCGATCTCGTGGAGGTAGGTGTTGATGAGGTCGGTGAACACGATCGACGCCCCGTCGGCCGCCAGGATCCCCCCGAGGGCCAGCTCGACCTGCTCGCCGTACAGGCCCTGCGACACGAGCTGGGTGGCCCCGGTGGCCCGGTCGTGGACCACCAGGTCGGACAGCTCGTTGTTGTCCTCCACCAGCAGGTTGGGGCTCCAGGCCTCGAACGAGACGAAGCGCCCGTCGCGGCTGATCGAGGGGTCGTAGTTCCAGGCCGCGATGCACTCCGAGCACAGGGCCTGCTCGCCGCTGGAGGCGATCGAGACGCGCTCGGTGACATGGGTCACGCGGTCGTGCACGAAGACGTCGGATGCGATGTTCACGTCCCACGGCACCAGGTCGTCCGCGTCGCTGTGGAAGGCCACGAACCGTCCGTCGCCCGACAGCACCGGATCGAAGGAGTCCTCCCCGGCCTGCGCGCCGTCGCTCGTCACCGAGACCCGGGTGGTCTCCCCGGTCACGGTGTCGTGGGTGAAGATGTCGTTGTAGCTGAAGGTGTCGCCCGGCACGAGGTTGTCGGCGAGGCTCGAGAACGCCACCACCCGACCGTCGGCGCTGATGGCCGGCGCGTTCACCACGCCGAGGGCCGGGATGCCGTCGGAGGACACCGATGCGTGCACGCTCTCGCCGGTTCGCCGGTCGTGCACGAACACGCCGGCGGCGCGCGCCGCGGTCAGGTTGGTGGCGCCGGTGTCGATCGCGAACCGCATTCCGTCGGCGCTCATGCCGAACGCGTCGGACGATCCGTTTCCCTGGATGCCCTCGCTCGAGACCGAGACGCGCTCGGTGGTCCCGAGCAGCCGGTCGCGCACGAACACGTCGCGCCGCTCGTTCGTGTCGCCGGGGACGAGGTTGGAGGCCTCGCTCGCGAAGCCGACGTAGCGGCCGTCGTCGCTGATCTGGGGCCCGTAGGAGATATCGTCGCCCTGCTCACCGGCGGTCGACACGGAGATCAGCTCCACCTCCCCGGTGAGCCGGTCGCGCAGGAACACGTCGCGCTCCCCGTTCGCGTCGCCCGGCAGGATGTGCGACGACTCGCTGTGGAAGACGACGTAACGGCCGTCGGGTGTGGTGACGCCATTGAACGTG
>DASWKG010000122.1:0-10079 GCA_036396755.1 Actinomycetota bacterium
CCGCTGACCTTGGCCCAGAAGAAGTGCCAGGGCACGGAGTCGCTCATCGAAGCCATCGGGACCTGACTGCCGTACCAGGTGATCGCCGCCTCGCCGGCATCGCCGCCTGCCACCCACGGCGAGTACCCCGACTCGCCGCGCCGGATGGCGAGCGGCGCGGTCCAGGTGTTCGCCTGGTCCTTGGAGAAGGCGTACCAGATGGGGCGGTCCTCGTCGGTCCGCGACGCGAACACGACGTGCAGGAAGCCGCCCTTGTCCATCGCGATCGAGGGGTAGAGGTAGCTCGCGGGGTTCGGCATCCGGGCGACCAGCTTCGACTCCCAGGTAAGCCCGGCGTTGTGGCTCGCGGCCACCCACACCGACTCGGGCCCGCTCTGGTCCAGGCCGTTCGTCAGGTTGTTGGTCATGCGCCGCGTGTACACGAGGTACAGGTCCTGCCCGTTGGGCGAGACGGCGAAGTTGCCCTCCCACGTGTAGGCGCCCTCGGGCCCCGCCGCGGTGATCGGCACGGCGGGGAGGAAGGTCTGGCCGTAGTCGGTCGAGCGCGTGTACCACATGGCCGACGGCATGCAGCACTGCAGGTCCTGGTAGCTCACGTGGATCGTCCCCGCCGGACCGCCGACGAGCCAGGGGCGGTCCACGATGGGACTGGTCGCCGCGAGGGACGTTCCGGTCCAGGTGTTCCCGCCGTCGGTGCTGTGACCCACCGAGAGGCTCCCGAGCCACGTGTCGGCGGAGTACATCGTGCCCCCCGCGTCGAAGGCCACGTCGCAGTCGCCGCCCTCGTACGCGTAGTTCCTCGGGTCGGTGTTCGGGCCCTCGACGTCGAGGTAGGCCCAGTTCTTCCCGCCGTTCGTCGACCGGTGGAAGTACGACTGGTTGTAGGTGGTGTTCGGGACCCCCGAGGGGTCACAGATGAACAGCAGGTTCGGATCGGTGGGGCTGAGCGCGAGGCTGGTCTCGCGGTGCGCGCGGTTCGGGCTGACCAGAACGGTGTCCCCCCACATCGTGGAGGGCGGGTCGGCCGATCCGGCCCACCCCACGGCGGGCGCCGGGGCGCCTCCCAGAGCGGCCAGCAGGGAGGTCAGAAGGACGACGAGGGTGGGGGCGGCGAGCCGCCTGCGCGCACGGGCAGTCAAGAGGTCTCCTCTCTTCCGGAACAAGCGTCGGGCAGGGGTTCGACGCGGAGGGCCCGCTCTCCTGCCTGGCGGGCAGGTTCAGGACACGCCGGCGATCGCCGCGTAGTGCAGGTACGCGCCGAGGATCACGAAGGCGTGGAAGATCTCGTGGTAGCCGAAGGTGGCCGGCTTGGGGTCGGGGCGGCGACGAGCGTACACGATCGCCCCCGCCGTGTAGGCGAGGCCCCCGATCGCGAACAGGATCGTGGGCGCCCAGCCGAGGCGCGTCGTGGCGCCGGGGAACAGCGTCACGCCCAGCCAGCCGAGGGCGAGGTAGGGGATCACGGCGACCGGCTTGGGCACCTTGAACGGGAAGAGCCGGATCAGCACGGCCACCGCCACCGCGCTCCAGACCGCGATCAGGACGATCCGGGCCCAGCTCGTGCCCAGGATCAGGCCCAGCGGCGTGAACGAGGAGGCGATGAACACGAAGATCATCGTGTGGTCGAGCCTTCGGAGCCACGCCCGGACCCGCGGCCGCCAGTTCAGTCGATGGTAGAGCGCGCTGACCCCGAACAGGCCGCTCATCGCGACCGAGTAGATGAGGGCTCCGATGCGCCCGGCCACGCCGGCGGTCCAGATGAGGATCGGCCCGGTCACGAGCGAGACGAAGAACGCGACCTGATGCAGGATGCCGCGCAGCCGGGGCTTGACCCGTTCGAGGTGCCGTTCGAGCTCCACGGCCTTCAGTCTAGGCCGGCGAGTCTAGAACCGGCGGCCGCGACGGCCGGCCAGGAGCGATCTCCGGCCCCGGCGCGACGCGTACACGAGCCGCGGAGCGGAGAGCTCCAGGCCCTCCTCCTCGAACTCGGTCCCCAGCTCGAGCTGCCGGGCGATCACGCTCACGTCGGCCCGCTGCTCGGGAAGGACGAACGTGACGCCCGTGCCGGCGCGGCCGGCGCGGGCGGTGCGGCCCACGCGGTGGACGTAGCCCTCGCGGCTGTCCGGCGGATCGAAGTTCACGACGTGGCCGATGTGCTCGACGTCGATCCCGCGCGCTGCGACGTCGGTGGCCACCAGCGTCTTGACCTTGCCCGAGGAGAACCGGGCCAGTGCCCGCTCGCGGGCTCCCTGGGTCATGTCCCCGTGCATGCTCACGGCGTCCATGCCCTGGGCGTGCAGCTTCCTGACCAGCCGGTCGGCGCCCCGCTTGGTGCGGACGAAGACGAGGGTCGGACCCTCCTCGCCGCGGAGCAGCTCGACGAGGGCCTTGACCTTCTCGTGGGCAGTGACCGGGACGAACCGGTGGCCGGCCTCGTCGACGGTCTGCCGCGTGGACTCGACCTCGTGCCGCCTGGCGTCCCGCGTGTAGGCCTTCGCGAGGTTGCCGGCCTGGCCGTCGAGGGTGGCCGAGAAGAACATGGTCTGGCGGTCCTTGGGCAGGCGCCGGACGATCTTGTCGACCTGGGGCTGGAAGCCCATGTCGAGCATCCGGTCGGCCTCGTCGAGGATCAGGATGCGGATGTTGCTGAGGTCCACCTTGCGGCGGTTGCCGAGGTCCTCGAGCCGCCCGGGGGTGGCGACGAGGATGTGGGCCTTCGAGACCTGCTTCGACTGCTCGTGGATCGAGATGCCGCCGTAGGCGGCCGCCACGCGGAGCCCACGGGCCCTGGCGATGTCGTCGAGCTCGCCGGCGACCTGGGTCGCCAGCTCGCGCGTGGGGACGAGGATCAGGGCGGAGGGGCGGGGGCCGTCGGCCTTGAGGCGCTCGACGATGGGGATCGCGAACGCGAGGGTCTTGCCCGATCCCGTCCGAGAGCGCCCGAGGATGTCGAGGCCCCTGAGCGCGTCGGGGATCACCATCTCCTGGATGGGGAAGGGGGCTGCGATGCCCCGCTTGGAGAGCGCCTCGGCGACGGGCTTGGACGCGCCGAGGTCTGAGAACGAGGGTACGGTCATGCGGTGTTCCTCCTTCGGGCCCCGGCGTACGCGAACGCTTCGCAGGTACGCGGTTTGGGGCCGCGGATTCTGGGAGGGTTCGTCGCCCGAGAATCCGTGGAGGAAAGCCGGAGGAAGAAACCTCACGGGACGGCGACCTGCCGTCCGTACGGATGATGGTAGCAGAGATCCGCTCGGATGCACGGACCCGGCATCCGGGGCTTGACCGCGCCGGGTTTGGGTGGTACCTCCTGTTGCGTGCCCGATGCCCCGCTCCCGACGCCCGCGGATCTCGGTGTCCTCTTCGTGCACGGGATCGGGAGCCAGAAGGCGGGGCAGACGCTCCTGCAGTTCGGCGAGCCGCTGTTCCGGTGGCTGTTCCGCTGGCTGGGCGACGGCACCGACCCGGGCGGCGACGACAGCAACCGCTCCGTGCGCCTGACGGGGACCGAGCTGGAGCCCGGCGGCGGCCCGGCGAGCTGCACCGTCACCATCGAGGCGCCGCCGGGCCCGACGGGCGAGCCCGACACCCAGCGGTGGCTGCTCGCGGAGTCGTGGTGGGCCGAGGCCTTCACGCCCCCGCCCTTCACCAAGCTCGCGTTCTGGCTGATGACCTACACGCCGTGGCTGGCGCTGGACTTCATGGCGCGCATCGTCCGCCGGGCGATCCGCCAGCCGAGCGCGGCCACGCTCGCCGCGCTCCTGAGCCTCCCGCTGCTGCTCCTCATCGGGCCGATCGTGGGGGTCCTGCTGTTCGTCCTGATCCTCGCCCTCCTGCTCGTCTACCTGATCCCGCTCGCGCTCACGCGGACGTTCGCCGAGCGCGCGGCGGTGGCGCTCACGGGGTCGGTCGGCGACGCGTTCATCCTGATGCAGAGCCCGCTCAACCACGGCGCGATCAAGCAGCGGATCGAGGGCGACCTGGCCTGGCTCTCCGAGCGGTGCGACCGGGTGGCGGTCGTCTCGCACTCGCAGGGCGCCGCGCTCAGCCACGCGGTCCTGGCCGACGGGGAGCACCCCCAGGTGAAGCTGTTCCTCTCGGTGGGATCGGCCGTCCGGCGGCTCGCGGAGATCCGGCAGCTCCGCCGCAGCGGGCGGAGCTGGCAGTGGGCCGGGTGGCTCAGCCTGGTCGCCGGCGCGTGCCTCTCCGTTGGGGTCGGCGCGGGGATCGTGCTCCTGCTCGGGGGCAGGCTGGACCGCTGGCCGTCGTGGCTCCGCGGCTGGCCGCTCGGGGTGGAGATGCTGGGAGCCCTCGCCCTGCTGGCCCTCGCCTATCGGGTCGTGTGGAAGACCTTCACGAAGGATCGGGCCGAGCTCCTGCTTCCCGACACCGGCTCGGGCATGCGATGGGTCGACTGCTTCGCCACGGCCGACCCCGTCCCCAACGGCCCGCTCCTCGACGACCCTCCGGCGTCCCCCACCCCCCCGACCGCGCCGTACACCGCGATCCCCACCTTCAACCGGCGCTGGCTGCTGAACGATCACGTCACCTACACGAAGAACACCGACCAGTTCCTCACCCGGCTCGCGCGAGAGCTGGCGCACGCCGCGAGCTTCGTCCTGCACGTGGGACCGGCCGACGAGGAGTGGTTCGACGACGCGGAGCGGATCCGGCGGGTGCGGACGAGCTGGCTGAACGCGTTCCGGACGATGTTCATCGTCGCGGCGGCGTTCATGACCTGGGGCGTGGCCCACACCGGCGCTCGCTCGCCGCGCTCGAACCTCGTCGACGTGGCCGAGAGCGTCCGCGGCGCGCTGCCGGGCTGGGTCTGGACCGGCCTGACCGCCGTCCTCCGGCCGCTGGAGGGACCGCTGCGGGGGCTGGGGATCGGCCAGAACGAGCTGGCCGGAGCCCTGCTCCTCTTGATCGCGGTGGTCCTCGCCTACGCGCTGATCGCGGCCGGCTGGTCGTTCTGGGACCGGCGCGACACCGACCGGCTGTTCCTCCGATCCGTCCGCCTGCGCACGCTCGGCGCCGCGCTGTTCTCGGTCGCCGCCGTCGCCGCGGTCGCGGGATGCGTGACGATCGGGCTGCTGTACGCGTGAGGCCGCGGACCTACGCGTCGTAGGCGAGCGTGAGGAAGTCCTGGCTCCCGTCGGGGAGAGCGAGGAGGCGGCCAGCGAAGTACACGCGGCTGCCGTTCGGGCTCACGTCGAGGCCCTCGCGCAGCGAGCCCCCCTGCGGGCCGGCGCCCCGGTGCAGGCCCACCCACGACTGTGCGCCGCTGGTCGCGTCGTAGGCGATCACCGCGTGGAGGTAGTCGATCGGGTTCACGACCGTGTCGCCCCCGATGTACACCGTGCGGCCGTCGGGGCTGACGTCGACGGCCCAGGCCGCGTCGCCGTTGTTCCCCGGGCCGTGGTAGCGAGACGCCCACCGCTGCGTTCCGTCGGATGCGTCGTAGGCGACCGTGGCCATGTCGTAGCCGGTGCTGGTGCCCCGGCTCATGCCGGTCACGTAGATCGCGTCGGCGGACGCCGCCAGGTCGAGCGGCAGGTCGTTCGTGCCGCCGTTGTAGGTCGCGGCCCAGGCCTGCTCTCCCGTGACCTCGTCGTAGGCGACGGTCCCGTAGTCGGCGATCAGGCCCTGGATCCCCTCGTCAGTCGTCCCGGTGACGACCACGTTCCCGGCGGCCACCGAGAGGCCCGTCGGGTTGTCGCTGCCGCCGTGGTCGTCGCGCCGCGCCGCCCACAGCCGCTCCGCGATCACCTCGCCGTCCTCGTCCTCCTCGAGCCCCACCGCCAGGGTCACGTAGTCCCGGCCGGTCGCGACGCCGTCGCTCGAGCCCATCAGGTACACCCTCGTCCCGTCACCCGAGGAGGCCACCCCGAGGCCCGTATCGAAGCCCCCGCTGCCGTCGTAGTGCTCGTCCCACAGGAGCGCGCCCGTCGCGGCGTCGAGGCCGAGGAGGACCGAGTCGGTGCCGGTGTCGGGCCGGCTCTCCATCCCCGCCACGAAGAGGGAGGCGCCGTCGGGCGAGACGACGACGTCGCCGCCGCCGTCCAGCTGGTGCGCCGGGCCGTCGCGGCGGACCTGCCACAGCACCCCCCCGGTCGCGGCGTCGTAGGCGACGACGACGAGGTCGCAGGTGTCGATGTCGGGGGCCGTCAGACAGGTCATGCCGGTGGCGAAGACCCGCGACCCGGACGGATCGACGGCCAGCGCCTCCGGAAGGTCGGCCCACGCTTCGTCGCCCCGGTACGACGCGTCCCACCGGAGGGCTCCCGAGGCCGCGTCGTGCGCGACGAGCGTCCAGTCGATGCCGCTGTCGGCGGCGTTGGTATAGCCGAGCGTGAACACCGCGCCGGGCGCGGCCACCACGTCCATCGGGATGTCATCGATGAGCTCGGCCGAAGCGAACCCACCGGCCCACGACGGGCAGCGATCGCTGATGCCGGAGAGGGGCACGCACGGGTCGTCGACCGCGCGGGCCCCGGCGCCCGTCCCGCCGCTCACCACCACGCAGACCAGGCCCGTGACCAGGGCGCTCCTCGATCGGAACGTCATCGTCGATCCTCCTAGGGGGATGTGGCGGGCGCCGTCTCGGGGGGCGTGCAGCCGTTCGGGAACAGGCCGGTGTTCACCTCGGTCGGCGGGACGCGGCGGAGGCTGCGCTGCTCGTAGGCGTACGCGAAGCCGATCAGCTCCGGCTCGTCCCAGGCCATCCCGAGGAACGACAGGTTGCGCGGGAGGCGGCCGCTCTGCGTGTACCCGGTCGGAACCGTGATCGTCGGGTAGCCGGCCGCGGCGCCCACGTTCACGTACTGGGAGTTGAACGACACGACCGCGTCGAGGTCGTAGCGCAGGAACGCCTGGTTGATCGCGGCCCGGGCCGACTCCACCGAGGCGATCCGGTTCGGCTCGCCGACGGTCATGTTGCCGGGCGTGGCGTCGGAGGCGATCAGCAGGTTCTGGCCGTAGCGGACCTCCTCGGGGTGCTGCTCGTTGTAGGCGATGATGTCGGCCAGCGTCCGCACGCCCGAGGGCGGCACCGGCTGCTCGGCGAGGTACTGGTTGAGCGAGGCCTTGAACTCGTTCGGGATCGCGCCGATCTCGGCGAGCCCGACGTTCGCCCCCTCCTTGAGGAAGTCGATGGTGACGATCTCCGCTCCCCCGGCCCGGAGGTCGTTCAGCGCGCGGTCCCAGAGCGTCCCGGCCTCGCCGGAGGGCCGGTCCTCGGGGTCGACGCCGAGGCGAGCGCCGGTCAGCCGGCCCTCGTCGAGCACCGGCGTGTAGTCGGCGCCCGGGGGCACGTGGCCGGCCTGCGCCGCCGTGGCGGGGTCGCGGGCGTCGACGCCCGTCATCGCGCCGAGCACGATCGCCGCGTCGGTGACGTTCCGGGTCATCGGCCCGACCACGTCGAAGCTCGGCGCCAGCGGGATCACGCCGGCCCGGCTCGTGAGCCCGAGCGTGGGCTTGATGCCGACGACGCTGTTCGCGAAGCTCGGGCTGATGATCGAGCCCGAGGTCTCGGTGCCGACGGCCGCCGTGGTGAGCGCCATCGACTCGGCGACGCCCGACCCGCTGCTCGAGCCGCTCGGCGTGTCGGAGAACCGGTAGGCGTTGATGACCTGCCCCCCGAGCGAGCTGTAGCCCGACGGCATCGACAGGTCGACCCAGTTGGCGAACTCGGACAGGTTCGTCTTGCCGAGGATCACCGCGCCCGCCTGGCGGAGCTGCGCCGTGATGAACGCGTCGCGCACGGGGACGCTGTCCTTCAGCGCGATCGAGCCGGCCGTCGTCGGCATGAAGTCGGTGCCGACGTTGTCCTTGAGGAGGACGGGGATGCCGTGGAGCGGCCCCCGCACGATCCCGGCCGCGCGCTCGGAGTCGAGCGCCCGGGCCACGTCGAGCGCGTCCGGGTTGATCGCCCGGACCGAGTTGAGCTTCGGGCCGCCCGCGTCGAAGAACGCGATGCGCTCGAGGTACCGGGTGACCAGCTCCTCGCTCGTGAGCGGGTTCTCCGCGCGCGACATCGCCGCCTGGATGTCCAGGATCGTGGAGGACTGGAGGTCGACGCCGCCGACCTCGACCAGGCAGTCGGGCCCATCGGCCGAGACGGCCGGGGCCATGCCCGGCACGAGCAGGGCCAGGGCGAGGAACAGCACACGGAAGGAGGGCGCCCGCACGGGAAGGGGCTTCGACGCCGGGCCCTCCGATTCCTGCCCCGACCCAGGCGCCCGGAGCTTGCCTTCCTCGCCGCCGAGCGGCTATCGTTCGGGCAGCCCAGACCCAAGGAGCGCCTGCCCATGGCCCGCAAGCTCGTCATCGTCTCCGCCGCCACCCTGGTCGCGTTCGTCGTGGCGGCGCCGCTCGCCCCCGGTTCCGCAGCCGGCCCCGACGACTATCGAGAGGCCGTGGAGTCCACGATGGCGGAGAATTCCGCCCAGGCATCGAGCAACGTCACGTTCGCGGGGAACATCCTCTGCACCATCCTGCCGTTCGACGCGGCATCAATCTCCCCGACCTGGCACGGCGCGGGCGCCGGAGCGGTGGACACGGCGACGGTCCGGTCCCCGGCGGATACCGCCTCGTTCGGTGCCACCTGCGCAAGCCCATCCCTCGCGCGCGACTTCACGCTCACCGTCACCTACGGATTCCAGTTCTACAGCAGCTCGGGAGTCTGGCTCGACGTGAAGGAGCCGACGTTCTTCTGCTCCACGGGGTCGTCGCACGTGGGCACGATGAAGCTCGCGCATCTGGAGGTCCCCGGGACGCCGGGTTGCCCGTTCGAGGAGATCTACGAGCAGTGGCAGCCATCCATCGTGCGGCCCCACCGCCTCGAGGTGGAGCTCTTCGTCCCGGGCGGGCCGCAGATCTCGGGCTGGAGCATCCCGTGGATGCTCCCGCTCAAGCCGCGGGCCTGACGGCTCAGCCGCCGATCGTCGCGAGCGCCTCCCGGAGCCGCGCCGCCGCCTCGGCCGCCGCGCCCGGGTCGGCATCACCGACCGCGCCCTGCAGCTCCTCGAGCCGGGTGTTGAGGGTCGTGACCTGGGCCCCGTCGAGCACGTGCAGGACCCGGTCGCGCACGTAGTCGATCGCGAAGAAGTCGCCGTTGATCGAGGCGGTGTCGCCCGCCTCGGCGTCCACGAGGATCTGCGCGGCCCACAGGTCCATCCGCGCGAGGTCGACCTCGACGACCGGCCGGTGCCGCAGCTGGAGGTCCAGGCTCCACCGCGCGGCCTCGATCGCCAGCTGCCGGGCGGCCGCCGCGTCGCGCGATCTCACGGCCTCCACCAGAGCGACGAAGTTGGCGGTCATCCTCGGCTGGATCAGCCGGGGGACCTCGAGCTCCGGGTGACTTTGCGTCGAGGCCATCTCGTTGAGCCCCGCAGTCGCCGCCGCCCAGTCGCCCGCTCCGGCCGCATCGAAGATGTGCATCGCACCCGACTCTTGGTTCGCAAGCTGCTGCGGAAGGGATCCCGAGGATGCGTCGGTGGGAACCGCCATCGCGAGCGCCTCGGTGTCGCCCCCGCCGGAGGTGAAGAACTCGCCGTAGCCGGGGGCGAACGTCTTGTCCTCGGTGCCCCCGTCCATGTGGAGCTCGGTGATCACCAGGCCCCCCTCGATCGGGCCCAGCGGCCCGTCGAGCGGCTCGTCCACCCGCGTGACGGTGACCTCCTCGAACACGAATCCCGGGATGTTCTCGGGCCGGTACACGTCGCCGACCTTCGGCTCGGCGGGCATGATCATCGCCGCCGGGCCGTCCTTGCCCGCGATCCACGTGCCGTGCGTGTCGACGATGACGCCGTCGGCGAAGTTGAACACGTCCTCCCCGAAGTACCAGACGGCTCCCGCGTCGTCCTGCGCGTAGAGGTCGTAGGCGACCTCCTGGATACGCCCATCGAGGAACGCGACGTACTGTGACACGAGCACCTCCACCCGCCGGCCCTCCCACTCGATGATCCGCGTCTCGGGGAGCAGCGTGACCTCGGTCCGGAACGCCTGCCCGTCGACCCGCCCGAGCAGGAGGACCGACTCCTGCGACGAGACGGGGAACAGCGGGTTCGTGATGTTCGTGG
>DASWKG010000123.1:0-35478 GCA_036396755.1 Actinomycetota bacterium
TATGCGCATGCGGGGGCGTGGGCGCTCGCTGGAGCCGGGCTGGCCGTGCTCCCCCGGGCGATCCTGCACGGGCTCT
The DNA here is from genome assembly GCA_036396755.1 of Actinomycetota bacterium. Taxonomy (GTDB): domain Bacteria; phylum Actinomycetota; class UBA4738; order UBA4738; family CALAEC01; genus DASWKG01. Next base: position 77 of record DASWKG010000123.1, read on the forward strand.
TCGACCAGTCCGACCTGCCCGAGTACGCGTGGGTGCGGCTTGCGGGGATCCTGCTCATCGGGCTCGCGCTCTTCATGGTGCTGGTCGCGCACCGCGTCGAGGAGCTCTGGTGGTGGTCGTGGGGGTTCGTGCTCTCGACGGGCGCTGCAGCCGCCCTCTTCACGCTGAACGCGGCCTTCGGTCTCGAGGAGGGCGCCTCGTCCGTCCTGTGGTGGGTCGCGGCCCTCGTCTCGTGGGGGCTGGCCTCCGGCACCCTGCTCGGGCTCGCCCGCGCCGCGCAGGAGCGGCCCCTGGAACGGTTCGAGCCGGCCCCCGCTCGGAAGCCGAGGCCGGCTCGCTGAACCGCTGAACCTGAACCGCTAGTGCATGCCCGCGGCGGCGGCCGCCGCTGCGGCGTCGTCCTCTTCCTCGGGCTTCTCGACGACGGCTGCCTCGGTCGTGATGACCAGCGCCGCGATCGAGGCCGCGTTCTGCAGCGCCGAACGGGTCACCTTGGCCGGGTCGAGGATGCCGGACTTCATCATGTCGACCCACTCGCCGATCGACGCGTCGAAGCCCATCGCGCCCTTCTCGCCGCGGAGCCGCTCCACGATGACGGAGCCCTCGTGGCCCGCGTTCTCGGCGATGAGTCGGGCCGGCTCGGTGAGCGCGCCCCGCACGATGCGAACCCCGGTGCCCTCGTCGCCCTCGAGCTTCAGCGCGTCGAGCGCCTCGAGCGAGCGGATGAGCGCAACACCGCCGCCGGGGACGATGCCCTCCTCGACCGCCGCGCGGGTGGCCGAGAGCGCGTCCTCGATGCGGTGCTTCTTCTCCTTCAGCTCGACCTCGGTGGCCGCGCCGACCTTGATGAGCGCGACCCCGCCGGACAGCTTCGCGAGACGCTCCTGGAGCTTCTCCTTGTCCCAGTCCGACTCGGTGTCGTCGATCTCGCGCCGGATCTGCTCGATGCGGCCCTTGATCTCCTTCTCGTCGCCGGTGCCCTCGACGATCGTGGTGTCGTCCTTGGTGACCACCACACGGCGGGCCCGGCCCACCACGTCGAGGGTGATGTTCTCGAGCTTGAGGCCGACCTCCTCGCTCACGACCTGGGCGCCGGTGAGGATCGCCATGTCCTGCAGCATCGCCTTGCGGCGCTCACCGAACCCCGGGGCCTTCACGGCGACCGACGGGAACGTGCCGCGGATCTTGTTCACGACGAGCGTGGCGAGCGCCTCGCCCTCGACGTCCTCGGACACGATCACCAGCGGCTTGCCCGACTGGGAGACCTTCTCGAGCAGCGGCAGGAGCTCCTGCACGCTCGAGATCTTCTTCCCAACGAGCAGGATGTAGGGGTCGTCGAGGACGGCCTCCATGCGCTCCTGGTCGGTGATGAAGTACGGCGAGATGTAGCCCTTGTCGAACTGCATGCCCTCGACGAACTCGAGCTCCATGCCGAACGTCTGGGACTCCTCGACCGTGACGACGCCGTCCTTGCCCACCTTCTCGAGCGCCTCGGCGATGATCTCGCCGATCCTCGGGTCGGCGGCCGAGATGGCGGCCACGTGCGCGATCTCGTCCTTGCCCTCGACGTCGCGGGCCTGCTTCTGGATCGCCTCGACGGCGGCCTCGACGGCCTTCTCGATGCCGCGCTTCAGCGCCATCGGGTTGGCCCCCGCGGTGACGTTCTTCATCCCGCGCTTCACCATCGCCCGGGCGAGAACGGTCGCCGTGGTGGTCCCGTCGCCGGCCACGTCGTTCGTCTTCGTGGCGACCTCCTTGGCGAGCTGGGCCCCCATGTTCTCGTAGGGGTCGTCGAGCTCGACCTCCTTGGCGATCGTCACCCCGTCGTTGGTCACCGTGGGCGCGCCCCACTTCTTGTCGAGCACCACGTTGCGGCCCTTGGGGCCGAGCGTCACGGCCACGGTGTCGGCCAGCTTGTCGATCCCGGCCTCGAGCCCCCGTCGGGCGTCGTCGTTGAACTTCAGCTGCTTGCCTGGCATGAGGTCCCCCTCTACTTCTTGGTCTTGTTGACGACGCAGAGGACGTCACGAGCCGACAGGACCAGGTACTCGTCGCCGTCGACCTTGACCTCGGTCCCGCCGTACTTCGAGTAGAGGACCCGGTCGCCGAGCTTCACGTCCATGGGTACGCGGGCGCCGTCCTCGAAGCGGCCCGGGCCGGCGGCCACGACCTCGCCCTCCTGGGGCTTCTCCTTGGCGGTGTCGGGAATCACGATCCCGGACGCGGTGGTGGTCTCCTCCTCGGCGGGCTTGACCACGATGCGGTCGTCCAGGGGTTCGAGGCTGAACTTCGCCATGCTGTCCCTCCTTCTCGCTCGTTAGCACTCTTGACCTTCGAGTGCCAAGTCTAGTCCAGCCCCGGGGCGGGTGACAAGCCAGGCTAGCGGCGGCCGCAGCTCCGCTCGAGCTCGGCGCGGCACCGGTCGTCTCCGGGCCCGCCGAGGGCCTCGTCGAAGCCGCTCCCGCCGTTCAGCCGATCCTTGCCGCCCCCTCCGAGGAGCCGGTCGTCTCCCGACCCTCCGCGCAGGCGGTCGTTGCCCGGCCCCCCCTTGAGCAGGTCGTCGCCGCGGCTCCCCCTCAGGACGTCGTTGCCGCCCTTGCCGCACAGGAACTCGCTGTCGGGCGTGCCGATCAGCACGTCGCGGCCGCCGGTGCCCTGGATGTCGCACGCCCCGGGGGGCGGCGGAGGCGGCGGGGGCGGGGGCGGGGGCTGGCCGCAGGACGGGAAGCGGAACGAGCCGATCCGGGTCGACCATCCTCGCTCGGAGGTGGACGGGTAGTACTCGTTCACGTGCCAGAAGGTGCAGTCGTCGGCGGGGTCGACGACCGTGGCGCTGTAGTCGCCCCAGCGGAAGAACTCGGAGGTCTGGGACCCGCCGCCGGCCTGCAGGACGACCTCGTCCTGCATCTCGCCGGCGGGGTCGGCGGCGTCGCGGCCCGTGTACCGCACCGAGGGGGCCGTCGACGACCCGCCGGCGCTGTAGCCGATGCCGATGTTCGCCGACTGGTCCATCGCGATGCTCCCCATCCACCGGTGGGTCGCGTTGGGAGCGATGGTCCCCTCCTGCTGGCGGATCCACTCGTCGGCGGTCTTCGAGAGCTCGTACCAGGCGATGCCGGCGTGATTTCCGCCCACGTCGACCGTCTGGTTCGCGACGAGCACTTCCCGGTCGCCGAGGTTCCGGTACGCGAGGCGGAACATGAGGACCCCCGGGATCGCGTCGAGGCCTCGCGTCGTTCCGGGCTGGGGGATGCAGTCGAAGGCGAAATCACACAGCGCGCTGTCGAAGGGCTCCACCGGGACGGCGGCGGGGCCCGTGAACGACGACGACGCCGGCGTGTCGTAGTCGGGCGAGAACTCGAACACGTCGATGCGGTCCTCGCCGCCTATAAGGTCGCCGTCGATCGATGCCGCGAGCGGGTTGGGGGCGCCGGCCGGGGGCTCGGTCGCGCCGTCGAGGTCACCCGGCAGCATGGTGTAGTAGATGCAGCGCTCGTCGAGGAAGACCTCGCACAGGTCCTCGTAGACCATCCGGGCGGCCGGATCGCCGGTGAGCATCGCCTCGCGCTCGAACGCCCAGACGCCCACGCCGGCGTACTCGCCGGTGAAGAAGTTGAACTGGTTCGCGGTCATGTAGTAGCCGTCGGGCCACACGCCGAACTTCGGGTAGTCGGGGAACTTCGTCGTGTGCACCTGGAAGTCGTACGCGAAGTAGGCGCCGGTGGGGTCCGGCGTCTGCGAGATCGCGACGCACTCCGAGAACGGGGGCAGCAGGTTGCCCTGCGGGTCGGTGTCGAACGCGAACTGGCTCAGCATCCACCGGTCGGCCATCGGGTCGTACAGGACGATGGGGTCGCCCTGGTTCGTGGTCTCGCAGGGGCCGCCGGTCCCCGCCCAGATCGAGTTGTTCGCGACGGGCGCCATCAGCTCGGTCCCGTCCTTGTCGAAGACGGCGGTGACGATGTTCGTCATCTGCACGATGTGGCCGGGCCCGACGTCGATCACCGGGTCGGGTGGGATCGGCTGTTCGCCGACCACGGCCTGGTTGTCGGCGCTCACGATGCCGTCGAAGCTCGCGATCGGGTCGGGCGCCGGCTGGCTCGATGTCCGCGACGTTCGCGGCGCGCGCGCTCCGTCGGCTTCGGCGAGCGCAGCCGGCACGAGGCGCTCGGCCGGCGCGGTCGAGCCCAGTCCCGTGGGCGCGCCGGACGCGAGCTCGCGCAGGGGCGCGGTCTCGGCGAAGCCGATCGCCTCCGCGGCACGCGGCTCGGACGAGCGCGGCGCCTCGCTCGCGGGCGCGGCGCCCGCGAGCGCGAGCGCCAGCGGGATGCTGAACAGACGAAGCAATGAACGCATCGAAGTTCCCCCCTCCGTGGACGACCCCCCTACAATACCCACGACTCGAAGGAGGTCCACCATGCGAAGGTTCGCGCGACTCTCCGTCCCCCTCGCCCTCGTCGCCTCGCTGGCCGCCGTCCCGCCGGCGACGGCGGCCCCTCCCGCCACCGTCACCGGCTCGCTCAGCGTGCTCCAGGTCGACCCGCTGACCGCCGGCGGCTCCGCCCGGCTCCTCGCCTGGGTCACGGGCACCGACGGCGTTCGCCGAACCCTGGACCTCCCGACGGCGCTCCACCGCGACGCGACCGACCTCGCCGGCGAGCGTGTGACCGTCGAGGGTCGCCAGACCTCATCGGGCTCGATCCGCGTCGACACCCTTGGGCCGTCGGGCCGGGCGGTGCGGTATCCGCCGCCGATCCTCGGCGCCGAGCCGTGGGCGACGCTCCTCTGCCGCTTCGGCGGCGACGCGAGCGAGCCGCACGACGTCCCCTGGTTCCAGGGCCTGATGGGGTCCGCGGCCCCGGGCATGGACCACTACTGGCGGGAGCTCTCCTTCGACCAGATGAACCTCGCCGGGAGCCAGGTGTTCGACTGGGAGGGGCTACCCGCCACCCACGCGCAGTACTTCCCCTCCGGCGGGAACTTCGACGCGGGCCTCGAGGCCGTGATCAACGACTGCCTGAGCGCCCACAACGCCGGCGTCGACTTCAGCGACTTCGTGGGCATCAACATGTTCCTGAACCGCGATCCCGGGACCCCCTCCTGCGACTGCGCGATCGGCGGCGTCTTCTCGGCCGCGATCGACGGGCCGACGAAGACCTTCGGGTTCACCTTCGCCGGGCCGCTCGGCTTCGGGGATCAGGCGGTGATCGGCCAGGAGATGGGCCACGGGTTCGGCATCTTCTCGCACTCGTCCGGGCCCGACGCCGCCGATTCGTTCCCGTACGACTCCCTCTGGGACGTGATGAGCAACGCGGGAGGGTGGTCCGACGGGTCCTGCCCGGTGAGCGACCCCACGTACGGCTGCCTCGCCCAGCACACGATCGTCTTCCACAAGGACGTCCTCGGGTGGGTCCCGGCGTCACGGCTCTACCGGCCCTCCGGCGGGACCGAGCAGGTGACCCTCTACCCGCTCGATATGCTGCCCGCGTCCGGCTTCATCGGGGCCGACATCGCCTCCAGCGCGACGCGGTCGATCACGGCCGAGGTCCGGCGGCGTCAGGGCTACGACATGGCGATCCCCCAGACGTCGTGCGTGCTGCTGCACCGCATCAACACGGCGCTGGACGAACGCGTGGCGCAGGTCGTCGACGGCACCCCGGGCGACGGCAACCCAAACGACGCGGGCGCCTGCTGGCAGGCCGGCGAGACCTTCACCGACTCCGCCACGGGCACCATCGTGACCGTCGACTCCGGGCCCGCGGCCGACGGCTCCTACCTCGTGACGATCACCGGCGGCACGGACGTCCCGGGCGACCAGTTCCGCCCCGACGCCCTGATCGGGCTCGACAGCGACCGGACCCTCCGAGGTGACAACGTCTACAACACGAGCGGCGCCAGGCAGACCAGGAAGGTCCGGGCCTTCCCGGGCGAGAGGGTGGCCTTCTTCATCCTGACCGAGAACGACGGGCAGGTGACCGACGACCTGATCGCCCATGGTGACGGCTCGGCGCCCGGGTTCCGCGTCTCCTACTTCTCGGAGGGATCGCGGCTCACGTCCGCGGTCGTCGCCGGGAACGCGATCGCGCGGGGCCTCGATCCGGGCGAGGGCGCGTCCCTGAGGATGGAGGTGAAGATCAAGCGCTCCGCCCGATCGGGTCAGGTGCAGATCTTCGAGCTGGAGAGCTCCTCGGTGAACGACCCCGGCGCCGTGGACGTGGTCCGGGCGAAGGTCAAGGTGCGGTAGCCCGGACCCAGGCGATCGTCTGGGCGAGGCCGTCGCCGATGGTCGTCCACGGCTTCCAGCCGAGCTCGGCCTCGGCGAGCGACGGGTCGAGGCAGCTGCGGCGAAGCTCCCCCGCCGGGAGCGGGCCGTAGCGCGGCTCGCCGGTGAACGAGGTGGCGTCGGCCAACAGGCGGAACAGGTGGTTCACGCTCGTCTCGAGGCCCGTCCCGATGTTCAGCAGCTTGCCCGGGGCCCGGTCCACCGCCAGCGCGAACGCGTGCACCACGTCGTCGACGAACACGTAGTCGCGCGTCTGGTTGCCGTCGCCGAAGATCGTGGGCGCCTCCCCGCCGAGCATCTTCGCCGAGAAGATCGAGACGACGCCCGCCTCGCCGTGGGGGTCCTGCCGCGGCCCGTAGACGTTGGCGAGCGCGAGCTCCGTGTAGTCCAGCCCGCGGTAGCGCTGGTAGAAGCGGAGGTAGTCGCCGGCCACCTTCTTCGTGATGCCGTAGGGCGACTGCGGGTGCGCGCCCGCGGCGGCCGTCTCCTTGAGCGGGAGCCGGCGCGGCTCCCCGTAGATCGTGCCGCCGGAGGAGGCGAACACCAGCTTTCTGACCCCGGCGGCCGCGGCCCCCTCGAGCACGTTCAGGAGCCCGAGGACGTTCACCTGGGCGTCGTGGCTCGGGTCCTCGAGGCTGGCCCGCACGCTCGACTGGGCCGCCAGGTGCATCACGACCTGCGGCCGGTGCTTCTCGAAGACGGCCCGTACCTCCTCGGAGCGCACGTCGAGGTTGTAGAAGGTGAGCGCGCCGCCGGCCGAGCGGGCCTCCGCCAGGTTCGCGATGCGGCCCTTGGAGAGGTCGTCGACCGCGATCACCGAGTGCCCGTCGCCGACGAGCCGGTCGGTGAGGTGCGAGCCGATGAAGCCGGCCGCGCCGGTGACGAGGACCGAGGCCTCGGTCACGACAGGCGCAGCCCCGGGTCGGCGCCGATGTCGAGGGCGTGGCGCTCGCCGCGCTCGAGGCGCGAGGCCCCGGCCGCCGCGATCATGGCCGCGTTGTCGGTGCAGAGCTCGATCGGCGGGTAGTGCACCTCGATCCCGCGCCCCTTCGCCTCGGGCACGATCCGCTCGCGCAGGCGCGAGTTCGCGACCACGCCGCCGCCGAGCAGCACGGTCGACACGCCCTTCTCCTCCGCCGCCGCGAGCGTCTTCTCCACCTGCACGTCGACCACCGCCTCCTGGAACGAGGCGGCGAGGTCCGGCAGCGAGAGCTCCCGGCCCGCCTCCTGCTCGGCGCGCACGTGACGGAGCACGGCCGTCTTCAGCCCCGACAGCGAGAAGTCGAAGTCACCCGAGCCCGCCATCGCGCGCGGGAAGCGGACCGCCTCCGGATCGCCCTCCCGCGCCAGCGAGTCGAGCGCCGGACCGCCGGGGAAGCCCAGCCCGAGGAACCGCGCGATCTTGTCGAAGGCCTCCCCCGCGGCGTCGTCGAGCGTCTGGCCCATCACCTCGTAGCGGTGCTCCTCGGGCATGGAGACGATCATGGTGTGGCCCCCGGAGACGAGCAGGCACACGTACGGCGGGCTCGGCGGCCCGTGCTCGAGGAAGTTCGCGTAGATGTGGCCCTCGAGGTGGTTCACGCCGATGAACGGCAGGTCGAGCGCGAGCGCGACGGCCTTCGCCGCGGCGAGCCCGACGAGCAGCGACCCCACGAGGCCCGGGCCCCGCGTCACCGCGACGCCCTCGATCTCGCCCCACGTGGTGCCGGCCTCGTCGAGCGCCCGCTCGAGCAGCCCGTTCACGCGCTCGAGATGCGCGCGCGACGCGAGCTCGGGCACCACGCCGCCGAACTCCGCGTGGATGTCGTGCTGGCTCGCGAGCAGGCTCGAGCGCACCTTCAGCCCGTCGTCGACCACCGCCACCGCGGTCTCGTCGCACGACGTCTCGATGCCGAGGACCCTCATCCGGGCCGGGTCCCTTCGGGCATCGACGCGACGAGCGATCGGAGCAGCCGGCTGTACTCGGGGGTGCGGATGTCGTCGGTCCACATGACCAGCGCGTCCTCACCGATCTCCTGGTAGTAGTTCTTCCGCACGCCGATCGGGCGGAAGCCGAAGCGCCCGTACATCCGCTGGGCGCCCCAGTTGGTGACGCGGACCTCGAGCGAGACCGCGACGGCTCCCATGTCGCGGCCGCGCTCGATGAGCTCGTAGAGGAGCCGCATCCCGATCTTCTTGCGCTGATGGTCGGGGTCGACGGCGATCGTCGTGACGTGGGCCTCGTCGCCGTAGCAGAGCAGGCCCCCGTAGCCCACGACGTCCTCGCCCATCACCGCGACGAGGTACGCGCGGTTCCGCCCCTGCCGCATCTCCGACAGGAACAGGTTGGGGCTCCAGGGGCGCGGGTACACCTCTCGCTCGATCGCCATGACGCCGCGGAGATGGCGGCGCCGCATCGGCGCGATCTCGAGGTCAGGCGCTCCGCGCTCTTTGAGTCCAGTTGATCTCCGCATCCGACTTCCTGAGGTAGAGGGGCACGACCTGATCGGGACGAACGTACTCTTCGCGCTGGAAGCGTGGCACCGCCAGCTCGAGCAGGGCCGCCGCCTGCGGGAACGCGTCCCGCGGCGACGCGAACTCGATGCGAAGGTCGGCCTCGCTGAGCTGCCGACGATAGAGCAGCGCGCCGCTGCCCACCAGGAGCGTGTCCTCGGGCGTGGCCTCGAGGTCGGCGGCGAGCCGGTCCGGCGGCGTGACGGCGTAGGGGGTCTCCCGGGCGAGGCCGCCGGGGACGGCGCGGTAGAACGCGTGGAACACCTCGCCGCGCTTCGCGTCCTGCACCGCCCCGATGCGCTGGCGCGCGTGCCGGACCGCGTAGGCGAGCACGTCGAGCGACGGGATCGCCACGATCGGGATGCCGAGCACCTGGGCGAGCGTCCGGGCGCTGGTGATCCCCACGCGGAGGCCGGTGAACAGGCCGGGCCCGACCCCCACCGCGATCCCGCCGATCTGCGACCGCTCGACGCCGGCCCACTCGAGGAGGTGACCGATCGCGGGGACGAGGATCTCGGAGTGGCTCCGGCCCCAGGCGACCCCGATCTCGGCCATCACCCCGCGCTCGGAGCCGAGCGCGACGCTCGACTGCGGGGTCGAGGTCTCGATCGCCAGCACGATCATCTCAGGCCGCCTTCCACGCGCCGAGGGCGGCGTCGAGACCGTCCCACCGCGCGCCCCACGACCGTCCGCGGCCGCGGACGCGCACGTGCCGGTCGTCCTCTTCTCCGGTGAGCTCCAGCTCGAGGTGATCGTTCGGCAGGAGGCCCTCGATCGCGCTCCCCCACTCGACGAACAGCACGCCCTGAGGATCGAGCAGGTCCTCGAAGCCGAGGTCGAGCACCTCCTGCAGGCGGTCGAGGCGGTAGACGTCCATGTGGTGGACGGGCAGCTCACCCGCGTACTCGCGAACGATGATGAAGGTGGGCGAGGTGACGGGCTCGGACACGCCGAGGGCTCCGGCCGCTCCCTGCACGAGCGTGGTCTTGCCCGCGCCGAGGTCGCCGGTGAGGCTCACGACGTCGCCGGGGACGAGCAGCGCTGCGATCGCGGCGCCGACCCCGCGTGTCTCGTCGGCAGAGCTCGTGCGCAGCTCGATCTCGGGCATGGGATCAGAAGAGGCCGAGCTGCTCGCTCGGCACGGGCGCCGGGGCCGCGGCTGCGGCCTCCGCGAGGGCCTCGCGCATCATCGCGAAGTCCTCGCGCAGCGCCCGCATGGTCGGGGAAGCGTCGCCGCCGGCCCGGAGCGCGGCGGCGGGATGGAAGGTCGGGATCACCGTGCGGCCGTCCACCGGGTAGCGCTGGCCCCGCACCCGTGAGATGGCGACCGGCCGGTCGAGGATCACCCGCGTGGCGAAGTTGCCGAGCGTGACGATGACGCGGGGGCCGACGAGGTCGAGCTGGCTCCGAAGATACTCGCCGCACGCCTCGATCTCATCGGGGAGCGGGTCGCGGTTGCCGGGAGGACGGCACTTCACGACGTTGCAGATGTAGACGTCCTCGCGGGCGAGACCGATCTCGGACAGGAGCCGGTTGAGCAGCTGGCCGGCGGCGCCGACGAAGGGGATGCCCTGCTTGTCCTCGTGGAAGCCCGGCCCCTCGCCGATGAACATGAGGTCCGCGGTGGGGCTGCCGTCGCCGAACACGACCTGCGTGCGTCCGGCCGAGAGCCGGCACCGGACGCAGCCGGCGGCGGCGGCCGCGACCTCCTCAAGCGTCTGGGTCACCGGTTCCCTCCACCTCCGAGGCGGCGGGGATGCCGGGCACGCCCTCGGCCATGCGGACGGCGCGGCGCACGGCCCCGGCCAGCGCTTCCTCGGCGAGGCGCTCGAGCGTCGCCTGCGGCGCCTCGACAGCCCCGGTGGCCAGGGTGAAGACCGTATCCCCGTCCCACATTGTATGCGCGGGCCGGATGGCCCGGGCAAGGCCGTCGTGAGCGGCGACGGCGAGGAGGTGCGCGCGCTCGCGGCCGATCCGGGCATCGGTCACGACCGCGGCGATCGTCGTGTTCCGGCCCGGCCACGGCGGGGAAACCTCCTCGTCGTCGCCGGGCCTCGCACCGGCGACGAGGGTGCCGTCGTCCTCGACGATCTCGCCGAACGCGTTCACGACCGCGACGGCGCCGACCGTGATGCCGTCGCCAGAGACCGACGCGATGCCGACGCCGCCCTTGACGGCTCGCTGGACCCCGTGAAGCTTGGCCACGGAGGCCCCGGTGCCGGCGCCCACGCATCCCTCCTCGGCCTCCTCGGCCGCCGCCTCGCAGGCCGCGTGGCCGGCCTCGGGGCCGGGCCGCGCCGAGGGGTCGCCCACCGCGAGGTCGAACACGACCGCCGAGGGGACGATCGGCACGCGGGCCACGCCGGTGTCGAAGCCGCGGCCCTGCTCCTCCATCCACCGGACGACGCCGTCGGCGGCGGCGAGGCCGAACGCGCTGCCGCCCGAGAGGAGCACCGCGTCGACGGTGTGCACGAGCATGCCGGGCCTCAGGAGGTCGGTCTCGCGGGTGCCCGGCGCGCCGCCGCGAACCTCGCCCGAGCCGATCGTGCCGGGCGGCGGGATCACCACCGTGCACCCCGTGAGGCCCACGGGGTCGGTCCAGTGCCCGATCAGCACGCCGGGGACGCCGAGGCCCGCGCTCACGCGCGTCGTCGCCTCGGGGCCGCAGCGGGAAGCGTCTCTTCCAGGAACTCGCCGAAGAGCCCGTTGAACACCCGGTGCCGCTCCATCATCGCCACGTGTCCGGCGCGCGAGATCACGACCGCCCGGGCGTCGGGAAGCCGGTCCCGAAGGGCCAGCGCCGAGGTCTTCGGCGTGATGAGGTCGCGGTCGCCGACGATCACGAGCGCCGGGCAGACCACGTGCTCGAGGGCGTCGCCCAGGTCCATCTCGACGAGGCTCCGGAGCATCTGGGTCCAGACCTCGACGGAGGCGGCGCTCGAGATCTGGGTCACGTACTCGACCTGGGCCGGGGACGCGTCGGGGCCGAAGTTCGTCGCCAGCGCGATCAGGTAGGGGATGTCACTGCCCCAGCGCGTGAGGCCCGAGCGGATGCGCTCGGCGCCCTCGGGCGTGATGCGCTGCAGCAGCGGGCGCAGGACTCGCTCGAGCGAGACGCCGCTCGCCCCGAAGAACTCGCGCACGAGGTCGGACACGGCGGTGTCCACCAGCGCCACGCCGACGACGCGCTCGCGGAAGAGGTCGGGATGCTGCTCGGCGAGCGAGACGATCGCCATGCCGCCCATGCTGTGCCCCACGAGGACGACCGGTCCCTCCGGCGCCGCGGCCCCAAGGACGGCCTGGAGGTCCCGGCCGAGCGCCTGCACCGAGTAGTCGCCGTCGGCGGGCGCCCCCGACCGGCCGTGGGCGCGATGATCGAACAGGATGCAGCGGTACCGGTCGGCGTAGGTCTGCCACTGGTAGTACCAGGTCGTCATGTCGAGCGTGAAGCCGTGGGAGAAGACGAGGGCCGGCGCGTCCTTCGGCCCGGCGGCGCGGACGGCCAGCGGGGTCCCGTCGAAGCTCACGACCGGGCCGAGGTCGTCGGGCGGGAGCAGGCCGAACGGCTCCCCCGCCTCGGGGTCGAAGCGCGAGCGGTGCCGCCGGGCGGCCACCCGTCCGGCCACCACCGCGCCCGCGGTGCTCGCGACCGCGACGCCCGCGCCGATCGCGAGCCTGGCGACGTCCTTCCGCTTCATCCGCTCCCTCGGGCGCCGGCGTACTCGCGGGGGACGCGCTCGCTGACGGCGCAGACCACCTCGTAGCCCACGGTTCCCATCCACGCGGCGACCTCCTCGATGCGAACCTCCTCGCCGTCCTGGCGCCCGAAGAGCACGACCTCGTCGCCGGCCTCCACCGGGTCGTCGCCGCAGTCGACCATGAGGTGATCCATCGTCACGTTCCCCACCACCGGGTACCGGCGGCCGCGGATGAGGACGCGGCCTCGGTTGGAAAGCGCGCGCGCGTAGCCGTCGGCGTAGCCCACCGGCACCGTCGCGATGTTCGCGTCCCGGGGCAGGCGGTAGGTGAACCCGTAGGAGAGCGCGTGCCCCTGGCCGAGCCGCTTCACCAGGCTCACGCGCGAGCGCAGCGACATGGCGGGGCGGAGGTCGAGCGCGCCGTCGAGCGATGGGTCGGGCGAGACGCCGTAGATGCCGATCCCGATCCGCACGAGGTCGAGACGAGACTCGGGGATCACGATCGACGCCGCCGTGTTCGCCGCGTGGCGGAGCCGCGGGCGGATGCCGCGCCGCTCGAGGCGGCCGAGGAGGTCGAGGAAGGTCGCGAGCTGGGTCCGCGTGGCGGGGTCGCTCGGCGCTTCGGACTTGGCGAAGTGGGTGAGCAGGCCGTCGAGCGTGAGCTTCCGCTCCTCGAGCCGTTCGAGGAATCCGTCGGTGAGCTCGGGCAAGAGCCCGACGCGGTGCATACCGGTGTCGATCTTCACGTGCGCCGCCACGGGGCGGCCGAACGCCTGCGCGGCGTCCGCCAGCCCGTCGATGCCCCCCTCGGTGTAGAGCGTGGGTGTGAGGCCGGCGGCGAGCGCCTCCTTCTCCGCCCCGCGCGGGAACTCGGTGAGGACGAGGATCGGCGCATCGATCCCGGCATCGCGCAGGCGGGCCCCCTCCTCGACGAGCGCCACGCCGAGCCAGGACGCCCCCGCCTCGAGCGCGGCCCGGGCCACCGGGATCGCGCCGTGCCCGTACCCGTTCGCCTTCACCACCGCCATGACCTCCGACCCCTCGGGCCGCACCGCCCGCACGTTGTGCCGGACGGCGTCGAGGTCGACCATCGCGACCGTCGGCCGGTACCGGGTCACGAGGAGGCTCCCAGCACCTGCGCGACCGCCTCGGGGATCGCCGCCGCCACGTCGCTCGCCAGGGTCCCCTCCCCGCTGCGGCGACCGGCGATCTCGCCGGCCAGGCCGTGCACGAAGGCCGCCGCGGTCGCCGCGTCCTCGGGCGCCAGGCCCCGCGCGAGGAACGCCGCCACGATCCCGGTCAGCACGTCGCCGGTGCCGCCCGTCGCGAGCGCGCTGCTCCCGGTCGGGTTCACCCGCACCCGGCCATCGGGGAGCGCCACGAGCGTCCGAGGCCCCTTCAGCGCGACGACGCCCCGCACCTCTGCGGCGGCCTTGCGGACGAGCCCGACGCGCTCCTCGGCCAGCTCGGAGACCGGCATCCCGAAGAGCCGGGAGAACTCGCCCTCGTGGGGCGTGAGCACCGCCTCACCGGGCCGCTCCGCCAGCTCGGCAGGGCGTCCCTCGAAGGCGTTGATGGCGTCGGCATCGATCACGAGGGGCGCGGGAGCCTCGGACACGAGCCGGCGAACCAGCTCGGGGGTCTCCCCCGTCGTCGTCAGGCCCGGCCCGACCGCGATCGCGTCGCAGCGCGCAGCGCGCTCGGCCAGCTCGTCCCAAGCGCCCGCGGCCAGGGCGCCCTCCGGGCCCTCGGGGAGCGGGAGCCACACGGCTTCGGCGAGCGCGGGCTGAACCGACGAGAGGATCCCCCGGGGGACCGCCACGTGGACGAGCCCGGCCCCGGCGCGATAGGCGCCCTGCGCGACCAGGGTCGGCGCCCCCGTCATGCCGCGCGAGCCGGCGACGACCAGGACGTCGCCGCTGCGGTGCTTGTGGTCCTCGGGGCCCCTGCGCGGCAGCATCGCCCGAACGTCGGCGGCCTCGGTCAGCAGCAGGTCGCTGCGCACGAGGTCGCCCGGGAACCCGATGTCCGCCACCAGCACCCGGCCCGCGCGCGCGGCCCCGGGGAACAGCACGGCGCCGACCTTCAGCGCGCCGAACGTGACGGTGACGTCGGCGCGGACGGCCGGGCCGCGGACCGCGCCGGTGTCGCCCTCGACGCCCGACGGCACGTCCACCGCGACCACGAGCGCGCCGCTCCGGTTGATCGCCTCGATCGCCTCCGCGTGGGGGCCCTCGACCCCGCCTCGGAACCCGGACCCGAAGATCCCGTCGACCACCACGTCGGCCCGGGCGAGCTCGCGCGCGAGGTCGGTGGCGGCGCCGACCCGCACGCCGGCCGCCTCGAGGCCGGCAGCGCCGGGCGGCTCGCCGATGAGGATCGCCGTGGCCGTCATCCCTGCGGCGGACAGGACGCGCGCGGCGATGATCGCGTCGCCGCCGTTGTTGCCCTTCCCGCACACCGCGACCAACCGGCGGCCGTAGGCGCCGCCGCAGAGCTCGAGGGCGGCCGCAGCGACGCCCCGTCCGGCGCGCTCCATCAGGTCCTCCGTACGGATGCCGCGCTCCCGCGCCGCGCGATCGAGGTCGCGAGACTCCGCGGCGGTGAGGACCGGCCTCATCCGGCCACCGCCATGCAGAAGGCGACCGCCGTCTCGCGCTCGTGGGTGAACGAGACCAGGACCTCGGAGACACCGAGCCGGCCGGCGCGGTCGGCCGCCGCGCCCTCGAGGACCAGCCGCGGCGCCCCGCTGGGCGCGCGGTCGACGCGGACGTCGTGCCAGCGCATCCCGCGGATCCCGCCGAGCGCCTTCCGGCAGGCCTCGCGCGCGGCCCAACGGGCGGCGAGACAGGGGGCGGGCTCGCGCTTGCTCGTGCAGTAGGCGACCTCGGCCGACGTGAAGACCCGCTCGGGGAACCGCTCGTGCCGCTCGAGCATGCGACGAACGCGGCTCACGTCCACCACGTCGACGCCGATGCCGAGCACCCGCATCGGGACCTCACTCCACGGTGACCGACTTCGCCAGGTTGCGAGGCCGGTCGACGTCGCAGCCGCGGAGCTTCGCGATGTGGTAGGCGAGCAGCTGCAGGGGCACCGAGACCACGACCGGGGAGAGGAGCTCCGGCGTCTCGGGGACGAACAGGGTGTGATCGGCGAGGCGCCCGATCTCGCGGTCGCCCTCGGTGGCGACGGCGATGATCTCGGCGCCGCGCGCCTTCACCTCCTGGATGTTCGAGAGGAGCTTCGGATACACGTGACACGCGGTCGCGATCGCGACGACCGGCACGCCCGGCTCGACGAGGGCGATCGGCCCGTGCTTCAGCTCGCCGGCCGGGTACCCCTCGGCGTGGATGTAGGAGATCTCCTTCAGCTTGAGCGCGCCCTCGAGCGCGGCCGGGTAGCCGGAGTGTCGGCCGATGAACAGGACGTCGTTCGCGCCCTGGTACCGCTCGGCGATCTCGCGGACGCTCGGGTTGAGCTCGAGCGCCCGCCCGACGTGCTCGGGGAGCCTGCGCATCTCGTCGAGCACGCCCGCGATCTCCTCCGGGAACATGGTGCCCCGGACCTGCGCCAGGTAGAGCGCGACGAGGTGGAGCGCGACCATCTGGGTCGCGAACGTCTTCGTCGCGGCCACACCGATCTCGGGGCCGGCGCGCGTGTAGAGCACGGCGTCGGCCTCCCGTGCGACCGAGGACCCCACGGTGTTGGTGATCGCGAGCACCCACGACCCCTGCTGCTTCGCGTGCCGCATCGCCTCGAGCGTGTCGACGGTCTCCCCCGACTGCGAGACGGCGAGCGTGACCGTGTTGCGGTCGAGGACGGGGTCGCGGTAGCGGAACTCGCTCGCGATCTCGCTCTCGACCGGCAGGCGGGCCCAGTGCTCGATGGCGTACTTCGCCACGAGGCCCGCGTGGAAGGCGGTGCCGCACGCCACCACGAACACCTTGTCGACGGCGCGGAGGTCCTCATCGCTCATCCGCACCTCGTCGAGGACGAGCAGGCCCTCGCGCATCCGCCCGCGGGTGGTGTCCAGGATCGCGCGCGGCTGCTCGTAGATCTCCTTGAGCATGAAGTCGTCGTAGCCGCCCTTCTCGGCCTGGGCGAGGTCCCAGTCGATCTCGACCTCCGCGACCCGGGCGGCGTTGCCGTCGAGGTCGGTGATCGTGACCTCGTCGGCTCGGAGCTCCACCATCTGCCCTTCCTCCAGCGGGATCATCCGCCGGGTCCTGGCGATGATGGCCGCGGCGTCCGACGCCAACAGGTTCTCGCCCTCGCCGATCCCCACCACCATGGGCGATGACACCCGCACCCCGATGATCCGGTCGGGCTGGTCGGCGGAGACGACGACGAGGGCGTACGCGCCGGTCAGCTCTCGGACCGCGGCCCGGACGGCGGCCGCGAGGTCGCCGTCCGCGTGATCCTCGATGAGGTGCGCGACGACCTCGGTGTCGGTCTCGGAGGTGAAGGTGTGGCCCTCGGCCTCGAGCCGCTCCCGGAGGTCGAAGTGGTTCTCGATGATGCCGTTGTGCACGACGCCGATGCGGCCGGCGCAGTCGAGGTGGGGATGGGCGTTGCCGTCGGTCGGCTGGCCGTGGGTGGCCCAGCGCGTGTGACCGACGCCGACCCGCCCCTCGGGACGCCCACGATCGGCCAGCTCCTTCTCCAGCGCGTCGAGCTTCCCGGCCTTCTTCACCACCCCCAGGCCGCCGTCGACGATCGCGACCCCGGCCGAGTCGTAGCCGCGGTACTCGAGGCGACGAAGGCCTTCGAGGATGATAGGGAGGGCCTCGTCGGGCCCGACATAGCCCGCGATGCCACACATGGCCCAATCGTACCAGGGGGCTGTGCCCGGCCGGGACGAAGCCCGGCTACGCGAGCGCGGTTCGGACCGCCTCGGCGATCGCGTCGGCGTGCCCGCGGGCCTCTGCCTCGGTCTCGGCCTCGACCATGACCCGGACCACCGGCTCGGTGCCAGAGGGGCGGACGAGCACGCGGCCGCGGCTCCCCATCGCCGCCTCGGCCGCCGCGACCGCTTCCCAGACGGCCTCCGCGCGGGCGACCGCGTCCCTGTCCCCGACCTCCACCGCCACGAGCACCTGGGGGAAGCGCCGCATGCACGCGGCAAGCTCGGCCACCGAGACGCCCTTCCGACGGCTCAGGCCGAGGAACCGAGCGGCCGTCAGGAGCCCGTCGCCAGTCGTGGCGCGGTCGAGGAAGATCACGTGCCCGGACTGCTCGCCGCCGAGCACCGCGCCCGAGCGGAGCATCTCCTCGAGCACGTAGCGGTCCCCGACGTCGGTCTCGAGGATCGCGATGCCCGCGTCCTCCATCGCCCGGCGGAACCCGAGGTTCGCCATCGTCGTGGTGACCACGGTGTCCTTGGCGAGGGCCCCCTCCTCGTGCATGTCGATCGCGCACGCCGCGAGGATCTGATCGCCGTCGACGAGATCGCCCTCGGCGTCGGCCAGGATCGCCCGGTCGGCGTCGCCGTCGTGGGCCACGCCCGCGTCGGCCCCGAACCGCCGAACGGCCTCGGCCATCGCCTCCGGGCTCGTGGCCCCGAACCCCACGTTGATGTTCGAGCCGTCGGGAGCGTCCCCGATCGCGTAGACCTCCGCGCCGAGCCGCTCGAGCAGCGCCGGGGCGAGCCCGTACGCGGCGCCGTTGGCGCAGTCGACGACGACGGTCATGCCGCCGAGCGTCCCCTCGGCGGCCGCGACGAGGTGCTCGAGGTACCGCTCGGCGCCGTCCTCGTCCTCCTGCACGATCCGACCGGGGTCCTGCGGCCGGGGCCCCGCCTCGTCGTCGACGAGCCGCTCGATCTCGCCCTCGACCGCATCCGGGAGCTTCATCCCCTCGGCGGAGAAGAACTTGATGCCGTTGTACTCGGGGGGGTTGTGCGAGGCCGAGATCACGGCCCCGGCGGTCGCCCCGAGGTCGGTGACGAGGAACGCCACCCCGGGTGTTGGGATCACCCCGAGGTGCAGGACGTCGCCGCCCGCGGAGCAGATGCCGGCGGCGAGCGCTGCCTCCAGCATCTCCCCGGACGCTCGCGTATCGCGGCCCACGACGAGGCTCGGCCGCTCGCCCGCCCCCAGGGCGCGAACGGCGGCACGCCCGAGTCGGAAGACCAGCTCGGGAGTGAGATCGCGGTTGGCGACGCCGCGCACGCCGTCGGTTCCGAACAGGCGAGCCATCGCATCCTCCTAACGCCGGGCAATCTTAGACGACGAGGGCCCGGCCCCTGCCCGGTGAGCGCGGAGCGGTCAGAATAGGGGCATGGGCCGGCTGATCCACGTGCACACCGCGGGCGACGCGATGGAGGGACAGCTCCTGCGGGGCCGCCTCGAGGCCGAGGACATCCCCGTCTTCGCGAAGGGCGAGGGCGAGGGGCCCTACCGGCTCGGCCCCATGCACCTTTGGGTGCTCGAGGAGCACGAGGTGCAGGCGCGGCTGGTCCTGGCCGAGGTGCTCGGAGGCCGGTTCGCCCTCCCCGACGACGCCGAGGTGGAGCCGGAGAGCGAGGTCCCTTAGCGCTTGCTGTACTGGGGCGCCTTGCGGGCCTTCTTCAGCCCGTACTTGCGGCGCTCCTTCTCGCGGGAATCCCGGGTGAGGAACCCCTCGCTCTTGAGCGCACCCCGCAGGGTCTCGTCCATCGCGACGAGCGCCCGGGCGATGCCGTGCTGCAGCGCGCCCGCCTGGCCGTTCGAGCCGCCGCCTTCGATGCTGGCGACGACGTCGAGATCCTTGTCCTTCTCGACCGTGCGCATGGGGGCCGTCACGATCATCCGCTGGGCTCGGGAGGGGAAGTAGTCCTCGAGGGAGCGGCCGTTCAGCTCGAAGCGCCCGGTCCCCGGACGGACCCGAACCCGCGCGACCGCCTCCTTGCGGCGTCCGGTCGCCAGCGCCATGTCTCCCATCAGCTTCGCCTCAGCCATGCCTACTCCTCATCTCTCGCCGGGGCCTCGGCCTCCGGGGCGCTCGTCTCGGGAGCCGCCGGCTCGGCGGGAGCCACCGCGCCGGCCACCTTCCCCAGCTCGAGGGGCTCGGGCTTCTGCGGAGCGTGGGGGTGCTCACCGCCCGCGTAGACGTGCAGCTTCTTGATCATCTGCCGCCCGAGCCTGGTCTTCGGGAGCATCCCCCGGACCGCGCGCTCGATCACCTGCTCGGGCTTGGTCTCGATCATCCTCGCGAACGGGATCACGCGGAGCCCGCCCGGGTGCTGGGAGTGTCGGTAGTAGACCTTCTGCTCGGCCTTCTGGCCGGTCAGGCGGACCTCGGCCGCGTTGATCACGATCACGTGGTCGCCCACGTCGAGGTGCGGCGCGTACATCGGCTTGTGCTTGCCCCGCAGGATCTGCGCCACCTCGGAGGCGAGGCGGCCCAGCACGGCCTCACGGGCGTCGAGCACGTACCAGCCGCGCTCGATGTCCTTCGATCTCGGCGTGTAGGTCTTCATCGTTCCCTTCCTCGTGCCACTCTCGGGACCCCATAGACTACCCGTTCCAGCACCAACCCACGGGCGGGGGCCACCGGCCCCGCCGCCGCCCGGTCCCGTGCCCGCAGGACCCCCGGGATCTCCCCCGGGTCCATCCGACCCTCGCCCACCCGCACGAGCGTGCCCACCAGGCTCCGCACCATCTGGTGCAGGAACGCGTTCCCCCGCACCCCGACCTCCAGCCGCTCGCCGTGCCGGGCGATCGCCAGGCGCTCCATCCGCCGCACCGTCGAGCGGTCGCCCTGCGGGCGCCGGCAGAACGACGCGAAGTCGTGCTCGCCGAGCAGGTCCCGCGCCGCGGCCCGCATGGGCCTCAGCGCGAGCGCTCCCGGCAGGTGCCACTCGTACCGAGCCGTGAACGGGCTCGGCGACTCCCCGGTCCCGATCCGGTACCGGTACTCCCTCGCCGTCGCGCTCCGGCGCGCGTCGAACCCCTCGGGCGCGATCCTCGCCGAACGGATCACCACCTCCGGCGCAAGGATCCCGTTCAGCGCCCGGGCCACCCGCTCGGGGTCGGCATCGGCCTCGAACGAGACCACCTGCCCCCAGGCGTGAACCCCGGCGTCGGTCCGCCCGGCCACCGACAGCTTCGGCGCGGCCCCCAGGAGCCGGGCCAGCGCGTCCTCCAGCGCTCCCTGCACGGTCCGGAGCCTCGGCTGGCGGGCCCACCCACGGAAGTCCGTCCCGTCGTAGGCGACGACCAGCTTGAGGACCGCCAAGGCGGCCCGGCCGCTACTCGGCCGCTTCCCGCTCCACGAGCTCGATCAGCGCCATCGGAGCGGCGTCGCCCTTGCGGGGGCCGAGCTTGAGGATGCGGGTGTAGCCGCCCTCGCGATCGGCGAACCGCGGGGCGATCTCGTCGAAGAGGCGGTGCACGACGTCGCGATCGGTCACCACGCGGAGCACCTGCCGTCGCGCGGCCACGTCGCCGCGCTTGGCGAACGTGATGAGCTTCTCCGCCAGCGGGCGGAGCTGCTTCGCCTTGGCCTCGGTGGTCTGCAGCCGATCGTGGGTGAACAGCGCGGCGGCGAGCCCGCCCATCATCAGCTTCTGATGGGCCGGCCCCGACCCCAGTCGCGGTCCTTTCTTGGGAGTCGGCACGTGCCCCTACTCTTCCTTGAGGTCGAGGCCCAGCTCGACCAGCTTGGCCTTGACCTCGTCGATCGACTTCTGCCCGAAGTTGCGGATGTCCATGAGCTCGGCCTCGGTCTTCTGCACCAGATCGCCGACCGTGTTCACGCCCTCGCGCTTGAGGCAGTTGTAGGAGCGGACCGACAGGCTGAGCTCCTCGATCGGCAGCGCCAGCTCGCCGACGGGGATCTCCTCGCCCTCGGCCGGCCCGAGCGACAGGCCCGGGGTCTCGGAGAGCTCGCCGAACAGGTTCACGAGCTCGACGAGGGTGGTCCCGGCGGAGGCGACGGCCTCGCGCGGGGTCACCGAGCCGTCGGTGATGACGTCGAGGATGAGCCTGTCGCGGTCGGTCATCTGCTCGACGCGCGTGTTCTCGACCGTGAAGGTCACGCGGCGAACCGGCGAGAAGATCGAGTCGACCGGGATGACGCCGATCGGGTCGCGCGGCTTCTTGTTCTTCTCGGCCGTCCGGTAGCCGACGCCCCGCTCCACCACGAACTCGGTCTCGAGGCTCGCGCCCTTGCCGAGCGTGGCGAGGTGCAGGTCGGGGTTGAGGATCTCGACGCCGGCCGGCGGCGCGATGTCGCCGGCCTTCACCTCGCCGGGCCCCTTCGCCTTGAGGTAGATGGTCACCGGCTCCTCGAGCTCGGACCGGAGCACCATCTCCTTGATGTTGAGGATGATGTCGGTGACGTCCTCGGTCACCTTCGGGATCGTGGAGAACTCGTGGAGGACGCCCTCGATCTTCACCGACGAGACGGCCGCGCCGGGGATCGACGACAGGAGCGTCCGCCGGAGCGAGTTGCCCAGCGTGTGGCCGAACCCCGGCTCGAGCGGCTCGATGATGAACCGCGAGCGGGTGTCGTCGACGGTCTCTTCCTGGATCTGTGGTCTCGCAACGATCAGCACTCTCGAACTACCTCCTTCGGCCGGGGATCATCCGTTCCTCCCGGCGTCGGTTGTCAGACGCGGCGGCGCTTGCGGGGGCGACACCCGTTGTGCGGAACGGGGGTCACGTCCTGGATGCCGAGGATCTCGAGGCCGGTGGCGGCGAGCGAGCGGATCGCCGTCTCGCGGCCGGAGCCCGGTCCCTTCACGAACACGTCGACCTTCTTGAGGCCATGCTCCTGGGCCCGCTTCGCGGCGGCCTCGGCGGTGAGCTGGGCGGCGAACGGGGTGGACTTGCGGGAGCCCTTGAACCCGACGTTGCCGGCGCTCGCCCACGAGATGGTGTTTCCCTCGAGGTCGGTGATGGTGACGATCGTGTTGTTGAAGGTCGACTTGATGTGCGCCGCCCCGTGGACGACGTTCTTCTTCTCCTTCTTGCGGGTCTTCTTCTTCGGCTTCGCCATGGGTGCCTACTTCTTCCTCTTGATGCCGACGGTCTTCTTCGGGCCCTTGCGGGTCCGCGCGTTGGTGTGGGTGCGCTGGCCGTGGACGGGAAGGCCCCGTCGGTGGCGCAGGCCCTGGTAGGAGCCGATCTCGATCTTGCGCTTGATGTCCTGGGCGACGTCGCGCCGGAGGTCGCCCTCGACCTTGTAGTTCTTGTCGATCCAATCGCGGATCTTGACGACCTCGTCCTCGGACAGGTCGCGAACCTTGGTGCCCTCGGTGATCCCGGTGCCCTCGACGGTCGCGAAGGCCTTGGTGCGGCCGATGCCGTAGATGTAGGTCAGCGCGAACTCGACCCGCTTGTCACGGGGAAGGTCGACGCCTGCGATCCTGGCCATCTATCCCTGCCTCTGCTTGTGCCTCGGGTTCGAGCAGATCACCATGACCCGCCCCTTGCGGCGGATCATCTTGCACTTCTCGCACATCCTCTTGACCGACGGCCGTACCTTCATCGCCTGCTCCCTGGCGGCGCGGGGCCCCATCCTCGCTGCGGGGTGACTGCGCACGCGAATACCGCCCCGGACCGGGGCGCGGTCGCCAAGTATACGAGAGGGCTCGCTCCATCGTCTACGGCGTTCATCGGGTGAGCACCTCGGGGCCGTCCTCGGTGATCGCCACGGTGTGCTCGAAGTGGGCGCAGAGGGAGCCGTCGGCCGTCACGACCGTCCAGCCGTCGTCGAGCTGGCGCGTCTCCCAGCCGCCGGCGTTCACCATGGGCTCGATCGCCAGGGCGAGGCCAGGACGGAGCTCGGGGCCTCGCCCGGGGGTCCCGTAGTTCGGGACCTGGGGGTCCTCGTGGAGGGCTCGGCCGATCCCGTGACCCACGTACTCCCGGACCACGCTGAACCCCGCCCCCTCGACCACCTGCTCGACCGCGTGGGAGATGTCGGAGAGGCGGCCACCGGCGAGGGCCCGGCCGATGCCGGCCTCGAGCGACTCCTCGGTCACGCGCATCAGCTTCTCGAGATCGCCGGGGGGCGAGTCGCCCACGTACACGGTCACCGCCGAATCGCCGTGGAAGCCCTCCCAGATGGCCCCGACGTCGACCGAGAACAGGTCGCCCTCGCGCAGCGCCCGGGGCCCCGGGATGCCGTGGACGAGCTCCTGGTTGATCGAGGCGCAGATCGACGCGGGGAAGCCCCGGTAGCCCTTGAAGGACGGGACGGCGCCCTCGCTCCGCATGACCTCCTCGGCGATCGCGTCGAGCTGGGCGGTGGTGACGCCGGGGCGGACGGCGGCCACGACCGCCTCGCGCGCCCGGGCCGTGATGCGGCCCGCGCGACGCAGCTTCTCGAGCTCCTCGGGGGACTTGCGGATGATCACGTCAGCTCGCCGAGCACGTCGATCGCGCGGCGGGTGACCTCGTCGACCTCGCCGACGGCATCGACATTCCGAAGAAGGTCGCGCTCCTCGTAGAAGCGCTCGAGCGGGGCGGTGTCCCGGTGGTAGACCTCGAGCCGGTGCCGAACGGTCTCCTCGCGATCGTCGTCGCGCTGGATCAGCTCGCCGCCGCAGGCGTCGCACACGCCCAGGCGGCGCGAGGGATGGGTCCCGAGCTGGTAGGTGCGCTGGCAGCGGGTGCAGGTGCGGCGGCCGGCCAGGCGGCCCACGGTGACCTCGTCGGGGACGACGAACCGAACCGCCGCCTGGAGCGGGGCGCCGCGATCGGCGAGCGCCTCCTCGAGCGCCTCCGCCTGCGGGATCGTGCGCGGGAAGCCGTCGAGGATCCAGCCGTTCTGCGTCTTGTCGAGCTCGGAGATGAGCATCCCGATCACCACGTCGTCGGGGACGAGCTCGCCCGAGTCCATGTAGGACTTGGCCTTGAGACCGAGGGGGGTCTCGTGGCGGACGTGGCGGCGGAACATGTCGCCCGTCGAGATGAGGCGGACGTCGAAGTACCCCTCGAGGCGGTGCGCCTGGGTCCCCTTGCCGGCCCCCGGAGGCCCGAGCAGCACGATCCGCACCGAGCTACCTCAGGAAGCCCTCGTAGTGGCGCATGGTGAGCTGCGATTCGAGCTGCTTGCTGGTCTCGAGCGCCACGCCGACGACGATCAGGATGCTGGTGCCGCCGAACGGGAACTGGTTGGGGTTGACCAGCCACAGGGCGAAGAAGATCGACGGGATCAGCGCGATCGTCGCCAGGAAGAGCGACCCGGGAAGGGTGATGCGGTTCAGGATCCGGCTCAGGTAGTCGGCCGTCGGCTGGCCGGGCCGGATGCCCGGGATGAACCCTCCGTACTTCCGGATGTTGTCGGCGGTGTCCACCGGGTTGAACGTGATCGCGGTGTAGAAGTAGGCGAAGAAGACGACGAGGAGGCCGAACACGAGGATGTACACGGGGTGCCCCTGGTTCAGGAGCACGTTGTTGATGAACCGCTGGAACCCCTGCCACTGCACGACCGAGCCGAGCAGCGTCGGGAAGTAGAGCACCGACGACGCGAAGATGATGGGGATGACGCCCGACTGGTTGACCTTGAGCGGGATGTAGGTGCTGCCCCCCGAGGTCATCCGTCTGCCCACCACACGTTTCGCGTACTGGACGGGGATCCGGCGCTGGCCCTGCTCCATGAACACGACCGCGGCGATGATCCCGACTCCGAGCGCCACGATCACCGCGAACTGCACGGTCGAGAGCTGGCGGAACAGGATCGTGCCCTGCGAGGGCAGCGACGACACGACGCTCGTGAAGATCAGGATCGACATGCCGTTGCCGATGCCGCGCTGGGTGATGAGCTCGCCGAGCCACATGATGAGGGCGGTCCCCGCCGTCAGGACGATGACCATGAAGATCACCCTCGGCGGGGTGAACACACGGACGATGCCGGGGTTCTGGTTGTTGAACAGGAAGATCAGGCCGGTGGACTGCAGCAGGGCCAGGGTGACCGTGAGGTAGCGCGTCCACTGGGTGATCTTCTTGACGCCGACCTCGCCCTCCTTGCGCCACTGCTCGAGCTTCGGGATGACCACCGCGAGGAGCTGCATGATGATCGAGCTGGTGATGTACGGCATGATGCCGAGCGCGAAGATCGCGAAGTTCGACAGCGCGCCGCCCGAAAACAGGTTGATGAAGGCCGCGATGCCCTGCCGCCCGCCGAGGTTCCCGAGCTGGTCGAGGTTGATGTTGGGGATGGGCAGGAAGGCCCCGAGCCGATACACCATGATGATGAACAGCGTGAACAGGATCTTCTTGCGAAGGTCCGGGATCTTGAACGCATCGATGAACGCCCTGAGCACTCTGCCTCCTGCGGGTCCGGCGGTCCTCCAGTCTAGCGGAACCGGATCTTAACCCCCGAGGACCTCCACCTGGCCCCCGGCCTGCTCGATCTTCTGCCTCGCCACCTGGGAGAACGCGTGCGCCTGCACGGTGAGCGCCGCCCCGATGTCCCCGTTGCCGAGGACCTTCACGGGCAGGCGGCGACGGACCAGGCCGGCCTCGGCCATGGCCTCGGGCGTCACCGAGGTGCCGGCCGAGAAGCGCTCGGCGAGCCGGGCGACGTTCACCACGGCCCAGTCCTCGCGGTTCGGGTTCGTGAACCCCTTCTTCTTGGGCACGCGCCGCGCGAGCGGCATCTGGCCGCCCTCGAACCCCTGTCGGGGGTTGTGGCGCGCCAGGTAGCCCTTCGTCCCGCGACCGCCGGTCTTCCCCCTGCGGCCCGCGCGCCCGCGCCCCATGCGCGTCTTTGCGGTCTTCGAGCCGGCGGCCGGCTTCAGGTGGTGCAGCTTCATTCGACTTCCTCCACGTCCACGAGGTGACGGACCCTGGCGATCATGCCGCGGATGCCCGGGTCGTCCTGCTTCTCCACGGTGTGCCGGATGCGCTTCAGCCCCAGCGCGCGCACGGTGCGGCGCTGCGGCTCGGGCGCCCCGACGACGCTACGAACCTGCTTGATCCTCAGCTTCCCCATCGGTTCCCTCCGCCTCGTGGCGCTTCTGCTCCATCCACGCGGACGCCTCGGCCATCGCGTCGATCATCGGCTTCGGAGCGATCTCGTGCATCTCGCGGGAGCGCAGCCGGGCGATCTCTTGGGGGCGCCGCAGCTGGCGCAGGCCCTGCACCGTGGCGTGCACGATGTTGATCGCGTTGTCCGAGCCCAGCGACTTGGACAGGATGTCCTTGATCCCGGCGGCCTCGACGACCGCGCGCACCGGGCCGCCGGCGATGACGCCGGTCCCCGGGGCGGCGGGCTTGAGCAGCACGCGGCCGGCGCCGTCGGCCCCGAGCACCTGGTGCGGGATCGTGGTGCCCATCATGGGGACCTCGAACATCGACTTGCGAGCCTCCTCGATGCCCTTCTGGATCGCGGCGGGGACCTCCTTGGCCTTCCCGTAGCCGATCCCCACGCGCCCGGCGGCGTCGCCCACGACGACGAGCGCCGCGAAGCTGAACCGGCGGCCGCCCTTGACGACCTTGGCCACCCGGTTGATCGAGACGACCCGCTCCTCGTAGGGGCTCTTGTCCTGGTTGTCGTAGCGCCTCAAATCGTGAGCCCTCCCTCGCGTGCGCCGTCGGCCAGCTCGCGGACCCGCCCGTGGTACAGGCGGCCGCCCCGGTCGAAGACGACGGTGTCGATGCCGGCCTGCTTGGCCCGATCGGCGATCAGGCTCCCCACGGCCTTGGCGATGCTCTTCTTGTCGGCGCCGCCCCCGACCTCGAGCGACGAGGCCGCGACGAGCGTCCTGCCGGCCGAGTCGTCGATGACCTGCGCGTAGATGTGCCGGTTGGACCGGTACACGGCCAGGCGCGGCCGCTCGGCGGCGCCCACGACCTTCTTGCGCACCCGGACGTGCCGGCGAACGCGGTCAACGCGCTTCTTCTGCGCCGCCCTCATCCGATCCCCGCCTTCGCGGCCTTGCCGGCCTTCTTGCGGACGAACTCGCCCTCGTAGCGGATGCCCTTGCCCTTGTACGGCTCGGGCTTGCGGATCTTGCGGATGTCGGCGGCCACCTCGCCCACGAGCTGCTTGTCGATGCCGCGGATCGTGATGCGGTTGGGCGCCGGCACCTCGAACTCGATGCCCTCGGGGGGGACGAAGTGCACGGGGTGCGAGAACCCGACCTGGACCTCCAGCGTGGTGCCCTGGAGGGCGGCGCGGTAGCCCACGCCGACGATCTCGAGGCGCTTCTCGTAGCCGCTCGTGACGCCCTGGACCATGTTGGCGATCAGGGTGCGGGTGAGCCCGTGCAGGGCTCGGTGGTCGCGCTGGTCGGACGGACGCTCGACGGTGATCTCGGCGTCGCCCACGGTCACCTTCATCTCGGGGCTGACGTCCTGGTGGAGGGTGCCCTTCGGCCCCTTCACCGTGACCGTCGCCGAGGCGAGCGACACGTCGACGCCCGAAGGGATGGGGATGGGCTGCTTTCCGATCCGGCTCATCAGATCACCACACGTAGCACAGGACTTCGCCGCCGACCTTCTTGCGGGAAGCCTGCCTGTCGGTCAACACGCCCCGGGACGTGGAGAGGATCGCGACGCCGAGACCGCCGAGCACCCGCGGCAGCTCGTCGCGGCCGGCGAAGACGCGCTTGCCGGGCTTCGACACACGCTTGAGGCCGCTGATGATCCGCTCGCGCTCGGGCCCGTACTTCATCTCGATCACGATCTTGCGGCGGGGCATGTCCGACTCGTCGATGCGGTAGCCGGTGACGTAGCCCTCCTCGGTGAGGACGCGCGCGATCTGCTCCTTCACCCCGGACGCGGGGACGGCCACCTCGTCGGCGTAGGACATGCCGGCGTTGCGGATCCGCGTGAGCATGTCGGCGATCGGGTCGGTCATCATCTGAGCCACCTGCGCTCGTGTCTCACGCGCTCGCTCACCACGATGCCTTCGTCACGCCGGGGATCTCGCCCGCGTGGGCGAGCTTGCGGAAGCAGAGCCGGCAGAGCTGGAACCTGCGGTAGACCGCCCGGGGACGTCCGCAGCGCCGGCAGCGCGTCCGAACACGCGACCGGAACTTCGGCTGCCGCTTCGTCTTCTCGATCAGTGATTTCCGTGCCATTCGCCTCTCCTATGCCGCGCCCTCGAACACCTGCTGGACCGGCATCCCCTGGAACGGGAAGCCCAGCGCGTGCAGGAGCGCTCGACCATGCTCGTCGCTCTCCGCGTCCGTCACGATCGTGATGTCCATCCCGCGGACGCGGTCCACCTTGTCGTAGTCGATCTCGGGGAAGATGAGCTGCTCGGTGACCCCGATGGAGTAGTTGCCGCGGCCGTCGAAGGCGTCGGGGTTCAGGCCGCGGAAGTCCCGGATCCTCGGCAGCGCGACCGCCAGCAGACGGTCGAGGAACTCCCACATGCGGGCGCCCCGCAGGGTCACCTTCACGCCGATCGCCATGCCCTCGCGCAGCTTGAAACCCGCGATGGACTTCCGCGCCTTGGTCACGATCGGCTTCTGCCCGGTGATGACCTGGAGGTCCTCGATGGCGCCGTCGAGCACCTTGGCGTCCTTCGCGGCCTCGCCGACGCCCATGTTCAGGACGATCTTCTTCAGCCGGGGAACCTGCATCGGGTTGCCCAAGCCCAGCTCGCCCTGCAGGCGAGGGAGGATCCGCTGGTCGTAGGCCTCCTTCAGTCTCGCGCTCATGTCTCGGACTCGCACTTCTTGCAGTAGCGGACGCGCTTGTCGCCCTCGATGCGGTGGCCGACGCGCGTCGCCTTGCCGCACGACTTGCAGACGAGCTGCACGTTCGAGATGTCGACGAACTGCTCGATGTCGACCAGCCCGCCCTGCTGCCGCCTCCGCGACGGGCGGGACGCCTTCTTGGCCCGGGCGACGCCCTCGACCATGATCCGGCCCTCGCGCGGGAGGACGTTGACGACCCGGCCGGTGCGTCCCCGGTCCTTGCCGGAGATCACGATGACCTCGTCGTCCTTCCTGATGTTCACCCCCGGCATGGTCAGAGCACCTCCGGGGCGAGCGACACGATCTTCATGAAACGCTTCTCCCTCAGCTCACGGGCGACCGGGCCGAAGATCCGGGTGCCGCGCGGGTTCTTGGTGTTCGGATCGATCAGCACGACCGCGTTCTCGTCGAAACGGATGTAGGAGCCGTCGGCCCGGCGGCGCTCCTTGGCGGTCCGGACCACCACGGCACGGACGATGTCGCCCTTCTTCACCGGCGCGCCCGGCAGGGCGTCCTTGACCGTGCCGACGATGATATCGCCGACCCCGGCGTACCGACGAGCCGACCCGCCCAGCACCCGGATGCAGAGCACCTCTTTGGCGCCGGTATTGTCGGCCACCTTGCACCGTGACTCCTGCTGGATCATCTGGCCCTTTCGATGACTTCGACCACGCGCCAGCGCTTCGTCTTCGAGAGCGGGCGCGTCTCGGCCAGCCGGACCGTGTCGCCCACGTGCGCGTCGTTCTCCTGGTCGTGCGCCTTCAGCCGCGTGCTGCGACGGATGGTCTTGCCGTAGAGCGGGTGGCGCAGCTGGTCATCGACGCGCACGACCACCGTCTTGTCCATGGCGTCGGAGACCACGACCCCGGTCCGCACCTTCCGCAATCCGCGCTCCGTCACTCTTCCTCCTCGATGGGGTCCTGGTCGGTGACCTCGGCGCCCGTCGCGACCGCCGTCTCGGCCTCGGCCTCGGCCTTCCGCTCGCGGCGCCGGCGGCGCTTCTTCGACTCCTCGGGCACGACGAGCTCGACGCCCTCGGCGACCGCGATCTCGCGCTCGCGCAGGACCGTGAGCAGGCGGGCCAGCTCGTGCCGGACCTCCTTGATGCGCATCGGGTTGTCGAGCTGTCCGGTGGCGAACTGGAACCGGAGGTTGAACAGCTCCTCCTTCGCCCCCTCGAGACGCTCCATCAGCTCGGACTCGTGCATCTCGCGAAGCTCGACGGCCCGGGTCACAGCCCGCCCCCGAGCCGCGTCACGAACTTGGTCTTGATCGAGAGCTTGGCCGCCGCACGCTGCATCGCGCCCTTGGCGACGTCCTCGGGGACGCCCGCGAGCTCGAACATCACGCGGCCGGGCTTGACGACGGCCACCCAGCCCTCGGGGTTGCCCTTCCCCGAGCCCATCCGGGTCTCGGCCGGCTTCTTGGTCACCGGCTTGTCGGGGAAGACGTTGATCCACACCTTGCCGCCGCGGCGGATGAACCGGGTCATCGCCACGCGGGCGGCCTCGATCTGGCGGTTGGACACCCAGCCGGGCTCGACCGCGGCCAGCCCGAAGTCGCCGAACTGGATGTCGGTGCCGCCCTTGGCCTTCCCGCGCATCCGTCCGCGATGCTGCTTGCGGAACTTGGTCTTCTTCGGCTGGAGCATCTATCCCTCGTCCTTCTCCGTGCTCTCGCCCCCGGACTCGGGGGCGGCTTCCTCTGGGGCGGCTTCCTCGGGGGCGGCTTCCTCGGGGGCGGCCGACTCGGGGGCGGCCTCCTCGGTCGGAGCCTCCTCGGCGGGAGCCTCGGGGGGCGTCTCCTCGGTCGTCGCCTCGGGGGCAGCCGTCTCCTCGACGGTCGCCTCGGGGGCAGCCGGCTCGGGCGTGACCTCGGGCGTGACCTCGCTCTCGGCATCCGGGGCAGCCTCGACGGCGGGGGCGGCCGCCTGCGGGGTCCGGATGGTGCGCCTGCCGCGGAGGCCGCCGTCTCCGGCCACCTCGGCCATCTCCTTCTCGTCGGTGACGAGCGCGCCCGTCGAGGCGCCGCCGGCCCGCATCCCGGCCAGCGCGCGAGCACGCGCCCGGGCGGTCTCCTGCTCCTGGACCGGGATGTCGTCGCCGTGGTAGACCCACACCTTCACGCCGATCTGCCCGAAGGTCGTCCGGGCCTCCGCCTCGCCGTAGTCGATCTTCGCCCGGAGCGTGTGGAGCGGGACCCGGCCCTCGCGGTACCACTCGCGGCGGGACATCTCCATGCCGCCCAGCCGGCCGCTGCACTGCACGCGGACGCCGAGCGCGCCGGCCTTCATCGCGCTCTGCACGGCCCGGCGCATCGCGCGCCGGAACGAGACGCGGCCCTTGAGCTGCTCGCCGACGCCCTGCGCGAGCAGGGTCGCGTCGGTCTCGGGACGGGAGTCGCCCCCCGCCGAGTTCATGTCCTCGACCCGCACGTCGACGCGCTTGGCGGTCATGCGCTCGAGGTCCTTGCGGACGCGATCGACCTCGGAGCCCTTCCGCCCGATCACGATGCCGGGCCGCGCGGTGCGGATGGACACCTGGATCTGGTCGCCCTTGCGGTCGATGATGATCTCGGAGATCCCCGCGCGCGTGAGGTGCAGCCGGATGTAGTGCCGGATCTCGATGTCCTCGTGCAGCGCGTCGGCGTAGTCCTTCTTGCCCGCGTACCACTTGGATCGCCACGGGTAGATGACGCCGAGCCGGAACCCGTACGGATTAACTTTCTGGCCCACCGGCCACCTCCTGTGTCGTCCCCACCACGAGCGTGATGTGGCTGGTGCGGCGATCGATCCGCGTCGCGCGGCCCATGGCGCGCGGCCGGAATCGGCGCAGCGTGGGGCCCTCGTCGACGTACGCGCTGGTCACGAAGAGGTTCTCGGGCACCGTCCCCGGCACCTGGCCCGCGTTGGCCACGGCCGACTCCAGCACCTTCGCGACGGTCGAGTTCACGCCGTACGCGGACAGGCGAAGGATCCGGCGCGCCTCGTCGACGTGCTGGCCGCGGATGAGGTCGATCACCCGCCGCGCCTTCCGGGGGGAGACCCTCACGTACTTCGCGCTTGCTTTCGCTTCCATCGAACTCCTACTTGAGTGACGTGCTTCGCTCGGTGTGGTGGCCGTGGGTGCGGAACACCCGCGTCGGCGCGAACTCGCCGAGCTTGTGGCCGACCATCGACTCGGAGATGAACACCGGGACGTGCTTGCGGCCGTCGTGGACCGCGAGCGTGTGCCCGACCATCTCGGGGGTGATCGTGGAGCGACGCGACCAGGTGCGGATGACGCGCTTCTCGCCGCGCTGGTTCATCGCCTCGACCTTGGACGCCAGGTGCTCGTCCACGAACGGCCCCTTCTTCACGGACCTCGGCATCAGCCTCTCCCCTTCCCGCGGCGGCGGACGATGTACTTGTCGGAGGCCTTGCCCTTCTTGCGGGTCCGCCCCTCCTTCTTGCCCCACGGGCTGGTGGGGTGGCGTCCACCGGACGACTTGCCCTCACCGCCGCCGAGGGGGTGATCGACCGGGTTCATCGCGACGCCGCGCACCTTCGGACGCTTGCCGCGCCAGCGGTTCCGGCCCGCCTTCCCCCACGAGATGAGCTCGTGCTCGGGGTTGCCGACCTCGCCGACGGTGGCCCGGCACTGGGCCTGGACCAGCCGCATCTCGCCCGAGGGCATCCGAAGCTGGGCGTACTTGCCCTCCTTGGCCATGATCTGGATCGACGTGCCGGCCGAGCGCGCCATCTTGGCGCCGCCCCCCGGCCGAAGCTCGACCGCGTGGACGACCGTGCCCACCGGGATGTTCGCGAGCGGGAGCGCGTTGCCCGGACGGATGTCGGCGGCCGGGCCCGACATGATCGCGTCGCCCACCTGCAGCCCCTGCGGGGCGAGGATGTAGCGCTTCTCGCCGTCCACGTAGTGGAGCAGCGCGATGCGCGCGGTCCGGTTCGGGTCGTACTCGATGTGCGCGACCTTCGCCGGGATGCCGTCCTTGTGACGCCGGAAGTCGATCTCGCGGTAGCGGCGCTTGTGGCCGCCCCCCCGGCGACGCGAGGTGACGCGCCCGTACACGTTGCGTCCGGCCGTCTTCTTGATGGGCTTGGTCAGCGACTTCTCGGGACGGCTGCGCGTGATCTCGGCGAAGTCCGACACGGACGAGCCGCGGCGGCCCGGCGTCATCGGCTTGTACTTGCGGACGCCCATTACGTCGCTCCCTCTTCGAAGATCTCGATCTTGTCGCCCTGGGCGAGCGTGACCATCGCGCGCTTCTGATCGGGCCGCTTGCCGAAGGTCTGGCGGTAGCGCGTCTTCTTGCCGATGCGCTTCATCGTGTTCACGCGGAGCACGCGCACGCCCCAGATCTTCTGCACGGCCTCCTTGATCTCGGTCTTCGTCGCCTCGGGGTGCACGAGGAACGCGTATCGGTTGAGGTCGAGACCGGCGTAGCTCTTCTCGGACACGATGGGCCGGATGATCACGTCGCGTGCGGACTTCACGGCTTCACCGCCTCGAGGGCTTCCTTCGTGAACACCAGGAAGTCGGCGTAGAGCGTGTCGAACGTGCTGAGGTTGCGCGGGTGGTCGATCTTCACGTTCGGCAGGTTGCGGAAGGACTTCTCCATGTTCTCGTCGCGGTCGGCGACGACGAGCAGGACGCGGCCCTCGAGCTCGAGCGCCCGCAGGAGCGCCGCGGCCTGAGCCGTCTTCGGCGAGTCGAACCCGATGCCGTCGATCACCCTGATGCGCCCGCCGCGCGCCCGATCGGTCAGCGCCGACCGCAGGGCGAGCCGCCGCATCTTCTTGTTCACCCGGGTGGAGTGGTCCCGAGGCTTCGGGCCGTGGGAGATGCCGCCACCGACCCAGATCGGCGAGCGGGAGGAGCCGTGGCGCGAGCGCCCGGTGCCCTTCTGCCGCCAGGGCTTCTTGCCGCCGCCGCGAACCTCGGCGCGGGTCTTCGTCGAGTGGGTGCCGGCGCGCTGGGAGGCGGCGCCTGCCACGACGACCTGGTGCATCACGGGCACGTTGATCTCCACGTCGAAGATGGCCGGGTCGAGCTGGTGCTCGCCCACCTTCTTGCCCGACGAATCGAGCACGTCGACCGGCCTGGCCTCGCCCGCCATCACTCGCCCTCCGGGGCGGGGCCGGCGGCGACCGCCGGCCTCGGCTTGGCCTTCACGCCGGAGCGGATCATGAGCAGCCCGCCGGAAGGACCGGGGACCGCGCCCTTGATCAGGAGCAGGTTGCGCTCGGTGTCGACCTCGACGACCTCGAGGCTGAGAACGGTCACGCGCTGGTTCCCCATCTGACCCGCCATCCGCGTTCCCTTGAAGACGCGCGACGGGGTCGCGCATGCGCCGATCGCGCCCGGGGCACGGTGCTTCTTGTGCGTGCCGTGTCCGGCGCCGAGGCCCTTGAACCCGTGGCGCTTCATGACGCCGGCGAACCCCTTGCCCTTCGAGACCCCGATCACGTCGGTGATGTCTCCGGCGGCGAACAGGTCGACCTTGAGCTCCTGGCCGAGCGCGTAGGAGGCGGCGTCGTCGGTCCGAAGCTCGACGATGTGGCGAGCGGGCTCGGCGTCGGCCTTCTTGAAGTGTCCGGCCATCGGCTTGTTCGTGTGCTTGCGCGAGGCGAAGCCGAGCTGGATGGCGGAGTACCCGTCGCTCTCGGGGGTCTTGAGCTGGAGCACCCGGCAGGGGCCGGCCTGGATGACCGTCACCGGGACGGCACGGCCGTCCTCGGTGAAGATCTGGGTCATCCCCAGCTTCTCTCCCAAGATCCCCTTCACGTCCGGCACGCGTTCTCCTCCGCTCGCGTTCCGCTCGCCTTAGAGCTTGATCTCGATGTCGACGCCCGCCGACAGGTTCAGGCGCTGGAGCTCCTGCACCGTCTTCGACGTGGCCTGGTGGATGTCGATCAGCCGCTTGTGCGTCAGCATCTGGAAGTGCTCGCGGCTGTCCTTGTCCTTGTGCGGCGAGCGGATCACGGTGTAGATCGACCGCTCGGTGGGCAGCGGGACCGGCCCCACGACCTTGGCCCCCGTGCGCTGCACGTGCTCGACGATGCCGCGAGCGGCCTCGTCGAGGAGCCGGTGGTCGTAGGCCCTCAGCTTGATCCGGATCTTGGGTCCCGCCATATCTCCCCTACTTCAGGATCTTGATGACCCGCCCGGCGCCGACGGTGCGGCCGCCCTCGCGGATCGCGAAGCGCAGCCCCTCCTCCATGGCGATCGGGGCGATCATCTGCACGGTCATCTCGGTGTTGTCGCCGGGCATCACCATCTCGGTGTCG
>DASWKG010000124.1:0-2671 GCA_036396755.1 Actinomycetota bacterium
GCGGGGAGCGCCTCGAGCTCCTCCTGCACGACGGCCGCGACCACGCCCGGCACCCCGACCTCGGACACGTCGGTGTCGGGGGAGGGCAGGCGTCCCCGCTCCAGCAGGCTGCGCACGATCTCCTCGACCGCGAGCGGCAGGCCGTCGCTCCGATCGAGCAGCCGCTCGGCCACCGATCCCGTCACGGGATACCCCAGCGACGAAGCGAGGGCGCCCACGCCCCCTTCGTCCAGCGGATCGAGCGTCAGCGACTCCAGCCGCCGGCGCCGGCGGAGCGGGGCCACCGCCGACGAGACCCGGCGCGGCAGCTCCGTCGGGGCGCGGACCACGAGGACGAGCCGGATCGGCGCCGACTCGAGCAGGTCGGCGGCCTGCGACAGCCACGCGAGCGTCAGCTCGTCCGCCCACTGCAGGTCGTCGAGCGCGACGATACCGGGAGCGCGCGCCCCGAGCAGGGCATCGGTCGCGCGGCAGATCGAGGCCAGCTTCCACGCCCCGATGGCCTCCGGCCCGGTCAGCTCCGCCTCGAGCGTGTCCGCCTCGGGACCGCCGAGCTCGAGCAGCCGCCGCAGGCCCAGGCCGGGCGCGGCGAACCGGGCGCCCGGGAACGCGATCCGAAGGAGGGTCTCCTCACCGGCGAGCGCCTCGTTCACGAGCCGAGACTTCCCGACCCCGGCTTCGCCCGCGACGAGCACGGCCGACCCCGCCTCCGCCCTCATGCGCTCGCGCAGCCACGCGAGCTCCCGGTCCCTGCCCACGAACGGGTTCATATGCGCTTGCATTTTACGTAGTTTCTCGGGGTGCATGGCCCAAGTCCGGACGCGTAGCCTCCTCGTGTGCCCGCCCACGCCCTCACCCGCGACGAGCGCGACCTGCTCGCCATCCTCGCCACCGGCGCCACCGACGAGGCCGCCGCGTCCCGCCTCGGCCTGAGCTCGCGGACCGTCCGCCGGCGCCTGCGCACCGCCATGGACAAGCTCGGTGCCACCTCGCGCTTCCAGGCCGGCTACATGGCGGGTTTGGGCGGGGCCATCGCCCCCGAGGAGCCCGGCGGCGGGGCCTCGAACGGGTCCTCCCTCTCGCTCTGGATCCGGGACACCGTCTGATGGCCGCCGCCGCGCGGACAGCCGCCCGCCCGGCGCCGATTCAGGCCAGATGCCTTATGCACTCGCACAAAGGTTGCTCCCCTTGCGGGAGCGAATCGTCTTGGAAGCACCACCCGCCGAAACCACCTCACCATCCGAAGGGAGCCAGCATGATCCGTCCCGTCCTCGCCGCCCTGATGGTCCCGGGGCTCCTGGCCCTCGGGCCCGCGGCCCGTGCGGGGAGCCCCGCAGCTCCCGAGATCACCGACCCGGCCGGCGACGCGAACGTCGTCGACGGGGCCGCCCCCGGCGTGGCGCCCTCGACCGGCCCGGCGTCCCTGCCCTGGGCCGACATCACCAAGGTGTGGTTCACGACCGACCACGACGTCGTGCCCGCGAAGCGCGACGGCCAGCGCGGGATGCTGAAGGTCCCGTACGCGTTCACCGCGCACATCCAGACCTCCGGTCCGATCGCGCCCACCGGCGCGGGGATCGCCTACGTGGTCGAGTTCCAGACCAACAACTGCGTCTACCGGATCCTCGCCCACGTCCCCGGGGCGTTCCGCGACTCGAAGAAGGCGATGCTCGGCGAGGGCCCGCCCTGCGGCAGCACGAGCTTCCCCTCGCAGGACCTGCAGCCCCCGGTGGTCCAGGGCGACACGCTCGCGGTGTCGGTGCCGTTCGACATCGACCTGTCGCTCCACCTCTACGACGGCTTCGGCCTGGCGAACGTGCGGGCGTTCACGGCGCCGTACGTGGACTGGTACTGGGACTACCGGTACGACACCGACACCAGCGGCTACATCGACTACGCGCCGAGCAGCAAGGACCTCGGGTCCTTCGAGATCGGGAGCGACCTCGAGCCCCGGTTCACGCCGGGCGGCCTGTCGTTCGAGCCCGGATCCATCACCACGGTGGCCGGGGGGTCGAACGGAGACGGCCTGCCGGGCCCGAGGGCCGGGCTGTCCAACACCTGGGCGGTGAGCGTCGGGCCGGACGGGCTCGTCTACGTCTCGGACTACGGCCACAGCCGCATCCGGCGCGTGGGGGCCGACGGGCTGGTCGAGCCCTTCTCGGGCTTCGTGCGCGGGTACTCCGACGGCGGGCACCGTCTCCGCGCCAACCTGTGGGGACCCGCCGGGATGGACTGGGGCCCCGACGGCTCGCTGTACTTCGCCGACGCGATCAACCACCGGGTGCGGCGGATCTGGCCCGACGGCACGATCCGCACGATCGCCGGCGACGGCGCGCGGGAGCTCTCGGGCGACGGCGGCCCCGCGCGGAAGGCGTCGCTCGCCTGGCCGCAGGACGTCGCCGTGGCGCCGAACGGCGATGTGTACGTCTCGGACTACGAGAACGACCGCATCCGCAAGATCGCCGCCGGCGACGGCACGATCACGACCGTGGCCGGCGGCGGCACGCTGGCGAACGACGGGCCGGCCACGCAGGTCGCGCTGATCCCCTGGGGGATCGCGTTCGACGCCGACGGCGACCTGTGGATCGCCGACCTCGACTTCGTCCGCGAGCTCGACCTCGAGACGGGCGCGATCGTCACCCGGATGAGCGGGCTGAGCCAGGCGCGGGGC
>DASWKG010000125.1:0-7161 GCA_036396755.1 Actinomycetota bacterium
CACCTCCACCAGGAGGAAGTATGCTAATTGGGAGTCCCGAAGATGGGACTCCCAACGTTGGGACTTAAATGGTAGGATCATCCCCCTCATGGCTGAGAGATTCATCGGGCGCCGGGAGCAGCTTCGGAAGCTCTCCTCGGAGCTGAAGGAGATCCGCTCGAACGGTCGGGGGAGATTCGTCCTGCTGCGAGGCCGTCGCAGGGTAGGCAAGAGTCGTCTGGTTGAGGAGTTCCTGTCCCGTGAGGGCGCCCCCCACGCCTTCTTCGCCGCGACCAAGGGTCGGCCGCCCGATCGTGACCTTGAAGCGTTCGCCGATGTCGTCGCCGCCTCCGACCTCCGCGCGGCGGAGCTGTTGCGAGAGGGCGCGCGCTTCGACACATGGGAGGCAGCGCTCCGGCTGATCGCCGGATCTTCGGACCGCCGCGCACCCTCCGTGATCGTCATCGACGAGCTCCCGTATCTGATCGAGGGCGACGCGACCGTGGAGGGTGCCCTCCAGACGGGTTGGGACCGGGCCATCCGGGATTCCCCGGTGCTTCTCATCGTGGTCGGCTCTGACCTCGCCATGATGAAGGCCCTAACCGAGTACGACCGACCGCTGTACGACCGACCCACGGCGACGATCCACCTGGCTCCCCTCTCTCCCGCGGAGATCGCGAGCCTACTGGACGTCGGTGCCGCCGAGGCGCTGGATGCCTACCTCGTGATCGGAGGCCTTCCCCTTCTCGCACTCTCCTGGGGCGCCTCGTCGAGCTTGAGGTCTTTCCTCAGGAGGCAACTGATCGACCCGACCTCGCCGCTCATCGTGTCGGGGGAGCGGACGGTGGCCGCTGAGTTCCCGCCGGACGCACACGCACGACTGGTGATGAGTGCGATCGGCGGTGGCGAGCGAACGTTCACAGCCATCGGCAATGCATCGGGCGTAGCCCGCCAGTCCCTGGAGCGAGCGCTCGACCTACTCGTCGCGAAGAAGGTGATCGAGCGCGCCGTTCCCCTCTCCTCACGGCCATCCCGACTCACTCGATACTCCATCGCGGATCCGTACCTGCGATTCTGGCTGCGATTCATCGAGCCGTCGCTCAACGAGATCGAGCGAGGGCGCGGCGAGATGGTCGTCGAGCGCATCCTGGCGAGCTGGAAGGGCTTCCGTGGCCGTGCTATCGAGCCCTTGGCGCGAGAAGCCGTGAGTCGACTCCTTCCGGACGCACGGTTCGGCGAGGCCCTTCATGCCGGGGCCTACTGGACGCGAGATGGCGCGGTTGAGGTGGACTTGGTCGGTGCCGATCGGGCCGCCCCACCGGCATCGGTGTCGTTCGTCGGATCCGTGAAGTGGCGGGAGAGGGCGCCTTTCGGACACCGGGATCTGGCTTCCCTTGCCGCCATCATGTCCCGGGTCCCCGGAGCGGGTACCGATGCGCTGTTCGTCGGTGTCTCCAGGGCTGGGTTCGACACCGACGATCTCTCCGTAGGCCTCGGACCGGATGAGCTCCTGGCTGCCTGGGAGAGACCATGAGGGGATCGGTCCAGCAGCGCTAGCAGGTCCTGCAGGCGGTTCTGATAGTGTCCCGCCATCTCCACCAGAGTGGACGGTTGCATCGTGCCTGGTCAGCGACCTAGTGTCCCGTAACTGACGCGTCTTGACGGTTGGCCTTGCGCAATATCGTGTCAGCGTCCTTCGTCCAGGTGAACGGCTCGCAGCGTTCGTTCCATGCATCGATGAAGCGCCTGATCGCGGCTTTCAGATCTCCCACCGAGGGGAACGTGCCACGGCGGATCGCCTGCCGCGTGATGATCCCGAAAGACACCTCCACCAGGTTGAGCCAGCTGCCCGAAGTCGGGGTGAAGTGCAGATGGACCCGTTGGTTCCGCAGCGAGCGAGGCGCTCGCGCTGGAGCGGGCGGTGAGCCTGCTCTACGCGGACACGAGCGCCCTCCTGCGCGCCTACTTCGCCGACGAGCGGGAACACTCCGAGCTTCGAAGCATGCTCCTCGAGGGGGAGGAGCCCGTGGTATCGACCGAGATCGCCCGAGTGGAGTTGGCGAGCGCGGCCCGTGCTGCGGCCAGAGCCGGGCGATTCCGTCGGTGGAAAACCCTCCTCGCACGTATCGACGCGGACTGTCAGGAGGACGGGCCCATCGCGCTGCTGGGGCTGCGTCCGGAGATCGTGCTGCCGACCGCGTATCGCCTCGTCGTGGAGCATCGGCTGCGGACCCTGGATGCGCTCCATCCTGCCGTTGCCCTGGAGGAATGTCCTGCTCTGGCGGGAGACGAGGACGTCGTCTTCGTAACCCGCGATGGGGATCAAGCGTCGGCAGCCAAGAAGCTTGGGCTCCCGGTGCGCTGATCCCTTCGACTGTGGCCTCGGCCGGGCGCTCTCCGACGGGGGCGCCGATCTTCCTCCGGGGTCAGTCAGCTGTGGCTATCGTCCCGCGGACCTCGCCGAGGCCGATGCGCGCGGCTCCCGCTCGCCCGCACCATCCCCGCATGACCACCGTGTCGCCGTCCTCGAGGAAGGTGCGCGTGTCGCCACCCGGGAGCTCGATCGGTCGGTCGCCGCGCCAGGTGAGCTCGATCAGGCTGCCGTAGGAGCCGGGGTCCGGGCCCGAGATCGTGCCCGAGGCGAACAGGTCTCCGGGTCGGATCGTGGCGCCGTTCGAGGTCGCGTGGGCGAGCTGCTGGGCGATCGTCCAGTAGAGGTTCCGCATGTTCGTGCGGCAGATGACCCGGCCCTGCGGGCTCCCCGGCGTGGCCAGCTCCACCGAGAGCTCGACGTCGAGGCCGTGGTCCTCGCGAGCGCGCAGATACGGCAGCGGTTCGGGCTCCTGCGACGGGGGCGGAGCCCGGAACGGCGCGAGCGCGTCCATCGTCACCACCCACGGCGAGATCGAGGTCGCGAACGACTTCCCCAGGAAGGGCCCGAGCGGCTGGTACTCCCACCGCTGGATGTCGCGCGCGCTCCAGTCGTTGACGAGGACCAGCCCGAACACGTGGTCATCGGCCTCGTCGATCGGGATCGGCTGCCCGAGCGGGTTCCCGGGACCCGTGACGAAGCCGACCTCGAGCTCGATGTCGAGCATCCGCGTCGGCCCGAACGCCGGCGCGGGATGCGCGTCGTCGGCATTGGTCTGGCCGGCGGGCCGGCGGATCGGCGTTCCGCTCACGACGACGGTCCCGGATCGCCCGTGGTAGCCGACCGGCAGGTGCCGCCAGTTCGGGAGCAGGGGCTCCGAGCCCGGCCGGAACATCTTCCCGAGGTTCGTCGCGTGCTCGAGCGAGGAGTAGAAGTCGACGTAGTCGCCGACCTCGAAGGGCCGGTGCAGCGTCACGTCGGCGAGCGGAACGAGGGCGCGCTCGGCGAGGCCGGGGACGTCACGGATGCGGCGGTCGGGCTCGGTGAGCAGCTCCGACACACGCTCGCGCGTCGCGCGCCAGGCTCCCCGCCCGAGCGCCAGGAACGGGTTGAGCGCGGGGGCCGCGAACGTCTCCGCGCCCACGCCGACGCCCTCCAGCAAGCCCGCGCGGCCCACCTCCGCGAGGTCGAGCGCCTGCTCGCCGATCGCCACGCCGACCCGCGTGGGCTCCTCGCCCCGCGAGAGCACGCCGTACGGCAGGTTCTGGATCGGGAAGTCGGAGCCGTCGGGGACCGGGACCCAGCTCCGAAGGCCCGGGTCGACCGTGGGGTCGGCCGTCACGGCTCGAGGGGCAGGACGCCGAGCTCCAGCAGGTCCTCGACCGGCTCGTCGAACGAGCAGCTGCCGTAGGCGAAGAAGAGGTCGCGCCGCGCCCGGGCCACGGCGTCCGCCGCCGCCGTCACCCCTCGCCAGGCGAATCGCTCGCCGGTCAGCTCGAAGGCGACCGCGTCGGTCTCCGCGACGATCTCCTCGATCACCTCCCGCTCGAGGTCGTGCCCCATCGCCAGCACCGCGGCGCCGGCCAGGTTGACGAAGCCGTGCCGGACGAACCCGGTCTCGGGGTCGGTGTGCCGGAAGGGATGGTGGAGCCCCGCCGTCGCCTTGAGCCGAATCCCCCGCCGCCGGCAGCCGTCGATGAACGCGGCGACGCGGGGGGGCGCGGGGAACGCATCGGCGGTCGCCCCCCCGCAGCGGAGCTTCGCGCCCGCCCCGGCGTCCGCGATCGCGTCGAGGACCGGGTCGAGGTCGCCGTCGGGCGGCACCTCGAGGAACCGGAGGAGCCCCTCCGATGCGATCTGAGCCGCTGCCGGCTGGAGGTCGTCGGTCCAGGACCGAGCCTCGACCGCCTCGACGGCGGCTCCGTCGGGGGGCGCCGACAGCCACCGCGCCAGCTCCTCCCCGCCCTCGGGCCCGTCGACGATCGCACCGATCCGCCACCGCTCCAGCAGGTCGAGTCGCTTGGCCAGCTCGGGCAGCCTCGAGGCGGGGCACAGGAAGCGGCCGAGCATGAACCCGTGCCTCCCCTCGCGCGATGCGGCGTGCTGCTCGGTGGCGGCCTCCATCGAGAGCGAGGCCGGCGGGAAGAGCCCCGCGTCGTCGATCAGCTCCTCCAGGAAGGCCCGACGCGCGTCCGACATCACGCGCCGGATTCTAGCCGCGTCGGGCCTTCGCCAGAGCGAGCGCTACAGCGTGACGGGTGCTGTCTGGTACGCGCAGTTGTTGGTGCCCAGGCACGCCCGGGCGTAGATGGTCTGGTCGCCAGTCAGGTCGGCGACGTTCACGCCGCCGCTGAAGGCACCGGTCGGGCTCACCGTCGCCGTGGACGTGTACGCGACGGTGGCGGGATCCTGCCCGGGGGCGCCGACGGCCAGCGACACGTTCTTGCCGGCGACCGGGAATCCCTGATCGAAGGCCACGCCGTCGCCGACGTCGGGGAACACGTTCCCGGACGCGTACGAGTCGTACACCGCAGTGAACGCGGGCCCGTAGGGGGACAGCATGACCGGCGTCAGGGTCGAGCCGGGGGTGGCGCTGAGGGCCGAGGCCGATACCGAGGCGCTGATCGTGTTCGGCCCGGTGGCCGGCCCGGCAACGGCGACCGACACCGGGATGCTCGTGGCGCCCTGCGACGCGATGTCACAGGCGGCGTCGGCGCAGGCCCA
This sequence comes from Actinomycetota bacterium, assembly GCA_036396755.1. Lineage (GTDB taxonomy): Bacteria > Actinomycetota > UBA4738 > UBA4738 > CALAEC01 > DASWKG01. The sequence goes on from DASWKG010000125.1 coordinate 5,075, forward strand.
GACGAAGCCGGAGAACCCGCCGTCGGCCGGGCTGTTGTAGAAACGGCCGGCGTCGAGCTCGAAGCAGGTCTCCTCGGTGGAGCAGAAGGTCCACCCGTAGAAGAACGTCGGGACGCCGTTGGCGGCGGGGGGCAGCAGGCTCACGGTCCAGCGGAACTCGAGCTGGCCGTTGGCCTTCATGCGGACCGCCGCGGCCGTCAGGTCTTGGCCGGCCGGAGCCGGCGTGGTGGCGTCGTTCGCGGGGTCGGTTCCCATCTGCACGAACGGCTGGTCGTCGAAGGTCGACGTGCCGGTGACCGTGAGCGTGTCGCCGCTCCGGCTCGCGGTCGAGATCGAGACCGAGGTCGCGGCGCCGGCCGTCTGAGCTCCGATGATCAAGCTCGCCGCGATGAGGCTGGGGATGCTGAGTCTCTTCATGAGTGGGCTCCTTCCCAGTGGTGGGCACTCGAATGCTTCGGCGCGAGGAGCCCGCTTCCTCTGTGCAGATGCCCAAAAGAGCGACGCCGTTTGACAGTCCGGTTCAGGCCCCTAGAATCAGCCCTCACGAGCCGGGTGAGGGCCGCGGAAGGAGAGGGCACGACGATGAGCCCTGCCCTCACGGAGCGGGACGCCTGCGGCATCGGGTTCGTGGCCGATGCCTCGGGGCGGCCGTCCCGGCGCGTCGTCGACGCCGCCCTCGAGGCGCTGAACCGGGTCCGCCACCGAGGCGCCGTCGCGGCCGACGCGCGAACGGGGGACGGCGCCGGCCTGCTGCTGCCGCTCCCGCGGGCCCTGCTCACCCGCGAGGCCCGCCGGCTCGGGCTCGGCCGCGTGTCGGCGCTCGAGCCGTACCGCTTCGGCGTCGCCGTCTGCTTCTCCGACCACGACGAGACGGGGCCGGGCATCCGCGACGTGGTCGAGGCGGCCTGTCGCGCCGAGCGGATCCGTGTCGTCGGATGGCGACCCGTCGCGGTGCGCCCCGACGCGCTCGGCGACCACGCGCGGGCGACGCGTCCGCGCATCGAGCAGGCGATCCTCGAGGGACCGTTCGCGATGTCGACCTGGGAGTCCGAATGGCACGCGCATCGGGCGCGTCGCCGGGCCGAGGTCGCCGCGCGCGAGGCCGGGCTCTCCCTCCACTTCCCCTCGTTCAGCTTCCTCACGATCGTCTACAAGGCGTTGGTCGCGGCCGATCAGCTCGCGGCGTTCTACCCCGACCTCGCCGACCCGATGCTCGACGCGCCGTTCGCGATCTTCCACCAGCGCTACTCGACGAACACCGAGCCCACGTGGGCCCGTGCCCAGCCGTTCCGGATGCTCTCGCACAACGGCGAGATCAACACGATCGCCGGCAACGTGAATCGGATGCGCTCGCGCGAGGGGCGCCTGGGCGCGTGGTCACCGGCCGAAGAGCGCTGGCTGCGGCCGGTCATCGACGAGCACGGCTCCGACTCCTCGATGCTCGACAACGTCCTCGAGCTCTTGGTCCGCGAGGGGTTCCGCCCCGGCGAGGGCCGGGACATCCGCCACGCGATCGCGATGCTGGTGCCCGCGGCGTGGGAGGGCGACCCTCGTCTCGACGGCGAGGTGGCCGACTTCTACCGCTACCACGCGGCGCTGATGGAGCCGTGGGACGGGCCGGCGGCGCTGGTGTTCACCGACGGGCGGGGCGTCGGCGCCGCGCTCGACCGGAACGGCCTCCGCCCGCTTCGCTGGGCCGAGTCCGAGGACGGGCTCGTCGTCTGCGCATCCGAGGCGGGCGTGGTCGACATGGCCGGCCGTGTCCGCAGGGGGAAGCTCGGGCCCGGCCAGATGCTGTTCCTCGACGGCCGCGGGCTCGACCTCGACCCCATCGCCCGCATCGCGGCCCGGCGTCCGTACGGGCGGTGGCTCGACGAGCACCGGCTCGTGCGCGCGGCCGGCGAGGCGCGGGCCGAGGAGCTTGAGGACCTGCTGCCGCGGCAGGTCGCGCACGGCTACACGCGCGAGGACCTGCAGATGATGGTCCGCCCCGCCGCCACCTCCGGGAAGGAGCCGACGTACTCGATGGGCGACGACACGCCGCTCCCGCCGCTCTCCCCCCACCGCCGCCCGGTCTTCCACTACCT
>DASWKG010000126.1:0-6998 GCA_036396755.1 Actinomycetota bacterium
ATCCGGGGCCCGCTCCGGCCCGGTCGGGGCTACGGAGCCCGGCGTATTCCCACCCTCTGAGGAGAGTGCTAGCCTCGTCCTCATGGTCCTGTTCGCCAACGAGCCGCCGACGTACCGGGATGCGATGTATCAGGCGTTCCGTGGACGGGGCCGGTCGGCCCTCCTCCTTCCCCTCGAAGCCGCCGTCGACGACGTGGTCGGCGACGGGGCCTTCCAGGCGGTCGTGCTGTCGGGGAACGAAGAACGGGCGGAACGGATCTCGCGGTCGCTGCCGGTGGTGAACCTGACGTACGGGCCGGGGGAGGTAGCGACGGCCTACTTCGCGGGGCAGGCCACCGCGCGAAGAGACCTCACCGGGTTCGCGGAGCTCGCCGAGCTGATCGAGACCGTCGCGGGTCTCGCGTCGATCAGCTGACGGGAGTCGGGGAGGCTACCGGGTTTCCTTGTGCGGCGTGTGCCGCCGGCACCACCGGCAGTACTTCTTGAGCTCCATGCGCTCGCGGTCGTTGACCTTGTTCTTCTTGGTCACGTAGTTCCTGCGCTTGCACTCCTCGCAGGCCATGGTGATGGTCGGTCGATTGTCTGATTTCGGCACGCGCGTCCTCCTGAACTCGACCGAGAGTATACGGGACGCCGGCCCCATCGCGAGGAGCAGGTGCTTGGTGCAGTTGCACAAAGGGACCAAGGCCCTCGAAGCAGAACCCTTCCCCTGGGCAGCAACCGCAGGAAGGGAGTCGACCAATGCGCAGCAAGCCGATCGGGCTCGCCCTCATCGTGGGCACCGCACTCACGCTTCTCGCCGGCACCGCCACCGCGTCGCCGGCCGTCAGCATCACCTCGCCGGCGGCGGGCGCCGTGATCTCGAGGAGCGCCACCCCCCAGCTCAGCGTGACGGGCGAGGTGAGCTTCGACACGCCTGCCGCCACCGAGCGGCAGTTCTTCCTCCGACACGGCCCGTGCACGAACGCGACGACCGACACGAGGTCCCTGGCACAGGAGTGGTCTGGGTCCGACGTGCAGGCGTGCGGCTACAACGGAACGATCACCCCCCTCAACGAGGTGCTCGTGTTGACGGGCGGGTCGCTCGGCGCCCCTGTCTCGGAGGCCTTCCCGATGGAGGACACCGAACTCCCCGTCACGCTCGACGCGACGAAGCCGATCACCGGGACCCTCGACGTGGCCTCGTTCAACGCGAGCGGCGTCGGGGCCGGCGTCGGCGTGACCACCGTCGACTTCATCCTCCGGGGGACGCTCAACGGGAACCTGCAGACGATCGGGACGACGTCGGTCAGCTACCAGCAGGTGCCGGGTGCCGTGCACAAGCAGGTGACGTGGTCCATCACGCCGGCTGCCACCTTCGACAAGAAGGACCTCACGACGTTCGAGCTCGTCTACACGGTCCACGGCGTGAACGCGCAGCACGGCTTCGTCTACTTCCGGGGCCTCTCGCACCTGACGGTGCCGCTGTACACGGCGAGCTTCACGCGCACGGTCCAGCTCGCGGTCGACACCGGCTCCTTCTCCTCGGCCAGCGTCACCGTGGCGCCCGACCTCAGCAGCTGGTCTGCCACGATCCCGACGCCCGCCGCGGGGATCCACTCGATCAAGGCTCGCAGCGTGCAGGGCTCGGCGACATCGCCGGTCGTCCAGCACGGCATCACGGTCACCGCCTAGGCACCGAAAGGAGCGAATCGGCATGGACACGAAACGGATCGGAACCGCCGCCATCGTGACGGCGACCCTCGCGCTCGTCGCGAGCGCCGCGGTCGCGGCACCGAGCATCTCGATCACCTCGCCGGCGTCCGGCGCCGTCATCTCGAGGTCGGCCAGCCCCCAGCTCCAGCTGTCGGGCACCGTGGGCTTCGACGCCCCCGCGCCGGTCGACCGCGAGATCTACCTCCGCTACGACGGTCCCGCCGGAGGATGCGGTCACGCGTACCTCTCCGACGAGGACGGCGCCGACCCCGGCAACTCGTGCAGCAACCTCCTGCAGTCCCTGGCGGTGACGCCGGGGGAGGACGACTACACGGAGTCGTGGCCGGCCGAGGAGGTCGCGCTGCCCATCACGCTCGACGCCTCGCGCAACCTGACCGGCTCGATCTACCTGCGCTCGAACCTCGACGAGCCGACCTGGGCGGTCGTGGACGTCGAGGTGCTGCTCGGGAGCCAGTCGGTCCGTCAGCGCTTCGACGACGGGCTCCCGCAGGCGAGCTCGTTCCGTACGTTCAACCTGAACATCGACATCCCCACGAGCCTCGACAAGGTCGACATCAACTCCATCACGGTGAACGTCCACTTCCAGACGATCATCGGGCTGATCTGGGTCGAGCTCGACGCCCCCGCCTCGTACGTCAACGTGCCGGCCTACTCGGCGAGCTTCGACCGCCGGGTGCAGGTCGCGGTCGACACGGGGCAGTTCTCGGGAACGGGCGTGACGCTGTCGCCCGACCTCACGACGTGGACGGCCACGATCCCCACCCCGCTCACCGGGATCCACTCGATCAAGGCCCGCAGCGTGCAGGGCTCGGCGATCTCCACCGTGGACCAGCGCAGCATCACCGTCACCGCGTAGGGAACGAACGAAGGGGAAGAGGCGCGCGGGCACCGACCGCGCGCCTCTTCACTTCTCGGGGACGACCTCCAACGAGACCGTGAGCTCTCGGCCCTCCGGCGCCGAGGCGCGGATCACGGCTCGCCCGGGACGCTCGAGGCGGACCTCCCAGCGCGCATCCCCGGTGTCCGCGATGGAGGCGACGGGGACGAGCAGGATCGCGTCCCCCTCGACCTCCACCTCCCAGCCGGCGTCATCGAGGTGCAGCTCGACCTGCGCGCCCGGGGTCACGCGGATGAGCTCCCCGTCGTCGGCAGCCGTGATCGTGACCCGCCCCGGCTCGGGCGGCGAGTCATCCGCGCTCGGGGTGGAGGATGACCGGCTCGGCCCGGCGCAGCCGATCAGGGCGGCCGTGAGCGCGATGAGGGCGACGGCCGGCGGGCGGGGGCGCGCTGAGCGCGCCCCCGAAGCCCCCCCGGACCTGACTTCGATCACCCCTTGAACTTGTTCACCTTCTCGAGGAGCTTCCGCGAGTCGTGGAGCTCGTCCTTCGTCGAGGCGGGGTTGGCACGCACCACCTCGGCGCTCGCCACCGCGTCGGAGAAAGCGAGGTCGGGGACATGGTCGTGGTCGGTGTCGACCACGAGCTCGCCGAACCCGAACGCGCCGTTGGCGAAGTTGAGCCACGCCGACAGCAGCTCCTTGTCGAGCTTCTCCTCCTCGCTCATGAGGCTCTCGTCCTTGTGGAAGATCGCGTGGCCGTCCTCGAGGGTCGCGAGCGGCCCGCGCACCTCGTCGAAGATCGTCGAGCCGAACGACGCGATCTCGAGGTAGCAGAGCAGCTCATCCTCGGTGAGGTCCTTCTCCTTGGGCTCCTTGCCCGCGGCCCGCTCCTTGTACTGGTGGTGCCAGAACCCGTCCTTCTCCGCCTCGTCCGCGTGGCCGACGATGATCACGGCCACCTCGGAGGTCGGGCTCGCACCGGCGTCGTCGTCGGTGACGTCGAGCGTCGGCTCGTACGCGCAGGCGTCGGCGAAGGTGTGGTCGAGCGCGTGCTCGACGCCCACGCGGGCCTGGTTGGTCGGCGAGGGCAGGAAGTCGAGACCCGGCGGGTTCACCAGCGAGGTGCTCCCGTCTGTGGACCCGTCGTCCCAGTCCCAGCCGAAGGTGAGATCGTCGGAGCCGGGGTCGTCGGAGCGCCCGGTGAACGGCACCGGGTCGCCCGAGCTGCCCAGGATCGTCGGCACGCCGTTGATCAGGATCGCCCCGGTCAGATCGATCTCCGCGGTGGGGTCGACGTTCTTCACCGTGAGGAGGAAGTCCGTCGTCTCGGTCCCCAGGTCGTCGTCGGTAACGGTCGTGCTGACCGTGAACCCGCCGTTGTCTCCGTACTGCTGCGTCGCCGCCGCCGTGCCGGCGTCGGGGCCCGGAGGCCCGTCGGTCGTCACGTCGATGGTCGCCGGGTCCGACCCCAGCGCGGCGTCGCCCCAGTCGACCGTCCCCGTGTAGGTGTCGAGGGACCCCGGGTCGGAGAAGAGGCTCTTCGCGGTCACGGAGCCGCCCTCGTCGATCTCGGTCACCTGGCCGGGATCGCCGATCACGTCCGGCGACACGTTGTCGATCGTGACATCGGTCATCTGACAGGTGGTCGTGTCGTCATCGGAGACGCACACCTCGACCGGGTAGATCCCGTTGTCGTAGAAGACGTGGGCTGCGGCGAACGACAGCGTGGCGTCGGGTGGCGTGTTCTCCAGCGTCCCGGGCAGCGCCTCGGGGCCGGATCCCCAGTCGATCGTCGCGCTGAGGGCGTCCAGCCAGCCCGGGTCGGTCGCGAGCCCACTGACCTCAACCGCCGAGCCCTCGTCCTCGGGCCCATCGTTGCCGATCGAGAGGTCCGGCGCCACGTTGGCCACGGTCACGGAGCCTGTGGCCGTGTCGGTCGCGCCCGCGGTGTTCGTGACCCGCAGGCCGATGTCGAACGACCCGTCCTGGCCCACCTTGGTGAACGTCGGCGTCTGCGAGGTGGAGTCGTCGAACTGGCCGTCGTCGTCGAGGTCCCACGCGTAGGTCAGCGTGCCCGTCGAGTGATGCGAGCCGGGGCCCGACGCGGTGCCGTCGAGCCCGATGGAGGTGCCCTCGACGGTCATGTAGGGCCCGCCGATGTCGGCCGTCGGCAGGCACTCGTCCGGGATGGTGTCATCCGGGTCGGCCGTCGTGGCCGTCCCGGCGGCCCCGGTACCGAGCTGACGCTCGGCGAACTGCACCCACAGGGAGCACCAGTCGTTGCCCCCGTTGGTCAGGAGGTCGGCGCCCAGCATGCCGTCGCGCGCGTCCACCATCGTGGGTGACGTGACGGTGAGCTTGAGCCCGTCGACCATCAGCTGACGGAACCGCGACAGGCCGGGGCCCGTCCCCTGCTCGCTGCGCAGGGAATCGAGGACGTTCCACATCGTCGTGGCCCAGATCCGGCCGTTGCTGTGGACGCCGCTCGCATCGGTGAAATCCGCATAGTCGAGCGTGGATGTGTCATAGCTGACACCCCGGATACCGGTGGCGGTGTTCCCCGTGACGTACTCGCCGATCACCGGGTCGTCCCAGAGCATCATCGAGACGGTGTCGCTCCATCCTTCACCCAGCGAGCCGGCCTGCTTGCCGCTGCCGAACGTCCCCCCGCCGACCAGACGCTTCGACAGGCCGTGGCCGTACTCGTGGGCGATCACGTCACCGTCCATCGCGCCGTCGACGAAGGGGTTGCCGGGGGTCCACATGTACATCTGCATCCGCGGCCGGTCGCCGTCGGGCGGCGTCCCGAAGTTCGCGTTGTTGCGGCACAGGATCGGGTTGTTGTCGTCGTCGAGGCACAGCTCCTCGGTCCCCGTGCCCCAGCCGTCCCGGGCCTCGGCGTTCACGGGGTCACCCCCGGAGCCGCCACGTCCGAAGTTGTCGGTCTGGAAGTTCCGCCACGGCTCGGTGAAGCCGAGGCCGTAGAGGAAGTCGTGAACCACGTTCGCGTAATAGAACATCTGGGTCACCGTGGCGTCCTCGTCGGTGTCGACGTCGGTGCCGCCGGAGGTCTGGTAGGCGTCGGCCCAGGCGAAGTTGAAGTGCTGGTCCGCGGCGATCGGGTAGCCACCCGCGTCGGGGGCGTCATCCTCGTCACGGTCCTCGTACGCGTCGACGTTGTTCCCGATCGTGCGGTCCTCGGGGGCGACGACCCAGTCGCCGTCGATCCCGGTGAGGGCGATCGTCTGGCGGGGCCCCGACTCGGCCGGGTGCTCGCCGGTGAAGACCGTGCCCTCGGAGTGCTCTGCGTAGAGGTTCTGGCGGTAGAGAAGCTCGCCCGTCGCGGCGTCGACCACGAGCTGGTACCAGCCCTGGTGATCGACCTCGATGATCGAGTGCCACGCGGCGCGGTCGAGGGCGCCGGGCATCGGGAAGATGACCCTCGTGGCCTCGACCTCCATGGCGCCGGCGATCCCGCGGGCGAAGACGTTCGCGAAGGTCGTCGTGCCGGCCTCACGACCGATCCGCTCGAGCGGGCCTTGCGGGGAGGCCCCAACCGAGCGGGCAGCCGCGAGCACCGCGTCGCTGGCGGAGAGGGCCGGAGCGGCGGCGACCGCGGCGGCGGGCTCGTAGGTTCCACCGACGAACCCAAGGCGGTTCCGGGCGTCGAGCCCGAAGGTGAGCACCGATCCGAAGACCTGCGTGTCCGCCACGTACTGATGGACCGTGACGACCGTGGCCCCGCTCCCCTCGATCGTGAGGGCGTCGCGGACCCTGAACGTGGTCAGGTCGGCGGGCGAGATCCCGAAGAGGTCGGCGTGCGCGGCGAGGTAGCCGAGCGCGACGTCCCCGGCGGGAGCCGCGGCCGCGGACGTCAGCGGCCCACGGGCCGGCATGATCGACCGGACGAGCCCGGTCCGCTGGTCGAAGCGGACGACGGCCCCGAGGGCCCGGGCCGCCGCGAGCTGAGCGGAGGTCGGCTCAGCCCGCATGGTGTCGGGCCGGCTGTCGAAGTCGGCCGCCGCTCCCGACCGGGCGGGGCCGGCCACGGGCGGCGACGACGCGAGCGCCGACGGGGAAAGTCCAAGGCTCAAGAGCAAGAAGGCCACCAGGGCGCCGGCGGCGGGACGTCGAACAGGCATGGGCGTCTCCCTTCGCGTCCGGCGCGGGCTCCGCGAACCCGAGGCGTCGCCGGACGTAGGACAGCGAACCTACCACTGGCCCGGAAGCGAAGCAATGCGAGGAATGCCCGGATGTGGCCGAGGGGCGCCGGATCCGGCGCCCCTCGCGGTCCCGCTACTTGAGGATCTTGATGACCCGCCCGGCGCCGACGGTGCGGCCGCCCTCGCGGATCGCGAAGCGCAGCCCCTCCTCCATGGCGATCGGGGCGATCATCTGCACGGTCATCTCGGTGTTGTCGCCGGGCATCACCATCTCGGTGTCG
>DASWKG010000127.1:0-3531 GCA_036396755.1 Actinomycetota bacterium
GCGGCCTCCGCCGCCAGCACGTCCTGGGGGAAGTCGAGGAAGGCCGGCCCGGGCGCTCCCGACCGGGCCCGGTGCAGCGCCTCGGCGACGAGGTCGGGGATGCGCGCGGTCTGCAGGCAGGTCATGGCCCACTTCGTGATCGGGCGCATGAGCGTGACCTGGTCGAGGTCCTGCACGGCGCCGCGGTTGTGCTGGCGGAGCCCGGTCTTTCCCGCGAGCAGCACGACCGGCGCGCCGAACCCGTGGGCCTCGGCGATCCCGGGGACCGCGTTCGCGACGCCGGGGCCGGCCGTCACCGCGCACACGCCGGTCTCGCCGGTAGCGACCGCCCAGCCGAGCGCCATCATCGCCGCGCCCTCCTCGTGGCGGGTGTCGACGAGGCGGAGCCCCTCTCGCCGAGCCCCCTCGAAGATGGGGAGCACGTGCCCGCCGGGGAGCGCGAAGATCGTCGAGACGCCGCCCGCCCGAAGGGCGCGGGCGGCCAGGACGCCGCCGTGCACCGTGTCGCCGCCGGTCATGGCCGGAGTGTAGTGGGCGGTCCCCCCCCGGCGCAGCCGGTGCCGGGCCGGGCCGCAGGCGCACGGTTTGGTGCACCCGCACAAAGGGGTCTCGCGCGGGCCCGGCGAAGACACACAAGACCACCGAAGCCCCGCCCGCGCTCGGAAGGAGACAGGATGCTCGCCCATCGCCGCCGCTGGATCGCTCTCGTGCTGCCGCTCGCGCTGCTCGGACTCGTCGGCGGGGGAGGCCCCGCCTCGGCCGACCCGCCCGGCAACGTCACGGTCGTGAACCCCGCCGGGATCGCAGCGGCGGGCGACACGCTCGTCGTGGCCGAGGCCGGCACCGGGCGACTGCTCTCGTTCCCCGGCTCCGGGCCCATGAGCGCGCTCGTGACCGGCATGATCCCGGGCATCTTCACGCGCGGGGCGACCGGCGTGGCCCTCGACGGCAGCGGCAACGCCTACGTCGCGGTGGCCGACGACGGGGTCGTGCTCTTCGCGACGCCCGCGGGCGAGACCGGCATCTACGCGCGCGGCCTCGGCGCGCCGAACGGCCTGGCCTTCGACGCCGACGGGAACCTCCTCGTCGCCGACCAGGCGGGCAAGCGCGTCCTCCGCGTCGCTCCCGAGCGAGGGATCTCCGTGGCCGTCGAGGGGTTCGCGCAGGCCCCGTTCGGCCTCGCGTTCGGCCCCGACGGCGCTCTGTACGTCTCGACACACAAGGACGGGAAGGTGTGGCGCGCCACCGGCGGCAGCCCTTCGCTCTACGCGAGCATCGGGACGAGCGCCGAGGGCATCGCCTTCGACGCCGGCGGCACGCTCTACGCGGGCGACGGCGCCGCCGGGAGGGTCATGAAGGTCCCGCCGCCCGATCCGGGGTTCCCCGCCGTCGCGACGACCTTCGCCACCGACCTCTCCGGGCCGCTGAACCTCGCGATCTCCGGCACCGGCCTGCACGTCGCCGCGCAGGGCGAGGGGCCCGGCGCCACGAAGGACCGGGTGGTCCGGATCGGCCTCGGGACCACCGGGCTCCCGCTCGCGACCCCAGCGCTCAGCCCCACGGCGCTTCCCGCCGCCCCGGACCACAGCGTGGTGCACCGCGGAGGCGGCGTCGCGCTCGACCCCGCGCCCTACCTCGACATCCTCCCCGAGGGCACGGCGACCTCCGTGGGTCTCGGCGCGTTCGAGCCGACCGTGGGCGTCACGAGGACCGGCGCCGTGTTCTACAACCCGAAGCCGACGACGACCGTCAACGTCCAGCACGTGATGCGCTCGACCGACCAGGGCAAGACGTGGGTCGACGTGAGCCCAGGCGTGCCTCCCGACGTGATCATCCCGCCCACCGACCTCGACCCCTACATCTGGACCGACCGCGTGACCGGGCGCCTCTTCACCATCCAGCTCTACGTCGGGTGCTCCTACCTCGCCTACAGCGACAACGACGGTGAGGACTGGATCCAGAACCCGCTCGCCTGCGGGATCCCGGCGAACGACCACCAGACCTTCTGGGGCGGCCCGCCCCGGGTCCTCGAGACCGTGAACTATCCGCACGTCCTGTACTACTGCTTCAACGGCGTCCTCTACTCGGGGTGCGGGCGGAGCATCGACGGCGGCCTCACGTTCCACCCCGCGGGGCTCCCGTACCCGCCCGGCGGGTGTGCGGGCCTCACCGGCCACGTCGCCGTCGGCCCCGACGGCATCGTCTACCTGCCGAAGTCCGACTGCTCGGGCGGGCCCCTGGTCTCGGTCTCGCGCGACGACGGCACCACCTGGACCCAGGTGCAGGTGGCGGGCGCCGCGTACGCCTCGGGCGACCACGAGTCCCACGTCGCGGTCGACAACGCGGGGAACGCCTACTACACGTGGATCGGCCCCGACCGCCTCCCGTACCTCGCGATGAGCAAGGACGGGGGGACCACCTGGAGCACGCCGCAGATGGTGGGGCCGCCGGGCCTGACCGAGGCCTGGGCGCCCTCGCTCGCGGCGGGCGACCGGGGCCGCATCGCCGTCTACTACACCGGCACGATGGCGAACTGCTGCTACTCGCCGCGGACGGGCGGGGAGCGCGCGTGGAACGCCTACGTCACGATCAGCACCGACGCCGACGGCGCGGACCCGACGTTCATGACCACGACCTTCAACGACCCGGTCGACCCCGTCCGCCGCGGCACCTGCGGCCCCGGGCGTTGCGGCGGCCGTCCCACCTCGCTCGGCGACTTCCTCGAGGTGTACGTCGACCACCTGGGCCGGACGTGGTCGGCCATGGTCGACAGCTGCGTGGCCGCGTGCGCGAACCCGGGCCTCTCCGGCTCGCCCAACGCGGAGCGCGGCATGGTCGGCCAGCTGGTCCGCGGCCCGAAGCTGATCGGCGAGGGGAACCTGCTCCCGCCGCCCTGGTACACGGGGTAACGGCGGGGCTGCCCGCGGGCCTTTGTGCAGTTGCACAAAGGTTTCGGCGTGCGTGCGGTCGAACCCAGAGCACACACACCCGAATGGAAAGGAAGCCCAGGATGACGAAGATGCGCTCGATCGCGGTCGCGGCCGTCGCCGTGTCGCTGCTGCTGACCGGCCTCCCGCAGGGCCAGGCCGACTCCGAGGAGTCGCTGCCCCTCGACCTCGCGAAGCTGACCAGCTTCTACAGCCCGCTGCCCGATCTGGCCAACCTCGACAACTGGCGGACCTTCAACAGCTACAACACGGTCCACTTCGTCGCGACGCAGCTGCCGAACCGGCAGCCGAACGACCAGACGACGAACGACCCGTTCGGCGACCAGCCCCAGTGCCGCGTGATCGGTGACATCCGGGACGTCGGCTGCACCTACAACCACCAGCTCGAGTACCTGAGCTGGTTCGAGACCGCGTACACCGAGGCCCTCGCGGACTTCGGCGTCACCTTCCGCACCCACGAGTTCACCTCGAGCGGCGGGGGGGGCGGCCTCACCGGGGTCGGCGACAACTTCGATACCAACGCCGGACGCGCGTTCAACAAGTTCGCCATCGTCCCGGGCGCCGACCACCCGGAGGACTTCGT
>DASWKG010000128.1:0-8188 GCA_036396755.1 Actinomycetota bacterium
GCGTCGACGTCGAGGCAGGGGATCAGCCGGCGGGCGAGCGTCACGACACCGCCTCCAGCGCCTGGGGGAGGCTGAACGCGCCCTCGTAGAGCGCCTTGCCGATCACCGCCGCCTCGACGCCCGCCTCGGCGAGGGCGGCGAGGTCCTCGAGCCGGCCGATCCCGCCGGCCGCCATCACCGGCTTGTCGGTGAGGTCCATGACCACCCGGTAGAGCTCGAGGTCGGGGCCCTCCATGGTGCCGTCGCGTGCGATCGCGGTGACGACGTACCGGGGCGCCCGCGCCCACTCGAGGCTCCCCATCACGACGTCGAGGGGGCCGGCGTCCTCGGTCCAGCCGCGCACCCGCACGCGCCCCTCCGAGCAGTCAACCGAGACGATCACGCGGTCGTCGAACCGGTCGACGCACTCCTGGAGGAAGAGCGGGTCACCGACCGCCTCGGTCCCGAGGACGACCCGGGCAGCGCCGGCGCCGAGGGCATGCTCGATCGAGGTGATGGACCGGAGCCCGCCCCCGACCTGGACCTGCACGCCCGCGCGCTCCACGATGTCCTGCACGACGACGCGGTTCTCCCCGACCTCGAGCGCGGCGTCGAGGTCGACCACGTGCACCCAGTCGGCTCCCTGCGACGCGAACCGCTCGGCCACCTCCCCGGGGTCGTCGGCGTAGACGGTCTCCTCGCCCGCCCGACCTCGGTGCAGCCGGACGGCCTTGCCCGCGCGGACGTCGACGGCGGGGATGATCCTCATGCCGCCGACCGGATCAGGTTGCGGTAGAGCGCGAGTCCCGCGTCGGACGACTTCTCGGGGTGGAACTGCGTCGCCACGACGTTGCCGCTCGCCACGACCGCGGGGAAACGGAGGCCGTGCTCGGTCTCGCCCACGACGAGGTCGTCGTCGGCCTCGCAGACGTAGGAGTGCACGAAGTAGAACCGGCTGCCGCCCGGGATGCCCGCGGTCAGGGGGTTCGCCGCTCGCCAGGCGACGTCGTTCCATCCCATGTGGGGGACGGTCACCGTGGCGGGCAGGCGCCGCACCTTCCCCCGCAGGAGGCCGAGGCCCTCCACGGCGCCCTCCTCGCTCCAGTCGAACAGCACCTGCATCCCGAGGCACACGCCCAGCAAAGGGCGCTCGGTCGCGACGAACTGCCGGATCACCCGGTCGAGGCCCCGCTCCCGCAGGTTCCGCATGCACGCGCCGAAGTGGCCGACGCCGGGGACCACGAGCGCCTTGGCGGTGGCGACCTCGGTAGGGTCGGCGGTCACGAGCGGGCTGCCGCCCATCCGGTCGACCGCGCGGTGGACCGACCGGAGGTTGCCCATCCCGTAGTCGAGGATCGCGATGGTGGTCACGCCAGCACGCCCTTCGTCGAGGGCGTCGCGCCGCCGACCACCTCGCACGCCGTGCCGAGCGCGCGCGCGAGCGCCTTGAACTCCGACTCGACGATGTGGTGAGGGCTCCGGCCCGACACGAGGCGCGCGTGGAGCGTGATGCCGCCGGCGGTGGCCAGTGCCTGGACGAAGTCCTCGGTGAGCCCCGGGTCGTAGGTCCCGATGGCCTCCGCCGGAACCGGCACCTCGTGCACCACGAAGGGACGGCCCGAGAGGTCGAGCGCCACCTCGACGAGTGCCTCGTCCAGGGGAACCGACGCCTGCCCGAAGCGGCGGATCCCGGCCTTGTCGCCGAGCGCCTCCGCGAGCGCCTGCCCCACCGCGATCCCGACGTCCTCCACGGTGTGGTGCGCGTCGACCTCGAGGTCGCCCGACGCGGTCACCTCGAGGTCGAACCGCGCGTGGGTGCCGAGCTGCTGGAGCATGTGGTCGAAGAAGGGGAGGCCGGTCTCGGCCGACGCCGTCCCGCTGCCGTCGAGCTCGAGCCGCACCCGGACGCTCGTCTCCTTCGTCGTGCGCTCGACCGTGGCGCTCCGGCTCACGATGCCGCCTCCATCGCCGTGGGGAGCGCGTCGAGGAACGTGCCCGTCTCCTCGGGTGTCCCGGCCGAGACGCGCAGGCATCCGCCGAGCCCGGGCGCGCCCGAGACGTCGCGAACGAGCACGCCCCGGTCCAGCAGCGCCTGCCACAGCCGCGCCGCGTCCAGCTCCGTGCGGAAGAGGACGAAGTTCGCGTCGGTGGGGAAGGTCTCCACGGCGGGGACCGCGCTCAGCGCCTCGGCGATGCGATCGCGCTGCCCGCGGATATCGTCGAGCAGGGCTCGCGCCTCGCCGAGGTGGCGCAGCGCCACCTCGCCGGCGGCCTGCGTGAGCGCCGACAGGTGGTAGGGGAGCCGCACGCGGAGCAGCTCGGCGACGAGCTCGGGCGCGGCGAGGCAGTAGCCGACGCGGGCGGCGGCGAGCGAGAACGCCTTCGAGAACGTCCGGACGACCGCGAGGTTCGGGTTCCGGTCGAGGAGGGGGAGCGCGGTCTCGCCGCCGAACTCGATGTAGGCCTCGTCGACGATGACGAGGCCGTCGGTAGCCGCGCACAGCGACTCGACCGCTGCGAGCGGCTGCGCGTTCCCCGTGGGGTTGTTCGGCGAGCAGACGAAGACGACCGAGGCTCCGTGCCGCTCGCCGGCGGCCGCGGCGGCCGTCGGGTCCAGCTCGAACCCTTCGCCGAGGCGCTCGGCGGCCACCTCCATGCCGACCATCCGCGGGATCAGGGTGTGGAGGGCGTAGGTGGGCTCGAAGACGAGGGCCCGGCGCCCCGGCCCGCCGTAGGCGAGGCACAGGTGCTGGATGACCTCGTTCGAGCCGTTCGCGGCCCAGACGCCCTCGGCGGGGTGGCCGGTGAGCTCGGCGAGGCCCTTCCGCAGGGCCATGGCGTCGCGGTCGGGGTAGCGGTTGAAGCCGATCCGCCCGACCGCGTCGGCGAGGTCGCGCGCGAAGGCCTCGGGCAGCGGGTAGGGGCACTCGTTCGTGTTGAGCCGGACGGGCGCCTCGACCTGCGGGGCCTGGTAGGCCGCGATCGACTCGAGCCCCGGACGGAGCGGCGGGCGACGCCCGGTCACCGGCGCACCTCGCTCGCGCGGGCATGCCCCGGCAGGCCCTCCGCGATCGCCACGCGCTCGATCTCGGGACCGAAGCGCGCCGGCGCCTCCGGCGAGGCCTCGACCACGCTGGCGACGGTGACGAAGTCGGCGGCCCGCAGGCCGGAGGAGAAGCGGGCGGTCCCCATCGTGGGCAGGACGTGGTTGGAGCCCACGCCGTAGTCGCCGAACGAGACCGGCGTGTGGGGCCCGAGGAACGCGGCGCCGAAGGAGCGCACGCGGTTGAGGAACCAGCGCGGGTCGGAGGTGAGCACCTGGAGGTGCTCGGGGGCGAGGGCGTCGACGGCCGAGGCCGCCTGCTCGGGGCTGGCTACCAGCAGGACCGCCGCGTCGGCGAGCGCGGCCGCCACGACGTCGCGGCGCGGCGACCCCTGCACGGCCTCGTCGAGCCGCCGCTCGAGGCGATCGGCCAGCCCCTCGTCCATGCTGACGACGAAGGCGCGCGCGTCGGGGGCGTGCTCGGCCTGGGCCACGAGGTCGGCGGCCAGCACGGCCGCGTCGCTCGTCTCGTCGGCCACGACGACGAGCTCGGTGGGGCCGGCGAGCGCGTCGACCCCGACGATGCCGGCGACCTCACGCTTCGCCGCCGTCACCCAGACGTTGCCGGGGCCCACGATCTTGTCGACCCGGGGGACGGTCTCGGTGCCGAAGGCCATCGCCGCGATCGCCTGGGCCCCGCCGACGCGGTAGACCGACTCAACCCCGGCCAGGTGCGCGGCGTGCAGCACCATCTTGGGGACGCTCCCGTCGGCCATCGGCGGGGTGCAGACGACGATCCGCTCCACCCCCGCCACGGCGGCCGGCACGGCGGTCATGAGGACCGTCGAGGGGTACGCCGCGAGCCCGCCCGGGACGTAGCAGCCCGCCACGGCGAGCGGGCGAACGACCTCGCCGTAGCGGATCCCGTCACGCTCGGCCTCCCAGGCGGCCGGGAGCTGTCGCGTGTGGAGATCTCGGAGCCGCTCGGCCATCGCCGCGAGCGCGTCCCGAAGCTCCCCCGAGAGCGACTCGGTGGCCGCCTCGATCTCGTCGTCGCCGACGCGGATCCGCCCGGCGACGTCGGCGCCGTCGTGGACCCGGGTCAGGTCGGTGAGCGCACGGTCGCCCTCGGTGCGGACGCGTTGGAGGATGTCCCGAACGGTCGCGACGACCTCGGGGGCGATCACGAGCCCGGCGGGCTCGGGAGGCTCGCCCCAGGCGCGGAGATCCACGACCTTCAGCATGCCGGGATTGTACGGTGGCGGGCCGGGCGCCCGTCGGCCCGGGTAGAATCGCGAGGCCCGAGTGGGCACCGATACCCATGAGAACCCTCTACCGCGCCGCTCGCGTTCGCACGCTCTCCGCCACCGCGGAGGGTGAATGGCTGCTCGTCGACGGGCGGCACGTCGAGCGGGTGGGCAGCGGCCCTCCCCCCGAGGCCGATCGGGTCGTCGACCTGTCCGGGGCCACCGTCCTGCCGGGGTTCGTCGACGCGCACGTGCACCTCACCGGCACCGGCATGCTCGTCGGCGGGCTCGACCTCTCCGGGGCCTCCTCGCGCGAGGAGGCGGTCGCGGCAACCCGCGAGCACCTCGCCGCGCACCCCGGCCCGGCGATGGGGCAGGGATTCGACGAGAGCCGGTGGGGATCCCCCGAGCTGCCGTCGCTGGCCGACCTCGACGCGCTCTCCGGCGAGGCCCTCCTCCTGCTGCGGACCGACGGGTACCTCAGCCTCGCGAACACGGCCGCCCTGAAGGCCTCGGGGGCGCTGGACCTCGAGGGCGTGGAGCGCGCGGACGGTGAGCCGACCGGCCTCCTCCGGGGCGAGGCGAACGTGGCGATCCAGCGCTGGCATTTCGAGTCCCTCCCCGACGACGCCCTGCAGGACGCCCAGCTCCGGGCTGCCGGCCTGGCGGCTTCGCGAGGCATCACCTGCGTCCACGAGATGTCGATGCCCGACAAGCGCGGGCGGCGCGACGTCGAGGTGCTGCTGGGTCACCTCGAGCGGCTCCCGCTCGACACGATCGTCTACATCGCCGACATGGACCTTCCGTACGTGATCGACCGCGCCTTCCCTCGCGTCGGGGGCGACCTGTTCCTCGACGGCTCGATCGGCGCGCGGACCGCCGCGATGCTCCACGACTACGAGGACGGGTCCAACGGCGAGCTGTCCCACCACGAGGACGAGCTCGTCGAGTTCCTGCACAACGCCCACCTCGGCGGCCTGCAGGTGGGGCTGCACGCGATCGGCGATGCCGCGATCGAGCAGTCGCTCCGGGCGTGGGAGCGCGTCTACGCGGCGCTCGACTCGCGGGGGCGGCGCCACTTCCGTGCCCGCCGCCACCGCCTCGAGCACTTCGAGACGCCCTCGCTGGGGCAGGTGGAGCGGGCGGCCGCCCTCGGCCTCGCGGTCTCGATCCAGCCGGCCTTCGACTCGGCGTGGGGAGGGCCCGGCGGGATGTACGAGGAGCGGCTGGGGCGCGAGCGCTCGTGGCAGATGAACCCGTTCAAGACGCTGCTTCAGCGGGGGATCGAGGTGGGGGCGGGGTCCGACTCGCCGGTGACGCCCCTCGATCCCATGGAGGGCATCTGGGCGCTCGAGAACCATCACGACCCGATCCAGCGGATGGCCCGGGAGGACGCGATCCGGCTCTTCACCGTGGGCGGGGCGCGCCTGGGACACCTCGAGAAGAAGGGCCGCCTCGAGCCCGGATCGGCCGCCGACTTCGCCGCCTACGACGTCGACCCGTTCGACGTGCCCGACCCGCGCGGCCTGCACCCGATCCTCACGGTCTCCCGCGGCCGCGAGGTCTTCGCCCGGTAGCGTGCCGCCGCGGCCGCGCTCGCGGGCCCGCATCGGGGGGAGCGGGCTGCTGCTCCTCACGCCGCTCATCTGGGGGGCGACCTTCCCGGCCACGAAGCTGGCCCTCGAGACCCTGCCGCTGCTCGCCTTCAGCGCGTGGAGTCGCTTCCTCGGGCTCCTCGCCGTCGCCGCCGTGATCCCGTTCGTGAGGGTCTCGCGGGCGGAGGTGAGGAGGGTCCTGGCGCCGGGCGCGTTGCTCGGCGCGCTCATGTTCGGGGCCTTCCTCCTGCAGAGCGCCGGCATCGAGCGCACCGAGGCGACGAAGGCCGGCTTCATCACCGGCCTCTACGTCGCGCTCACCCCGCTCCTGGGCCTGCTGCTCTTCCGTCACCGCGTCTCCGCGGCGGGCTGGATCGCCGCGCTCGTGTCCGTCGGCGGCCTCTACCTGCTCTCGGCCCCGGACCCCACCACGTTCCGGATCGGGGCGGGAGACGCCCTCGTGGCACTCTCGGCGGTGGTGTGGGCCGTCCACATCCTCGTCCTCGGGCGCGTGGCGGGGCGCCACCCCGCGATCCTGCTCGGCTTCGCGCAGATGGCCGCCGCCGCCGCGCTGCACGTCGCGGTGGCCGCGCCGGGGGGCCTCCGACCGGCCTTGGCGCTCGAGGCGTGGCACCTGCTCGTGATCACGGGGGTCCTCGGCTCGGGGGTGGCGTTCACGATCCAGGTGTTCGGCCAGCAGGAGGTGGGGGCGGCGCGCGCGGCGATCATCCTGGCGGGCGAGTCGGTGGTGGCGGCGCTGCTGTCGGCGATCTGGCTCGACGAGCGACTCCTCTGGCACCAGTGGATCGGCGCCGCGATCATGCTGGCGGCGATGGCCATGAGCGAGCTCGGGGCCCGGCGCCAGCCCGTCGAGCGCCTCGACCCGGCGGCCGTTCCCTAGCGCCGGCGGCGCAGGTCGGCGAGGACCACGCGGGCTGCGTTGTGCCCCGGCGCACCCGTCACGCCTCCTCCCGGATGTGTCCCCGACCCGCAGAGGTAGAGCCCGGCCAGCGGCGTGCGGTACGCGCCGGCCTGCGGCGCCGGCCGGAGCGAGAAGAGCTGGTCGAGGGACATCTCGCCCTGGAAGATGTTTCCGCCGAGCAGGCCGAAGTCGCGCTCGAGGTCGAGCGGTGTCACTGCGTGTCGGTGGATCACCGCGGCGGGCAGGTTCGGGGCGTACCGGCCGATCGTCTCGATCACGCGGTCGACGAGCTCGTCGCGCCGCTCGTCCCAGCTTCCCTCGGCGAGGTCGTAGGGCGCGTACTGGACGAAGGCGGTGAGCACGTGGGATCCCTCGGGAGCGAGCGTCGGGTCCTTCGTCGTGGGGATCACGCAGTCGAGCATCGGCTCGGCCGAGGGCCGACCGTACTTGGCGTCGTCCCAGGCACGCTCGAGGTAGGGGAGGGAGGGGCTGATGATGAACTCGGGGTGCTGCGGGCCGAGCTCGGTGCCCGGCATCGCCGTGAAGTCGGGCAGCTCCGTCAGCGCGAGGTTCACCTTCGCCGAGGCGCCACGGGTCCGGTAGCGCTCGACGTCGGCCACGAGGTCGGCGGGGAGGTTCCCGGCCCCGACGAGCCCGAGGAACGTCGTGCGCGGGTGGATCCCGGAGAGCACGGCCCGGGCGGCGATCCGCGTCCCGTCGGCGAGGGTGACCCCGCGGGCCCGGCCGTCCCGGACGCCGACCTCGACGACCTCGGCATCGGTTCGGATCTCGGCGCCGGCGTCGCGCGCCGAGGCGGCGATGGCCTCGGAGAGCGCCCCCATCCCGCCCCGGACGAACCCCCACGCGCCGCCGGGCCCCGCCGCCTCGCCGATCCGGTGGTGAAGGAGCACGTACGCCGACCCGGGCGTCATCGGTCCGCCCCAGGCGCCGATCACGCCCCCCGGCGCGAGCGCGCCCTTGACGGCCTCGTCCTCGAAGTACTGCTCGAGGAAGTCGGCGACCGACAGGGTCATGAGGTCGACGATCTTCGCGAGGCGGCGCCGCTTCCCCACGAGGTAGCGGCCCAGCGAGAGCGCCTCCCTGATATCGGCCCACGAGCCGAGCTGGGCGCTGGGCGGCACCCGGAGGAGCAGCGGGCGGAGGATGGCGGCCAGCTCGTCGAGGTCGCGCTCGTACTCGAGGTAGGCCTCGGCGTCGTGCTGGCTGAAGGCGGCGATCTCCTTGGCGGCGCGCGCGGCCTCCTCCCAGAACAGGAGCCCGCGCCCGTCGGGGAAGGGGGCGAAGTAGCCGGGGTCGATCGGATAGACCTCGTAGCCGAATCGCCGCAGGGCGAGGTCGCGGACGATCCTCCGGGGCATGAGGCTCACGACGTAGGAGGCCG
>DASWKG010000129.1:0-44354 GCA_036396755.1 Actinomycetota bacterium
CGATCAGGTCACGGGGGTGAACGAGCGGTGCCCCACCTGGGCCGGCGCCTACAACCACACCGGCCGGGGCGGCCGCGGCGAGGACATCGGGCGGGACCTCGCGGTGAGCCCCGACGGCACCACCGTTTACATCACCGGCCAGAGCCAGGACGATGTGAGCGGCGACGACCAGGCGATCGTGGCGTTCGATGCCGCGACGGGCGCCCTGCGATGGGCGAGCCGTTACACGCAGAGCGGCAACAGCTTCGACACCGGCTCGGGCCTCGCCGTGGCCCCCGACGGGAGCCGGGTGTACGCGGTCGGAAGGAGCATCGGCGCCGACGGGTCGTGGGACTGGGTGACCGCGGCCTACCGCGCCTCCGACGGCCTGCGGCTGTGGGAGTCCCGGTACGAGACCGCCCTGTCGGACCGCACCTGGGCGGTCGAGGCCAGCCCCGATGGCTCGGCGGTCTTCGTGGTCGGTGAGGTGAACGGAGCCGACGTCGGCGCCGCCGCGTACGACGCCGCGACCGGCGAGCTGCTCTGGGACGGCGTCTACGACGGCGGCGGCACCGACTGGGCGCTCCAGATCGGCGTCGCGCCCGACGGCGAGACGGTGTACGCGGCCGGGACGAGCGGGGCGGCCACGACCGGCGTCGACCTCGTGACGGTGGCGTTCCGGGCCGTGCCCGAGGGCGACGACGAGGCCGGGTCGGTCCGCTGGGCGAGCCGCGTCGACGGGGGCGACCGCGGCCCGGAGATCTTCGGCGGGTTCGACCTCGCGCCGGACGGCGAGACGCTGGCGATCGCCGGCTACACGACCGTCGGGGGCGTCAGCAAGACGCTCACCGCGGTGGTCGACGCGGCCTCGGGAGCCGAGCGGTGGCGTGGGCTCGCGGCCGGCGGCGCCGCCGATAGCGACATGCGCGACACCGTCGCGATCGGAGGAGGGCGCGTGGTCCGCGTCACGCGCGACGCCGGACCCACCGGCGAGAACAGCCAGTACGTGACCATCGCCTACGACCTCGCCGACGGCTCGGTCGACTGGACGGCGACCCAGGGCGGCGGCCCGAACATGAAGGACCACGCGAAGACGGTCGCGTTCTCGCCCGACGAGGCGCGCGTGTTCGTCTCCGGCTACTCGGTGTTCCCCTACGGCGAGACCGGGGGGTTCCGCATCGAGCCGGGCCACATCATGACGGTCTCCTACGACGCGGCCTCCGGCGCGCGCCGGTGGGTGGCGCTCCACAACCAGTCCGGGGTCGGCGCCGACTTCGCGGTCGGCGTCGTCCCGAGCCCGAACGGCCAGCGCGTCTTCGTCGGGGGCACGTTCATCACCTCCGGCACGCACGTGTGGGCCTCCGACGCGACCATGGCCTACGCCTACGACTTCGGCGTGGTCGCGTATCCCGCCTGACGACGAGAGAGGACGATTGATGAGGAAGACGATCCCGACCCTGCTGCTCGTGGCCGCCGCCCTCGGCGTCGCCGTCCCGAGCGGAGCCGTGCCCGTGTGCAGCGACCTGGCGATGGGCGTGAACGAGCGGTGCCCGGTGTGGACCGGCACCTACAACAACCCCGGCGGCGCCGGCGGCGACCTCGAGGACACGGGGTTCGCCGTCGCGGTCACCCCGGACGCCACCAAGGTCGTGGTCACCGGACGGAGCCGCGACGACGCCACCGACCGCGACCAGGCGACCGTCGCGTTCAACGCGGCGACCGGCGCGACCCTGTGGACCGCTCGGTACGACGACGGCTTCGGCCGGTACGACGTCGGCTCCGCGGTCTCGGCGACCGACACGCGGGTGTTCGTGACGGGCCGGAGCCAGGGCGAGGACGGCTCCTACGACTGGGCGACCGTCGCCTACGACGCCGCGACCGGGGTCCGGCTCTGGGCGGCGCGCGTCGCCGGCGACGAGGGGCTCGACGACTTCTCCTGGACGGTCGTCACGAGCGCCGACGGGTCCACGGTGTACGTGGGCGGCGGGGTCGACGACGGCGCGGAGATGCCGGGCGACGCGCTGGTGGTCGCCTACGACGCCGCGACCGGCGATGAGCGCTGGCGCGCTCGCTACGACAGCGGCTTCTACGACGGCGGCTTCCGGCTCTTCCGGAGCCCGGGCGGCGACCGCCTGTTCCTCGCCGGCGGCACGCGGCGCGGGAACGACAGCATGAACTACCTCGCCCTCGGGATCGAGGCCGAGGACCCCGAGCACCTCGGGGACATCGTCTGGTCGTCGTTCTACGCCTCGGGGCAGGGGCACGACGAGATCCGCGGCGCGGCGCTCTCGCCCGACGGCACGCGGCTGGTCGTGACCGGGTACAGCATCAGCGGGGTGGTCCTTGACGTGAACACCGCCGCCTTCGACACCGCGGACGGCTCGCTCGCCTGGTCGGCCCGCTACAACGGTACGCGCAACGCCGGCGACGAGGCCGGCGGCGTTGCGATCGCTGCGGGGAACGCCGTCGTCACGATGAAGGGGGCCGAGGGCACGGCCGGGTTCGACTACGCGACCCGCGCCTACGACCTCGCCACCGGGGCGGTGGTCTGGACGAAGTACGAGGGCACCCCCGCGACCCCGGACTCGGCCTACGCCATCACGGCGCTGGGGGACGCGGTCTACGTCACCGGCTACGTGCCGGTTCCTCGAGGTGAGATCCAGCCGGTCTTCAAGATCGAGCCGGCGACGATGATGACGGTGAGCTACGACGCGGCCACCGGGAACCGGCGGTGGATCGCACAGGCGAACAACTCCGGCGTGGGCGCGGACATCGGCGTGGCGATCGCCGCCGGCGGGGGGAAGGTCTATCCCGCGGGCACGTTCGCCACCTCGGGCGTGTACTTCTACCCCGTGACGCAGGCGAAGGCCTACGCCTGGGACTACGGCGTGCTGGCGTACCCGGCCTGATCCGTCCGACTGAGAGGCCGCCGGGCTAGACGGTCGCGGCCCGGATCTTCTCGATCGCGCTGGGGTTCTCGAGGCTGGAGAGGTCGCCGGGGTCCTCGCCCAGCGCGGTGGCGCGGATCGCTCGGCGCAGGATCTTCGCCGAGCGCGTGCGCGGCAGCTCGTCGACGAAGATGACCCGGTCGGGCTTGTAGGCCTTGCCGAGGTGCCGCACGACCTCGGCTCGCAGCTCCTGCGCCAGCTCGTCGCCGAGCGTCGCCCCCGGCTTCGTGACGACGAAGCACCACACCGCCTCGCCCTTCACCTCGTGGGGCACGCCGACCGCGGCCGACTCGGCGACCAGCGGGTGCTCGGCGAGCGCCGACTCCACCTCGGCGGGCCCGAGGCGCTTCCCGGCGATGTTCATCGTGTCGTCGGAGCGGCCGTGGAGGAACCAGAAGCCGTCCTCGTCGACGCTCGCCCAGTCGCCGTGGACCCACACGTCGGGCCACCGCGACCAGTAGGTCTCGAGGTACCGCTCGGGGTCGCCCCACACCCCTCGGGTCATCGCGGGCCAGGGCTTCGTGCAGACCAGCTCGCCGACCTCGCCGGGGCCCACCGGCTTCCCGTCGGGCCCCCACACCTCGACGGCCATCCCGAGCGCCGGCCCCCGAAGCGTGCACGGCTTCAGCTCGGTGATCGGCAGCGGCGAGAGGAAGCAGGCGCCGACCTCGGTGCCGCCGGAGATGTTGATGATGGGGCAGCGGCCGCCGCCGACCTTCTCGAGGAACCACAGGTACGGCTCGGGGTTCCAGGGCTCGCCGGTCGAGCCGAGGATGCGCAGCGACGACAGGTCGTGCTTCTCCACCCAGTCGTCACCCTGCGGGATCAGCGCTCGGATGAGCGTCGGCGAGATGCCGAGGGCGGTGATCCGGTGCCGCTCGATCATGTCCCAGAGGCGGTCGGGCTCGGGGTGGTTCGGCGCGCCCTCGTAGAGGAAGACGGTCGCGCCGAGCGCGCCGGCGCCGGTGATCTCCCACGGCCCCATGATCCAGCCGAGGTCCGACACCCAGAACAGCGTGTCGCCGGGGCGGACGTCGGCCTGGTAGGCGACCTCCTCGGCGATCTTCACGGTGAAGCCGCCGTGCACGTGCACCGACCCCTTCGGCCGCCCGGTGGTGCCGCTGGTGTAGGCGATCATCAGCGGGTGCTCCGCGTCGAGGTGGCGCGTCTCGAAGACCGGCGCCGCCGAGCCGGTGAGCTCGTCCCAGCGCACGTCCCGCGCCGCGTGCCAGGGCACGTCGCCCCGCCCCAGCCGGTCCCACACGATCACCTTCTGCACGGTGGGGGACGCGTCGGCCGCTTCGTCGGCCACCTCCTTCATCGGGACGGTCGAGCCCCGGCGGTAGAACCCGTCGGCGGTGATGAGCGCCTTGGCGCTCGCGTCCTGCAGGCGGGTCGCGACCGCGTCGGCCGCGTAGCCCGAGAAGATCGGCAGGTAGACCGCGCCGAGCTTGGCGCAGGCGAGGGTCGCCGCCACCGTCTCGGGGGCCATCGGCATGAAGATGCCGACCGCGTCGCCCTCGCCCACCCCCAGCGAGGCCAGCCCGCCCGCGAGCCGGTCGGCCATCTCCCGCAGCTCGCGGTAGGTGACGCTGCGAACCGCGCCGTCCTCACCCTCCCAGATCACGGCGATCGCCTCGGGCGTGCTCGTCGCCCAGCGGTCGCAGGTCACGTGGGCCAGGTTGATCCGGCCGCCGACGAACCACGTCGCCCAGGGGATGCCCTTCGAGGTGTCGAGCACCCGCTCGTACGGCGTGAAGAACTCGATGCCCAGGTCGTTCACCACCGCGTCCCAGAACCACTCGACGTCGTCCTGCGAGCGCCGGACCAGCTCCTCGTAGGTGCCGATCCCGTGCGCGCGCATGAGGCGGGTCACGTTCGCCCGCTCCATGTGCTCCTCGGTGGGTCGCCAGACGACGGCCGTCGTGATCTCCTCTCGACGAGTACCCTGTTCAGCCGTGACGGAGCCTACATCGAGCGGCGGCGCGTCCGCCCCCCGCTGGAAGCGGCGGGGCCGCACCGCGCTGCTCGCGCTCGTCGGCCTGCTGACCCTGGCGACCGCGGCCGGCTCCGCGTACGCGATGCGGCTCCTCGTGCGCGCGAACGATGCGCTCCAGCACGACGCGACCGTGCAGGTCGATCCCGAGCCGGACGAACCGGAGAAGCCGGTCAACGTGCTGATCCTGGGCAGCGACACCCGGGAGGGACTGACCCCGCAGGAGCAGGCGAGCATCGGGACGGAGGAGGACGTCGACGGCGAGCGCTCCGACACGATCATCTTCGCCCACTTCGACCCACGGCGGGATCACGCGGTGCTCGTCCACTTCCCCCGCGACCTCCGGGTGGACATCCCCGGCCACGGCCTGGACAAGATCAACGCCGCGTACTCGCTCGGTGGGCCCGATCTCACGCTCCGGACCGTCCGTGAGCTCACCGGCCTTCCGATCCACCACTACGTCGAGGTGAACTTCATCGGCTTCCGCGAGATCGTCGAGGCTCTCGGCGGGGTGGAGATCTGCGTGGATCGGCCGATGCGAGACACGCTGGCGGGGCTGAACCTGCCCCGGGCCGGCTGCTACGACATGAAGGGCGACACGGCGCTGGCCTTCGTCCGGGCGCGAAGCGTCGAAGGCGACCTGATCCCCGACTTCGCCCGGATCGCCCGCCAGCAGCAGTTCATCCGGGCGGTGGCGAACAAGGTGCTGGCCTTCACCTCGATCCCCAAGCTCCAGGACGTCGTGAACGCGGTGGCCGAGAACGTCATCACCGACACCGATGTCTCGTTCACCGACCTCCTCGACTGGGCGGGGGAGCTGCGGGGCCTGGCGGAGGCCGACGAGAGCGGCGAGTCCTCGGTCGACCTGCGGGTGGTCCCGAGCGTGTGTTGCCCGATGAGCGACGGGATCTCCTACGTGGACCTGAAGCAACCCGATGCGGATGAGCTGTTCGAGCGCATCCGCAACCGCGAGCCGCTCGGCGACATCGGCACGGTGATCTCGGAGGAGACCGACCTGTCTCCCGCCCAGGTGACCGTGCAGGTCCTCGACGGTGGAGGGACCGAGAACCGGATCGCGAAGGTCGACGAGTGGCTGCAGAACGCCGGGTTCCACGTGCTCGAGGTGGGGACGGCCCCCCGGCCCAAGAGCCAGATCGTCTACGGGCCCGGCCTGAAGGCCGCGGCCGGCGTGGTGGCGGGCTACTTCCCGGGCCTGGCGGTCGCGCAGGTCCCGGCCGAGGCCCTGGGCGAGGCGCACGTCGCCGTGATCGTCGGCCGCGACTTCGTCTGGTTCGACGCGATCGGCGTCGAGCCGGAAACCGGAGCCTCCGGATGAAGGCGCTCGTCCTCGCGGGCGGCGAGGGCTCGCGCCTCCGGCCCATCACCCACACGAGCGCGAAGCAGCTGATCCCGGTCGCGAACACGCCGATCCTGTTCTACGGGCTCGAGGCGATCGCCGAGGCCGGGATCCGACAGGTCGGGATCATCGTCGGGTCCACCGCCGCCGAGATCGAGGAGGCCGTGGGCGACGGCTCGCGGTGGGGGCTCGAGGTCACCTACATCCCGCAGGAGGCGCCGCTCGGGCTGGCGCACGCGGTGCTCGTGGCCCGCGACTTCCTCGGCGACGAGCCCTTCGTGATGTACCTGGGCGACAACGTCCTCCTCGAGGGCGTGCGCCGCTTCGTCGAGGCGTTCGACCCGGCGCGGTGCGACGCGCAGATCCTCTTGGCCGACGTGCGCGAGCCCGAGCGGTTCGGCGTCGCCGTGCTGGAGGGCGAGCGGATCGTCCGCCTCGTCGAGAAGCCGAAGGAGCACCTCTCCGACCACGCGCTCGTGGGCGTGTACCTCTTCGACGCCTCGATCCACGAGGCCGTTCGCGCGATCGAGCCGTCGGCCCGCGGCGAGCTCGAGATCACCGACGCGATCCAGCACCTGATCGACGCGGGGCGGACCGTTCGCGCCGAGATGGTCGAGGGGTGGTGGAAGGACACGGGGAAGCTCGAGGACCTGCTCGAGGCGAACCGGCTCCTGCTCTCCGAGGCCGCCGCACGCGTCGACGGTGAGGTCGACGAGGCCTCGCGGCTCGTGGGCCCGGTCACCGTCGAGCGCGGCGCGAAGGTGATCCGCTCGGTGATCCGCGGCCCGTCGGTGATCGGGGCTGACACGATCGTCGAGGACGCGCTCATCGGCCCGCACACCTCCATCTCCTTCGGCTGCCGCGTCGCCCGGAGCCAGGTGGAGGACTCGATCATCATGGAGCGCTGCCGCATCGAGGACGTGCCGGGGATCGCCGAGTCGCTCGTCGGCAAGGACGTCGAGATCGTCCGGAACCGCGGGCCGCGCGCGATCTACCGCCTGATGCTCGGGGACCAGAGCCAGGTCGAGGTCCCCTAGTGTCGCGGGGCCGCCCGGCCCTGCGCGTCGCGGTCGACGCCCGGCCCGGCGTCTCGGCCGGCATGACCGGCATCGGCATCTACACCCGCGAGCTGCTCCGTCACCTGCCGCGGGTCGATCCGCGAACGACCTACCTCGCGTGGTACCTCAACGCTCGTGCCGCCCTCCGCCCGTGGCGCCCGCCGCGCTTCTTCGAGCCCGCGCCGAACCTCGTCGAGCGATGGACCCCGTTCCCGTCGGCGTGGTGGGAGCGCCTCGCGGCCGAGCGCGACCTGCCTCGGGTCGAGTGGTTCGTGCGCTTCGACGTGCTCTTCGCGCCGAACTTCATCCCGCCCCCGACCCGTTCGCGCCGGGTGGTTCTGACCGTGCACGACCTCGCGTTCCGCCGGTTCCCCGAGACGGCCCCACACGCGACGCGGCGCTGGCTCGGCAAGCTCGACGACGCCCTCCGCCGGGCCGCGCACGTGATCGTGCCGTCGCAGGCGACGCGCGACGACCTCGTCGAGCTGGCCTCGTTCGACGCCGACCGCGTGACCGTGGTGCCCCACGGCGTTGATCGTGGTGTCTTCCGCCCTCCGGCCGACGACGAGGTCGCCCGGGTCCGCCGGCGGTTCGGCATCGACGGCCCCTACCTCGTCTTCATCGGAGGGCTCGAGCCGAGGAAGAACCTGCCGCGGCTCCTCCGAGCGTTCGCGGAGGTGCCGGGCGACGTGCGGCTCGTCGTGGCCGGGGCGTGGGTCCCGTGGAACCCCGAGGGCGTGGACCAGCTCCGTCCGGTCGTCGACGCCCTGCCGCCGGAGACGCGCGCGCGGCTGGTCTTCCCCGGCTACGTCGGCGAGCGGGACAAGGTGGCGCTCCTCGGCGGGGCCGAGGCCCTCGCCTACCCCTCACGCTACGAGGGGTTCGGGCTCCCGGTGCTCGAGGCGATGGCGGTGGGGACCCCGGTGCTCACCTCGACCGTGTCGTCGCTGCCCGAGGTGGCCGGCGACGCGGCGGTGCTGGTCGACCCCGACGACGAGGGGGCGATCGCCGAGGGCATGACGAGGCTCCTCAGCGACCGGGAGCTCGCCGCCTCCCTCCGCGCGGCCGGCCTCGAGCGCGCGGCGCGCTTCAGCTGGGACGAGACGGCCAAACGGACCGCCACCGTTCTGCACCTGGCCGCTCGCGGCTGACGGCCGGAGGCCACCGGCCTCCGGTAGACTGCGCGCCAGAGCCGCCCGCAACCGGCGGCCACCCCTTCAGGAGGAAGCCCATTTGCGGATCGCAGTGACCGGCGCGGGAGGAGGCCTGGGCCGCGCCTTCCTCGCGCAGGCGTCCGCCGGCCTCGACATCCACGCGTTCACGCACGAGGAGCTCCCGGTCGAGAACGCCGACGCGGTGCTCGACCACCTCATCCCGCTCCGGCCCCAGGTGATCCTGCACCTCGCGGCGATGACGGCCGTCGACGGCTGCGAGCGCGACCCCGACGCGGCCTTCCGGGCGAACGCGGTCGGCACCGCCAACGTGGCGAACGCAGCCGGCCGCACCGGCGGCGTCCTGGTCGCGGTCTCGACCGACTACGTCTTCGACGGCGCGAAGGGCGAGCCGTACCACGAGTTCGACGAGGCCCGCCCCGTCAACGTCTACGGCGCGAGCAAGCTGGCGGGGGAGCGCGAGGCACGTCGTCTCACCCTCGGCCACCTGATCCTGCGCACGTCGTGGATCTTCGGCGCCGAGGACGACTTCATCACCGGATGCGTGCGCCGGCTCGCGGCGGGGGAGAGCGTCGCCGGCATCGTGGACCGGTGGGGCACGCCCACCTATGTCGAGCACCTCGCCGAGCGGCTCCTGCCGATGGCGCGCTCCGGCCGCCGGGGCGTCGTGCATCTCGCGGGCGTCGAGCGGACGACCTGGTTCGACGTCCTCACGCGCGCTCGCGAGCTCGGGGGCCTCCCGGGCGAGGTGACCGAGCAGAAGGCGGCCGAGCTCGATCGGCCGGCTCCGCGGCCCCCCGACTCCTCCCTGCGCAGCCTCGTGCTCCCGGTCGAGGGCGTCGCCCCGATGCCGCCGCTCGACGAGGCGATCCGCCGGCTCGTGGAGGTGGCGGGTGGCTCGGGCTGAGGCGACCCGCGCCGACGTCCGCACGAGCGAGCCGCCGCGCCTGCGAGCCTTCCGCCGCGCGGGGGAGCTGTTCCGTCACCGGGAGCTGATCGGCAACCTCACCGGCAAGGAGCTGAAGGTCAAATACAAGTCCACCGCGCTCGGCGTGGTGTGGTCGATGCTGAACCCCCTCCTGTACCTCGTGGTGTTCTGGCTCGTGTTCACGGTCTTCCTGCCGAGCGGCATCCCCGACTTCGCGATCTACCTGCTCTCGGGGCTCCTGGGCTACACGCTGTTCTCGACCGGCCTGCAGGGGGCGACCTCGTCGGTGGTTGAGAGCGCGGCGCTCGTGACGAAGGTGGCGTTCCCGCGCGAGATCCTTCCGCTGTCGGCGATCGGCGCGTCGCTCGTCAACTTCTTCTACCAGTTCGTGGTGCTGGTGGCGTTCATGCTCGTCATCGGCCACTCGTTCCTCGGGCCGCAGCTCGTGCTGGCGCCTGCCGCTCTGGCCGTGCTGCTCCTGTTCCTCACCGCGATCGGCATGGGGACGGCCGCGACCAACGTGCGCTACCGCGACACCCGGCACCTCGTCGAGCTCTCGCTCATCGCGTGGTTCTGGGTGACGCCGGTCGTCTACTCGGCGCAGCTGGTGCTCGGCCGGCTCGGCCCGGTCGCCGACGGCTTCTACCTCGCCAACCCGCTCACCGCCGTCACGCTCTCGTTCCAGCGCGCGCTCTACGGTTACCAGCACATGACCGACGGCACGCCGGTGCTCCCCGACGCCGGGATCACCTGGTACGCGATCCGGCTCGGCATGGTCGCCCTCGCGTCGCTCGTGATCCTGTACCTGACCTGGCGCGCGTTCTTCCGCATGTCGGGCGACTTCGCCGAGGAGCTCTAGGCGTGGAGTCGGCGATCGTCATCGAAGGGGTCTCCAAGCGCTTCCGCCTGTTCGCCGAGCGCCCGACGAGCATCAAGGAGCGGTTCCTGCGGCTCCGGCGGACCAAGGCCGAGGACTTCTGGGCGCTCCGCGACGTCTCGGCCGACATCGCGCCGGGCCGGACCCTCGGGCTCATCGGCGCGAACGGCTCGGGGAAAACCACCCTCCTCAAGATCATCGGCGGCATCCTGCGGCCGACCGACGGCACCGTCCGAACGCGCGGGCGCATCGCCGCGCTGCTCGAGCTCGGCGCCGGCTTCCACCCCGAGCTGACCGGCCGCGAGAACGTGTACCTCAACGCCTCGATCCTGGGGCTCTCCCGCGCCGAGGTCGATCTCCACTTCGACGAGATCGTCGACTTCGCCGAGCTGGGCCGCTTCATCGACAACCAGGTGAAGCACTACTCGTCGGGGATGTTCGTCCGGCTCGGGTTCGCCGTCGCCGTGCACGTCGATCCCGAGATCCTGCTCGTCGACGAGGTGCTCGCGGTCGGCGACGAGGGCTTCCAGCAGAAGTGTCTCGCCCGCGTGCGCCGGTTCCAGGAGGAGGGCCGCACGATGGTGATCGTCTCGCACGACGTCGACCTCATCGGCCGCGTGTGCGACGAGGCGATCATGCTCGACGGCGGGCACGTCCGGACGGCGGGCGACGCGCACGACGTGGCGAAGGAGTTCCGCGCCCACATGCTGCAGTTCCGCGCGCCGTTCGTGCGCGACGACGTCACGAAAGAGGTCGAGATCCTCTCCGTGGGCCTGCTCGACGCGGAGGGTCGCCCGGCGCGCGCGGTCCAGGCCGGGGACCCGCTGTCGGTGCAGGTGGACCTGCGCTCGAACGCGCCGGTCGACGACCCGGTCGTCTCGATCGCGATCTACGACGCGGCGGACCGCCTCATGTTCAAGACCGGCACCGACTGGACGCGGCGCCCGCTCGGTCGCGTCGACGGGAAGCGCCGCGTGACCTTCGACCTCAGCACCGTGCCGTTCACCGACGGGCGCTACCACGTGACCGTCGGGGTGCACAGCGGCCGGCTCGAGGTGATCTACGACTGGCACGACCAGCGCTACGCGTTCGACATCGACCGCACCCAGGTCGGCCGCGAGGGTCAGGTCTGGGTCCCGCACGACTCCCGCGCCGAGGAGCTGTAGGTGCGGGTGGTCGTCGTCTCGTCGTACCCGCCCCGCCACTGCGGCATCGGCGCCTACGCCCACACGCAGGTCCAGCGGCTGCGCGAGGAGGGCCACGACGTCACCGTGATCTCGCCGCTCGACGGCGCGGGCGACGTCCGCGTCCCCTTCTGGTCGGGGCGGCCGTTCCGCGAGGCGGCGCGCCGCAGCGGGCGCGGCGACCGGGTCGTCGTCCACTTCCAGCCGGCCCTCTACCTCAAGCCGCGGAGCCCGCTGGCGAAGGTGGCCGCCGCGCTCTCGCTGCTCGCGCTCGTGCTCCGGCGCCGAGGCACCGAGCTCCTCGTCCACGAGGCCGACCGCCCGCGCTGGTGGCGGCCCGACGAGGTCCTGGTCGGGGCGGCCTTCCGCGCCGCGCCCCTGCTGCTGTTCCACACCGAGCGGGAGCGCCGGGCGCTGGAGTCGGCGTACCGCATCCGCGTGCGGGCGCGCGTCGTGCCCCACACGGCCGGCGTCCGGGTCTCGGGCCCGGCCGACCGGGCCGCCGCCCGCCACCGCCTCGGCCTTCCGCCGGCCGAGCCCGTCCTGCTCTGCGCCGGCTTCATCCATCCCGACAAGGGGTTCGACCGCGCGATCGAGGCGTTCGGCCGCACGGCGAAGGCCGGCGGCCGCCTCGTCGTCGTCGGCAGCACCCGCGACGACGCCCCGGCCAACCGCGCGTATGCCGGGCGCCTCCGCGCGCTCGCCGCCGCCACACCGGGCGTCGAGCTCGTTGAGCGCTACGTGTCCGACGACGAGCTCGACGACTGGATCGCGGCGGCCGACGCCCTCGTCCTTCCGTACCGCCGCTCTTGGTCGTCGGGCGCGCTGGCCAGGGCCCAGGTGCTCGGTACCCCCGCCATCGTCACCGCCGTCGGCGGCCTGCCCGAGCAGGCCGGCGAGCGGGACGTGGTGGTCCGGGACGACGACGAGCTCGCCCACGCGATGGCCGCCGCTCTCGACCGGACCGAGGCCACCGGATGAGCCGGGGCGCGATCCATGATCCCGGGCACCCCCACTCGCACGACAACCCGATGGATCTCGACTACGAGCCCCCGCTGCCGCCGGGGGAGAGAAGGAGGACCTCGTTGATCATCGTCTTCATCCTGCTCTCGGTGATCCTGGCGGCGGTCGCCCAGCTCACGCTGAAGACCGGCGTCGACCGGGTCACCGTGGACGGCCGCTCGGGGATCGAGCTGTCCCAGCCGGTCGCCTCGGCGATCCGTGTCGCCCGGCAGCCGCTGATCTGGCTGGGGCTCACCCTGTTCGCCGTCTCGGCCGTGTTCTGGCTCGTCGTGCTCTCGCGGGTCTCCCTGTCGTTCGCGTACCCCTTCGCGGCCCTCACGTACGTGTTGGTCCTGCTCGCCGACCGGATCTTCCTGCATGTCCGGGTTCCGGGCCTGCGGTGGGCGGGCGCGGCGCTGATCATCTCCGGGATCGTGATGGTTGGCCTGACCCGCTCCCACACCTAGTACCATCAGTGCAGCCCATGGCCGATCTCGCCGTCGTCGTCGTCAACTACAACGCGGGTGAGCACCTCCTGCGCTGTCTCGCCTCGGTCTACGCGAGCGCGGGCGATCTCTCGCTCGACGTCGTGGTCGTCGACAACGCGTCCCGCGACGGCAGCGCCGCCCGGGCCGCGGCGGTGCACCCGGCGGTGCGACTGCTGGAGAACCCGGTGAACCGCGGGTTCGCCGCCGCCGCCAACCGCGGGATCCGCGAGAGCGATGCCCCCTGCGTGTTCCTCCTCAACCCCGACGCCGAGGTGATCGGCGGGACGCTGGCCTCGCTCCTCAAGATCGCGAACGACCGGCCGGCGGCGGGCGTCGTCGGCGTCCTCGTCCGCAACACCGACGGGACCCTCCAGCCCTCCGCGCGCAAGGTGCCGGGCATCGCAGAGGGCCTCGGCCACGCGTTCCTCGGTCCCGTGAGGCCCGACAACCCGTTCACCCGCTCCTACACGATGGCCGGGTGGGACCGGGAGTCCGAGCGCGAGGTCGACTGGGTGTCGGGCTCGGCGATGCTGCTCCGCAGGGCGGCGCTCGACGAGGTCGGGCTCTTCGACGAGGGCTACTTCATGTACGTCGAGGACGTCGACCTGTGCACGCGCATGCGGCGCGCCGGCTGGACCGTGCTCTTCTCGCCCGAGCTGCAGGTCACGCACGTGACCGGCGTCTCGTCGCGCTCCGCGCCGCGCCGCATGGCGCACGAGCACTCGAAGAGCATCTATCGCTACTTCACCAAGCACGTCGCGACCGGCCCGTCGGCGGCCCTCAAGCCGCTCGCCCGCGCCGCGCTCTGGGCGCGCGCCTCGCTCGTGGCTCGCCGTGCCGACGTTCCCGCCCGCCGCGCCGACGTTCCCGCCCGCCGCCCACCCACGCCGTGAAGGCGGTCGTCCTCGTCGGGGGCGAGGGGACGCGCCTGCGGCCGCTCACCGAGACGACCCCCAAGCCCCTGCTCCCGTTCCTGAACCGTCCCTTCCTCCACCGGGTGCTCGATCACCTGGGCGCGCACGGCGTCGACGAGGCCATCCTCTCCTCGCCCTACCTCGAGACCGAGTTCCACGCGTTCCTCGCGCAGCGCGACGGCGGTCCCACGGTGACCTGGATCACCGAGGGGACCCCGCTCGGCACCTGCGGTGCCGCCGCCGGCGCGGCGGCGCACCTCCACGACAGCTTCTTCGTCCTGAACGGCGACATCCTCACCGACCTCGATCTCACGGCGCTCTCCGAGTTCCACCGGGGCCGCGGGGCGGTCGCGACGATCGCGCTCACCGCGGTCGACGACGCCCGCCCCTTCGGGCTCGTCGAGACCGATCCGGACGGCGCCGTCCGGGCCTTCCGGGAGAAGCCGACCGAGCCGGTCCCGGGAACGGTGAACGCGGGCACCTACGTGCTCGAGCCGCGCGCCCTCGAGGGCGTGCCGCGGGGCGTCGCGGTCTCGATCGAGCGCGAGACGTTCCCGTCGCTCATCCGGCGGGGCGAGCCCGTCTTCTCGTTCCTCTCCGGGGACTACTGGCGCGACCTCGGCACGCCCGAGAGCTACCTCGCGGCCCACGTCGACGCCCTCGAGGGGCGCCTCGCCGAGCGGCCTCGGGCACCACTGGTGGGGGAGGGCGCCGAGGTCGAGGACGGCGCATCGGTCGGCCCGCTCGTCGTGCTGGGCGCGGGCTCCCGCGTCATGCGAGGCGCCGCCGTGGAGCGCTCGGTCCTGCACGCCGGGGTGCTCGTCGAGCCCGACGCGAAGGTGGAGGGCAGCATCCTCGGGCCGGGGAGCGTCGTCGGCTCGGGTGCGCAGGTCCGCGGCGCGGTGCTCGGCGAGGGCGCCCGGGTCGAGGCGGGGGTCTCGCTCGAGGACGCGCGCGTCGGCCCCGGGGAGACCGCGGGCCAGGCGACACCCTCGTGATAAGGTGACCGGAAGTCCGGTGTCTGCTCGAGCCCCCATCCCTCGCATGCTCGTCGGGGTCGTGGTCGTGGCGCTCTCACTCGCCTCGGTCGCCCCGGCGGCGCTCGCCGTCGACCGCTTCGTCTTCCACGGCGCGGGGCTCGGCCACGGCATCGGTATGAGCCAGTACGGCGCGTTCGGTCTCTCTCTCAAGGGATGGAGCGGCCAGCGGATCGTTCGCTACTACTACACCGGGGTGCGGGTCACCCAGCGGCAGGCCCCGAAGGGCCGGTACCGGGTCGGGCTCCTGCAGGACCGCGGCGCCGTCACGTTCGTCGCGGCCGAGGGCGGCTACTCGATCCGCCTCGCCGACGGCACGCTCATCGAGGAGGTCCCCGAGGGCGCCTCCCGGAAGGTGCGCGTGACCGCGGACCGGGCCTTCGTCGTCAAGAGCGGGAGCGAGACGGTCGGCGGTCAGGAGTGGGGCGGCCCCGGGAACCCGCTCCGCGTCCGCTACGAGAGCGCCGTCGTCCGTGTCCCGGAGTGGGGGTACTCGGTGGGCCGGGGGTTCCTCGAGCTGGTGGCCGCCGCCCCCAACGGGGGGCACCTGGTCGTGGTCGTGCCGGCCGAGCCGTACCTCTACGGGCTCGGGGAGGTGCCGTCGAGCTGGCCGACGGGGGCGCTCGAGGCGCAGGCGATCGCCGCGCGCACCTACGCCTACCGGATCGTCGGCGCGTCGTCGAAGGAGGGCTGCGCCTGCGACATCCTCGGCGACACGCGCGACCAGACCTACACGGGCTGGGACAAGGAGACGGCCGAGGGCGGCGGCCGGTGGGTGAGGGCCGTCGACCGCACCGACCGGAAGGTGGCCCTGTACCGGGGCGATCCCATCACCGCGTACTACTCGTCGTCGAGCGGGGGCTTCACCGAGAACGTCGAGAACGTCTGGGGCGGCTCGCCCGAGCCGTACCTGAAGGGCAAGTGCGATCCCGGGGACTTCACGGTGGCCAACCCGAACCGGGTCTGGACGCAGGAGCTCAACGCGACGCAGGTTGCCGATCGGCTCAGCAACCCCGAGGGCATGGAGCGCGCGTCGAAGATCGAGGTGCTCGACCGCGGCGTCTCCGGCCGCATCGTCACCGCCCGCATCGTCGGGCGGACGAGGAACGGGACGGTGGTCGCCGTCCAGCGCGACGGCTGGTCCCTGCGCGGCGACCTCGACCTCGGCGACAGCCGCGTGTGGATCAACACGAACCGGAACGTGACCGGCGACATCCGTGCGCGCTACGACCGGATGCGGTGCCGGCCGGGCCTCGCCACGACCAACCAGAAGACGATCTCGGGCGGCCGGTGGCAGGGCTTCGACGGCGGCCGCCTCTACGAGAACCGGGACGCCGACCGCGTGTTCTGGCTGCACGGCGCGGTGCTCGACACCTACGTCCAGCGCGGAGCGCACACCTCGGGGCTGCGGCTCCCCACCTCGGACGTGGAGCGCCTCAAGGGGGGTGGCACCCGCGCCACCTTCCAGGGCGGGACGATCACCTGCCCCGCCAGCGGCACCTGCCGCGTCACCTAGCCGCGGGCCCCGCCCCGGCTATCCCGGTCAAGGCGGTCCCCGGTCACGCCGACAACCCGTAGATGAGGCGGATCACCGTCATGCTCGCGGCTGCGCTGACCACGCTGGCCATCACGGCGCCGGTGCGGGCGGAGGACGCTCCCGTCTTCCGGCGGGCCGCCGAGGAGACGTTCATCCTGCACGGCGCGGGTTGGGGCCACGGCATCGGGATGAGCCAGTACGGCGCCTACGGGCTCGCGCTCGAGGGTTGGAGCGCCGAGAGGATCGTTCGCTACTACTACACCGGGGTCGAGGTGGAGCGGCGCGATCCGCCCGCGCGCCTCGTGCGGGTGGGCCTGCTCCAGTCCCGGTCCCGCGTCACCGTCATCGTGGAGGGCGGCTCGCCGAGGGTGCGGGCGGCTGGCGAGACCATCGAGACCCTGGCCGAGGGCGACGTGCGCGGCGTCACGATGAAGGACGGCCGCTACCGGCTCGAGACCGGCGAAGGCGCCGCAGTGGGCGAGCCGATCTCCGGGCGACTGCAGGTGCGCGGCGGCGTCATCCGGATCGAGGAGTGGGGCCACGTGCTCGGCCGCGGGCGCCTCGAGCTGCCCGCCGCCGGGGGCAACGCCTTCCATGTGGTCGCGGCGCTCGACCCCGAGCAGTACCTGTTCGGCCTCGGCGAGGTGCCGTCGAGCTGGCCGCAGGCGGCGCTCCGGGCGCAGGCGATCGCGGCGCGGACCTACGCTTTCCGGCGGATCGAGGACGGGGGGCGGACCGGGTGCGGCTGCGCGATCTACGCCGACACCCGCGATCAGGCCTACGTGGGCTGGGAGAAGGAGACCGGGACCGACGGCGACCGCTGGGTCGATGCGGTGCGCGCGTCCGAGGGCCTCGTGGCCACCTACGAGGGCGCGCTCATCGCCACCCTCTACTCATCCTCGAGCGGCGGCTTCACCGAGAACGTCGAGAACGTGTGGGGCGGCGAGGCCTACCCCTACCTGAAGGGCAAGTGCGACCCCGGCGACTTCGTCGCCGCGAACCCGAACCGCACCTGGACCGTGACCATCGAGGCGGACGAGCTCGCCGCGCGGCTGCGCACCGCGTTCGGGTGGGACCTCGGCGAGGTTCGGGAGCTCGACGTCGGACGTCGGGGCGTGTCGGGCCGGCCGGTCCGGATCACCGTGCGGGGCACGTCGTCCGCGGGGGGCGGCTTCTCACGTGCCGTCTCGGGCTGGGACCTGCGGTCGGCGCTCGGCCTCAAGGACACGAGGTTCTCGGTCGGGACCGACCAGAACGTGACGGGCGCGATCCGCGCCGCCTACGACGACCTGCGGTGCCGCCCCGGGCTTGCCTCGGGGCCTCAGCGGACGGCCGCCGGCGGGCGCTGGCAGGCGTTCCAGCACGGCCGCATGTACGCGAGGGGCGACGCCGCGGTGTGGCTGGACGGCCCGGTGCTCGCCGCTTATCTCGGCGCCGGCGGGCCCGAGGGCCCGCTCGGGTATCCGCTTTCGCCGGTCACCGAGGCCGAGGACGGCTCGACCGAGGCCGCGTTCGAGGGCGGGGTCGTTCGGTGCGATCCGGGCGGCGACTGCACCGTCGCCGCGAGCTGATCAGCCGGCCGCGGCCTCCGGAGCCTCCGGCCCGTCCCGGAACTGGCCGATGAAGCCCATCGCGAGCGCCTCGACGTCGGCGGTCTCCGTGTCGGCGCCGAGCTCGCAGTGCAGGGCCCGGTTCCACGCCACGAAGGCGAGGTTCTCGCCGCTGGGAAGGCTCGAGTACGGGGCCAGGATGACCTGGTCCTCTCCCTCGGCGATCGTGGTCAGTGTGTCGAGCGGGGCCTCGTCGAGGGCGTCGGCCGTGTAGTACATCAGCACGTAGCCGTGCTCGAGGTTGTGGATGCCCTGCTCCTCGGGAGGTGGGTCGTCGTAGACGTGGATGTCGGGCGGCAGGGTGCCGGGCGAGTGTCTCCCCGAGGTGGCGGGGACGCTCCCGTAGGTGGGGGCGGGCTCTCCGGGGGCGAGGTGGCCTCGGCCCTCATCGGGGTTCTCCTGCACCTCGCCGCAGCCGATCCGGGTGGCGAGCGCGGCGAACTGCTCGTCCGCCTCCTTCTCCTGGCCGGGCTTGAAGACGAAGAAGTAGTAGGCGACGGCGGCGACCACGACGACGACCGTGCCCCAGATCATCAGCTTCCGAGCTCGCTCCTGCCGGCGGATGGTCCGATGCACCGCCTCGCGCTCCTGGCGGGCGAGCTCCTTGCGATCGGTCCGGGGCGAGCGCGGTCCCTCGCTCCGCGGCTCGGGGGCGACGGGTGCGGCTCCTTGGGGGCGGCGCTTCCTCTTCTTCTTGGCCACGGCGGACAACTATATCGGGTGCGGCTCCCGTCGTCCGCCCTCGGAGGGACAACCGCGGTCCCGGGGTATCCTGCCCACGATGCGGTCGGTCTCGAAGGTCGGCGTCGCGCTCATCGCGGTCGGCTCGGCGGCCCTGGTCGCGGCGTCGGCGGCTGCGGTGATCCTGCAGGCCTCGGGCCGCGACGTCGGGGTCTTCCCGCTCGTCGTCGCGGGCCTCGTGATCGCTCTCGGCGTGCTCATGGCGGCGGCGACCGCCGCGCACGCCTTCATCCGTCGCCGGTGGGGATGGGCGGTGGCCCTCCTGCTGGTCTGGCCGGTGGCGGTGCCCCTCTATCTCAGGGCCATCTACCGCGCCGAGCTCCTCACGAGCCCGTCACGCGAAGCGGAGGTGTGACTCCGGCCCGGCGGGGGGCCGGGGCGGCGCCTCGCCGGCGGGCGTCCCGGCGGCGACCGCCCCCATGGGCAGCCACTCCTCCGAGAGGCCCAGCGCCGCACGAGCCTCCTCCTTGCAGAACAGGGTGGAGGAGACCCACGCCGATCCGAACCCCTGCGCGTGGAGGGCCAGCATGAAGTTCTGGACGGCGGCGCCCGTCGCCAGGAGGAACATCTCCCGCTCGGCCTCCCGGCGCCGCTCGTCCGGGTAGACGTCGGCGGCGCCGAGAGACAGGCTGGGGATCGCCAGGACCGGCGCCTCGCCCAGCAGCGCGTCGGACCGGTCCCGTCGCCGGGCGATCGTGGCCTCGGTCGCGCCGTCCGCCCGGAGGTCGCGGGCCCAGGCCTCCGCCATCGCCGTGAGCAGGCGCCGCCGTGCGGCGCTCGACTCCAGGACCACCCAGACCCAGGGCCTCGAGCGGTGCCGGGACCCGTGGGGGACCGGTGCGGTCAGCGCCGCGGCGACCGCCTCCTCGAGCGCGGCTCGGGGGATCGTCCCCCCGCCGAAGGCACGAACCGTCCGCCGGGCCGAGATCGCGTGGAGCGGAGACGTGGGGAACAGGTCCTCCTCCCGGGGGCGGACGAGGTCCGCCGCGGCTCCCGCCGGATCGTCGAACCGGAGCCCGCGCACGACGACGGCCGGGATGCCGTCCGCCTTCCCCGCGACGAGTCCCGCGGCGGAGGCCACCTCGTCGGCCACCGCGATGATCGTCGCCTCGAGCACCTTCCCGGCGGCGTCCTTCGTGCCCCGGAGATCGAGCATCGCCGGGAGGCCCGCGCATCCCAGCGCCACCTCGACCTGGCCCCGGCGCCACGGCCGGCCGAAGGTGTCGGTGATCACGACGCCGAGGGACGCCCCGGTGCGCTCGGCCAACCCGGCGCGGATGCGCTCGGCGGAGGCGTCGGGGTCGTCGGGGAGCAGGGTGAGGAAGCCCTCGGCGACGTTCGAGTGGTCCACGCCGGCGTTGGCGCAGACGAACCCGTGCCGCGTCTCGGCGATCACGAGGTCCCCCCGCCGGGCCACCACCCGCCGGGTCTCTCGGGCTACCCAATCGTCGTCGTCGGCCTGCACGAGCCGCCCCTCCGCCTTCGACACGACCTTCTGGGTGACCACGACGACGTCGCCGTCGCGGAGGTCGGCGGCGGCGGCGATCAGCTCGGCGAGGTCGGCGCCCGCCTCGACCTCTGGCAGGCCCCGGACGG
Source organism: Actinomycetota bacterium (assembly GCA_036396755.1). Classification (GTDB taxonomy): domain Bacteria; phylum Actinomycetota; class UBA4738; order UBA4738; family CALAEC01; genus DASWKG01. The sequence goes on from DASWKG010000129.1 coordinate 20,425, forward strand.
GAAGCAGCTCGACGCTCATCCCAGCAGCTCCAGCGCGGCCCGGGCGAGCGCCTCGGCCCGCTCGTCGTCGGTCATGATGGTGTCGGTGACCCCGACCCGGACGTCCAGGGCGTCCTCGATCGGCCCGGCCAGGCCCGCGTCCCGCTCGTCGATCACCCAGGCGGCGAGGAGGTCCCGATAGGCCTCCGCGGCGCCCCGCGCGCTCACCTCCAGCCCCCACGCCGGCATGAGGCGGTCGGCCATCCCCGCGACCGGCGCCCCCCCAACGATCGGCGAGATCCCGACCACGCGGTCGCGGCGCTCCCGCACCGCGTCCGCGATCCCGGGCACGGCGAGGATCGGCCCGACGCTCACCACGGGGTTCGAGGGACAGATCACGACCGCGTCTGCCGCCGCGAGCGCCTCGAGCACGCCGGGGCCGGGCTTGGCGTCCTCCGCGCCGCGGAAGTCGATCGCCTCGACCACCGGCTCGCCCCGGTACGCCACCCACCAGTGCTGGAAGGGCATCGCCGCGGGGGTCGGGAACACCTCGCGCGGCGGGGCGTCCGGGGTGGGCCCGCCGCGGACCTTCACGCCCTCGGTCAACATCCAGGTCATCACGCGGTCGTCGGTGGAGGGCAGGATGCGGGTGGTGACCCCGAAGGCGGTCCGGAGCTCATCGGTCACCACCGACAGCGGGGCGCCCTGATCGAGGCGCTGCGTCCGGTACAGGTGCGTGGCCAGGTCGAGGTCGCCGAGGGTGAACCATCCCGCCCCCCCGAGCCGCTTCAGCTCCCTCAGGGTGCGGAAGGTGTCGCCGCCCCGGCCCCAGCCGCGCTCGCGGTCCATCTCCCCCGCGAGCCAGTAGAGGACGGAGTCGAGGTCGGGGGAGATGTGGAGCCCGTGGAGCGTCAGGTCGTCCGCGACGTTCCCGACGACCGTCACGTCCTCCGGCGGCACCACCCGCGCCAGGCCCCGCAGGAGCTTCCCGGCCCCGACCCCGCCCGCGAGCGCCGCCACCCTCATGGCCACAGCCTAGCCGGGCCGGCAGGAGTTCCGTCTCTCCGTGACGAACCCCTCCATACGCCCCCCCCCAACGAAAGGACACGCCCATGACCCTCCGGCTCCGCACGGCCCTCGCGCTGCTCGCCGCCATCGCCACCTCGACCTCCGTGCTGGCTCCCGCCGGCGCGAGCCACAACGACGACGACCACTCCGACAACATGGCGCTGCTCGGCAGCGTCGTCCTGAACGGCGCCACCGACGTGGAGTTCACCAAGGACGACTACGCGGTCGTGACGGTGAACGGATCCGGCGAGTTCGCCGGGCTCTGGACCATCGACATCTCCGACCCGCGCAACCCCCGTGCGGAGGGCCACCTTCCCTGTGCCGGGTCCGGCTACGACGTCGGCCTGTGGAAGAACATCGCCGTCATGAGCAGCGACTCGCCGTCGGCCAACAGCTCCACCGAGGACGTCGGCTGCAACCTCAAGGGGACGAGCAACCAGGAGGGCATCCGGCTGGTCGACATCACCGATCGCTCGAACCCGAAGGAGCTGAGCTTCGTCGTCACCGACTGCGGCTCCCACACGAACGTCACGTTCTCGCGCCGCATCAACCGCAAGCGCCACGGCTTCGTGTACGTGCAGTCCTACACGGCGTCGACGAGCGGCACCTGCGCGAGCGCCCATCAGAAGATCTCGGTCGTGGACATCACGAAGCCCCGGAAGGCGGAGGTCGTCGCGACGCCGAGCGTGGCCCCGGCGAACGGCTGCCACGACGGCACCGTCAAGGGCCGGTACGCGTACATGGCGTGCCTGTCGGAGGGGCAGGTGTGGGACATCAGCGACCCGCTCGCGCCCGAGATCCTCTCGCACATCACCGACGTGCCCGACGCGATCTGGCACTCGACCGCGATCTCGAACGACGGGAAGACGGCCGCGTTCGGGTTCGAGTCCTTCCAGGGCGGGACCTCCTCGTGCAACGGCACCGGCCTTGGCATCGAGGGGGCCATCTGGTTCTACGACGTGTCGGACCCGGCCGCGCCGGTCCAGCGCGGGCACTTCGTGCCCCCCAGGGTCGTCCAGGGCGTCTGCACCGCGCACAACTTCGACGTGGTCACCGGACGCGACGTCATCGTGACGGCCTGGTACAACGCGGGCGTGATGGCGATCGACTTCAGCGACCCGGCGGCCCCGGCCGAGCTGGCGCACTACCTCCCCTCGGGCACGAACACCTGGGACGCGAAGTGGCACGACGGCTATGTCTACGTGGGCGATTCGGGCCGCGGCCTCGACGTGTACGAGATCGAGGGCCTCTGACGGGGGCGCTTCCGCGCCGGCCGTCACGAGAACGTCGCCCGAAGAGTCGCCGGGTAGCGTAGACTGGGCAGGTGACCACCCCCATCTACCGTACGCAGGGCGGATTGATCCTGCGTGTCCTCGAGGCGGGCGACGGTGGGCTGAAGGTCGAGACGCTCCAAGAGGGCGAGTGGGTGGCGGGCCGGATCGGGATGGTTGGTCTTCGCCTTTCTCCCACGACCACCAAGCTCACCGCGCGAGAAGCCAAGGGTCTGCCCGACTAGCGCCCCTCCGTCGCCGCCCCTTTGACCGTTCCCGGGGCCCGACATAGGCTCGCCGGATGATCCAGGGGACCGATGCGTCCGTCCGCCGGGCGCTCAAGCGCGCCGAGGCCGGCAAGAGCATCTCGGTCGACGAGGCCGCCGCGCTCGCGGCCTCGCGCGGGCACGCGCTCCGCGACCTCCTCGAGATCGCCTCGGCCCTCCGCGACCTCGGACACGGCCGCACCGTCACCTACTCCCCGAAGGTCTTCATCCCGCTCACGATGCTCTGCCGCGATCACTGCCACTACTGCACGTTCGCGAAGCCTCCTCGCAAGCTCGGCGCGCCCTTCCTCACGCCCGAGCAGGTCGTCGCGATCGCCGAGGCCGGACGGGCGGCCGGCTGCACCGAGGCGCTGTTCACGCTCGGCGACCGTCCCGAGGACCGCTACCCCGAGGCGCGCTCGTGGCTCGAGGCGCGCGGCTACGCGTCGACGCTCGAGTACGTGCGCGCGGTCGCGATCCGCGTGATCGAGGAGACGGGCCTGCTCCCGCACCTCAACCCCGGCGTCATGTCGTGGGAGGATCTCGCGCGCCTCAAGCACGTCGCCGCGTCGATGGGCCTCATGCTCGAGCAGGCGACCGATCGCCTCACCCAGAAGGGGATGCCGCACCACGGCTCGCCCGACAAGGTGCCGGCGGTCCGCCTCCGCACGATCGAGGACGCCGGCCGGCTCTCGATCCCGTTCACGACCGGGATCCTCGTCGGCATCGGCGAGACGCACCGCGAGCGCGCCGAGTCGCTGTTCGCGATCCGCGACCTGCATCGCCGCTACGGGCACGTGCAGGAGGTGATCGTGCAGAACTTCCGGGCGAAGCCCGACACCGCGATGCGCGGCGCCGCCGAGCCCGCTGAGGCGGAGTTCCTCGCGGCCGTCGCCACGGCGCGCGTGGTGCTGGGCCCCCGGGCGAACCTGCAGGCACCCCCGAACCTCTCGGACCCCGGCTACGGCCGGCTCCTCGATGCCGGCATCAACGATTGGGGCGGCGTCTCGCCGGTCACGCCCGACCACGTCAACCCCGAGGCCCCGTGGCCGAAGCGGGAGGCGCTGCGCCGCGCCACCGAGGAGCGCGGCTACCGGCTCCGCCCGCGCCTCACGATCTACCCCGAGTACGTGCTTCGTCCCGACCCCTACCTCGCCGGCAAGATGCGCGCGCCGGTCATGGCGCTGGCGGGCGACGATGGCTACCCGAACGGGCGCGCCCCCGAGCCGATCCCGTGGCAGGACCCCGACGTGCAGTGGAAGCCGCGCGAGATCGCGCTGACGTTCGCGAAGGGGACCGGCGAGCTGCGCCCCGACGCTGACGACGTTTACGGCGACATGGGGCTGCTCGAGGTGACCCGCGACTGGGGGCGGCAGCGGGTGGCCCCCGAGCGGCTGGAGGAGGAGGTGCGTGGGGCGCTCGCGCGCGCCGCCGACGGCCTCCCGATCGCCGACGACCAGGCCCTCGCGCTGTTCCGAGCCGAGGGCGACGCTCTCGAGGCGCTGTGCCGGGTCGCCGACGACCTCCGCCGGGACGCCGTGGGCGACGAGGTCACCTACGTGGTCAACCGCAACATCAACTTCACGAACGTCTGCTACACGGGGTGCCGCTTCTGCGCGTTCGCCCAGCGTGAGGTCGATCCCGAGTCCTACACCCTCACCCTCCGCGAGGTCGCCGACCGCGCCCAGGAGGCCTGGGACTACGGCGCCACCGAGGTGTGCATGCAGGGCGGCCTGCACCCCGACCTGCCGGGCGAGTTCTACTTCGCCCTCGTCGAGGCGGTGAAGGAGCGCGTGCCCGGGATGCACGTCCACGCCTTCAGCCCGATGGAGGTGCTGAACGGCTCCGCCCGCCTCGGGATCTCGTTCCGCGAGTTCCTCGAGGAGTGCAAGCATCGCGGCCTGGGCAGCATCCCGGGCACCGCGGCGGAGATCCTCGACGACGACGTCCGGTGGCTGCTGACGAAGGGCAAGCTCCCCGCCGACACGTGGGAGGAGATCGTGAAGACCGCGCACGGGCTCGGGATCCCCTCGTCGTCGACGATCATGTACGGGCACGTCGACGCCCCGCCGCACTGGGTCGCGCACCTCCGCCGGCTCGCGCGCATCCAGGACGAGAGCGGCGGCTTCACCGAGTTCGTGCCGCTGCCGTTCGTCCACCAGAGCTCACCGATCTATCTCGCGGGCGTCGCGCGCGCCGGCTCGTCGCACGAGGAGGACCGGCGCCTGCACGCGATCGCGCGCATCCTGCTGCACGGGCGCATCCCGAACGTGCAGGTCTCGTGGGTGAAGCTCGGGCTCGACGCATCGAAGGTCATGCTTCGCGGTGGCGCGAACGATCTCGGCGGCACGCTGATGGAGGAGACGATCTCTCGCATGGCAGGTGCCGAGTGGGGCATCCGCAAGGAGCCCGACGAGCTTCGCGCCGCCATCGACGACATCGGTCGCGTGCCGGTCGAGCGAACGACGACGTACGGACGCGTCGCTCGCGAGACCAACGTGTCATCCGATCGCTAACCCGTCGCTCGTCAACGCGTTGCATGCAACGCGTTGACTTCGAGCGCGCGCGAAGAACTTGCGCGAAACACTCGACCTGACCTCGGAAAAAAGTCATCATTGGGACTGGACAAGCATGGGGGAACTCCGCCAGAATTACACGAATGTGATTCGTGGGGGAGGGCTACCGTGCACCACTACATCCCGTGGCAGGAGCGAGCAAGGTGCAGAGAGTTCGACCCGGAAACCTTCTTCCCCGAGAAGGGCGGGTCGTCCAGAGACGCGAAGCGCATCTGCGCCCAGTGTGAGGTTCGCATCCAGTGCCTGAACTACGCGCTTCGGCACGACGAACGGTACGGCGTGTGGGGAGGCATGAGCGAGCGGGAGAGACGACGCCTCAAGCGGATGGCGTCTTGAGGATCGAGGGGAGGTGACCGATGGCGGCAACGCGCAAGAAGGCCGCGAGCCGTAAGACCGCCGGGCGGAAGAAGACCGCTGCCCGGAAGACGACTCGCAAGAAGACGACCGCGCGGAAGCCAGCGGCGCGCAGGAAGACCACGGCGCGTCGGACCACGGCGCGGAAGAAGGTCGGCGCGAGGAAGACCACGGCGCGCAGGAAGCCGGCGGCACGCAAGAAGGCCGGCGCCAGGAAGAGCACCGCACGCAAGAAGACCGGCGCGAGGAAGACCACGGCGCGCAGGAAGACCGCCGCACGCAAGCCGGCGGCGCGCAAGAAGACCGCCGCGCGCAGGAAGACCGGCGCTCGGAAGACCGCGCGCAGGCGATAGGCGCGGCCGCGGTGTGACGGACGGGGGGCGAAGGCCCCCCGTTCGCCTTTCTCCCCACCCTCCGGTATGCTCCGCGCCGTTCCCAAGCCGCGCCTGACTCATCGTGCAACCCGACCATCCCAGCGTCCTCGCCGTCCTCGTCGTACGCGACGGGGCTCGATGGCTCACGCGCTCGCTGGCGGCGCTCGCGCGTCAGCGGTACTCGCGGCTCGGCATCGTCGCCGTCGACAACGCGTCGACCGATGGGTCGCGCGACATGCTCGAGCGGCTGCTGGGATCGAGGCGCGTCGTTCGGCTCACACGAAACGAGGGGTTCGCGGCGGCGGTCGGCAGGGCGATGGAGCTCGATGCCGCCGCCCAAGCCGATTTCCTGCTCCTCGTCCACGACGACGCCGTCCTCGCCCCCGACGCGGTGGAACGGCTCGTCGAGGGCGCGTCGCGGGTCGAGCAGGCGGGGATCGTCGGCCCGAAGGTCCTCGACCTCGAGGACCGCGAACGGCTCCAAGAGGTCGGCCTCACCGCCGATCGCTTCGGCTACCTGTACTCGCCGCTCGAGGAGGGTGAGATCGACCAGGGGCAGTACCAGACGCCCCGCGAGGTCCTCTATCTGTCGGGCACGGCGATGCTGGTCTCGCGGGAGGCATGGCAGCGGGTCGGCCCGCCCGACGAGCGTCTCGGCCCGTCGCACGGCGACCTCGACTTCTGCTGGCGCGTCCGACTCGCCGGGTTCCGCGTCCTGGTCGAGCCCTCCGCGCGCGTGTTCCACCACGCGGCGGGCGATCGGGGGGAGCGCCCCCCGGCCTCGCCCGCGGAGGGACGCTACCTGAACGAGCGCTCGGCGCTGACCGCGATGCTCAAGAACTACCGGCTGCTCACCCTCCTCTGGGTCGTCCCGCTCCACGCGGCCCAGGGCATCGTCAAGGTGCTCCTGTTCCTGCTCCTTCGGCGGTTCGCCGACGCGCGGCACGTTGTGGCGGGGTGGGGGTGGGCGCTGGGGCACCTCGGGGGGACGGTCCGACGCCGGGTCCGATCCCAGAACGCCCGCCGCGTGCCCGACCGGGCCGTCACCCGGTTCATGGCGCCCGCGGCCTCGCGCGTCAGGCGCTGGCTCGGCCAGGCATCCGCGGGCATGCTCGGGTCCCGCGTCGCGCCGGTGGACCTCGACGAGGAGCCGGAGGTCGCGCCCATCAGCGTGCGCGTGGGGGGGCTGCTGCGCGACCACCCCGTGGCGGTGGCCCTCTCCCTCGGGCTCGTTGTCTGGGCGATCGCCTTCCGCGACGTGGTGCTGGCGTCCCCGTTCGAGGGCGGCTCGCTTCCCGCCCTCCCGCCCGGCGCCTCGGATCTCCTCGGCGCGTTCGGCCGCGGCTGGTCGCCCGCCACGCTGCGTGCCACCGTGACGGTGAGCCCCGCCCTCGTGCCGCTCGGGATCGCGAGCGCGCTCACGCTGGGCAGCCCGCGCATCCTCCTGTGGCTCCTCGTCTCCGCGACGCCGTTCCTGGCCGCGACGACCGCCTACCGGGCGATCGTCCGCGGCGGCGCGCGCACGGCGGCCGGCGTCGCTTCGGGCGCGTGCTACGCGCTGTCGGCGGTGGTGCTGTGGGCCGTGTCGGAGGGACACCTCGGCGCGATGGTGTTCGTCGCCGCGCTGCCGTGGCTCGCGGCGCGGGTCGCCGAGCCCTTCGACGCGCCGGTCGAGCGCCCCCTGCGGTTCGCGGCCGGGAGCGCGATCGGCCTCGCCCTCGTGGGGTCGTTCTACCCGGCCGCGGGGCTGCCGCTCGCCATCGTTACCCTGCTCGCCGTCGTGATCGGCGCCCGCGAGGGGAGACGGATGCTCGGGCTCGGCCTCTTCGTGGTGACGATCGCCGGCGCCGCGGTGCTCGTCTTCCCGCTGACGCTCGTGCTGGTGTCGGCGGGCGGCGAGGCGCCGCCGTCGGTTGCCAGGAGCTTCGCCGAGGTCCTGCGGCTCTCGCCCGGCCCCGCCCCCGGCTCCTGGTTCCCCGCGCTCTTCCTTCCGATCGCCGGCGTGCTCGCGCTCGCCCTCGTCGACGCCCCCGATCGCCGCCGCGCCCTGCGGGCCGCGCTTGCGGCCGGCGGAGCGCTGGTCCTCGCCTGGCTGGCGGCCGCCGGCCGGCTGCCGGGACCGGCGGCGCACCCGGTGGCGTTCCTGGCGCTGGCCGCCTGGTCGGCCAGCTCACTCGTGGGGATGGCCCTCCGAACCGCGATCGCCGGCGCCGCGCGACACGCGTTCGGAACGCGCCAGCTCGCGATCGGCGCGATGGTCGCGGTGGTGGGCGGGGGCCTCGCTCTGCAGGCGATCGATGCCGCGGGCGGCGGGTGGGCGGTGGGCCAGCGCAAGCTCCCGCCCGCGTGGCCGGTCGTCGCGACCGCGAACCCCGGCGTCCCCTTCCGGGTGCTGTGGCTGGGCGATCCGCGTGGCGGCGCGTTCCCGCCGCCGGGCGGGCTCCCCGAGGGCGTCGTCGAGGCGGGGCCGCTGTCCGTTCGCTACGCGGTCACGGGGCGGAGAGGGACGGCGGCCTCCGCGCTCGGGCTCCCCGCCGCGGGTCCCGGCTACGACCGGCTCGAGACGGCGATCGGGGCGATGCTCTCCGGCGGCGTGCGCCACGGGGGCTCCCTGCTCGCGCCGCTGGGCATCGCCTTCGTCGTGGTGGGGGAGGGAGACCTGCCCGAGGCGGCCTCGGTGCGGCTCGACTCCCAGCTGGACCTCCTCGCGACGCAGCGTGCGGGCGGCCTCGTCGTGTACCGGAGCACGCGGGCCCTCCCGCTGGCGGGCGCGGTTGCCCGCGAAGGGTTCCTCGCGTCGGCGCGCTCAACCGATCCGCTCGCGGCGGCGGCGGTCAACACCGAGGAGGCGGTTCCGTTCACGTGGAGCGGACGGTGGCTCGGACGTGTCGATGCGGAGGAGCCCGGGGCCGCCGTCGTGGCCACCTCGTTCGACCGGCGGTGGCGGATCGAGCCGGGCGGTGCCGAGCCCTTCCGGGCGTTCGGCTGGGCGGTGGGGTTCCCGATCGAGCCCGGGGGCAGCGAGCGGCGTCTCGCGTTCCATCCCGGGCCCCAGCACGCGGCCGAGCTGGCGCTCCTCGCCGTCCTGTGGGCGGCCACGATCTGGTTCGCGGGACGGCGTGGGCGGGTGCCTTCCCGATGAGCGAGCGCCCCCCGCGATTCCTGTTGCGCCTCCTCGCGGCCGTGCTGTTCGCGGCGGTCGTCGTGGGCGGCGGCCTCGTCCTCGAGCAGCGCGTCGGCGTGCGTCCGCCGGCCGATAGGCGCACGGCCGCAGCGATCTCCGGCGCCTGGTTCTGCCCTCACGGGGGTGGTGAGGGATGGAGCGTATGGGTCACCGTCGCGAACCCCGGGGACGCTCCCGTCAAGGTGCAGACGCTGACGTTCGGGCCGCGCGCTCCAGCCCGGGCGAGCCGGGTGGTCGAGCCCGGCACGGTCGCCTACCTCGAGGTGCCCGCCGAGAGGATGGCGTCCGGCACCCAGGTCGAGTTCTTCGGAGGCCGCGTGGCCGCGGGGATGGTCGTCGCCCGACCGAAGGGCGGCATCGGCGCCGACGCGTGCGCCGGCGACGCCTCGACCCGGTGGTACCTCCCCGAGGGCACGACCCAGCGGGGGCAGCAGCAGAACCTCGTGCTCATGAACCCCTTCGACCAGGAGGCCGTCCTCGACGTCGTGCTCGCGACGGGTGACGAGACGGTGCGGCACGGAAGCCTCACCGGTGTGGTCGTCCCGCCGCGCCGGGCCGCCGCCTTCGACCTCAACCGGTTCGCGCTCGGCAAGCGCACGCTCGCCGCCAGCGTGATCGTGAAGCTCGGCAAGGTCGCCGCCGCCGGCTCCGGCCTGGTGGAGGGGGGAGGGCTGCGCCTGACGCTGGGGTCCTCCCGGACGGCGACCGAGTGGGTGCTCCCCGGGGCCGGAGAGGACCGGCCGACCGAGCTGGTCGTGATGGGCGCGACCGACCTGCCTCCGGCTCCGTTCCGGGTCCGGTCGCAGGGGCTCGGCCGCCAGCAGGAGGTCCTGAACGAGGCGTCGGTCGACCCCGGCGCCGCCCTCACGTTCGAGCTCCCGGGCCGCGACGCCGGGCTGGTCGCGGAGGCATCCGGGCCCCGCGAGTTCGTGGCCGCCCGGCGCCTGCTCTGGAGCGCCACCGTCGACCAGGCGTCCACCCCGGGCCTGCGCCCCTCTCCTTCGTGGGTGGCCCTGCCCCCGGTCGCGGCGACCGGCGGAGACGCCAGCGTGCTGATCGAGAACCCGGGCGACGAGCTGGTCGAGGTGCACCTGCGGCTGTTGACCGAGACGGGGTTCGCCGAGGTCCCCTCGTTCAGCTCGCTGACGATCGGTCCCGGCCGGATCCGGACGTTCCCGCTGGCGCCCCTCGTCGGATCCGACCCGGTCGCGGTGCTGGTCGAGGCCCTCGGCGGGAGCGTCGTCGTGGCCCAGCTCACCCAGGACGGCGCCTTCGCGCTGGCCCCGGCGACCGATATGCGGCTTCCGTGAGCCCGCAGGAGGTATCATCTTCTTCCGATGAAAGGCCGTCACACGAAGAGGGGCTCACGCCGCGCGATCAGGATCATCCTGCCCGCCCTGATCGGCCTGACCGCCCTTGGGGGCGGGGTCGCATATGCCGCGTATCGATACGAGGCGGCGAACGAGGGCAGGATCCTGCCCGGTGTGACGGTGGCCGGGGTCGACGTGGGCGACATGACGCGCGCCGAGGCCACCCGGGCCGTCGAGGCGGCGGCTGAGGAGCGCCTCGGCCGGGACCTCGAGGTAACGGCCGGGGACGGCTCCTGGCGGGTGAGCCCGCGGGAGCTGGGCATGGCGGCGCGCGTCGAGCCGGGCATCGATGCGGCGCTCGCTCTGTCGGACACCATCCCCTGGTACGAGCGCGCCTACCGGCGGCTGCTGGACGCGAGCGTCGGCAGCCAGGTCGACATCTCCTACTCGGTCGACCACGCCGAGGCGCGAGGGTTCATCGACACGGTCGCGCGCGAGGTTTTCGCCTCCCCGCGCAACGCCCAGGTCGCGCTGACCGACGAGGGCGAGCTGGTCCTGCAAAGGCCGGTCCGAGGCGCGGAGCTTCGCGCCCGCGAGGCCCGGCGGGCGGTCCTTTTGGCCATCCGTGCCGGCGATGACAGCGTTCAGCTGCCGATGCGCACCACGCCCCCCGAGGTCACGGCCGGATCGCTGGGCAAGACGATCGTCGTCTCGCTGACCGAGAACCGGCTCTACCTCTACGACGGGCTCAAGGTGGTGAAGCGCTACGACGTCGCCACCGGCTTGGGCGGCTACCCCACCCCGCCCGGCACCTGGACCATCTGGGACAAGCGGGAGAACCCCATCTGGGTCAACCCCGCCCCCGACGGATGGGGGAAGGACCTTCCCGCCTCGATCGGGCCCGGGCCGGGGAACCCGCTGGGCACCCACGCCCTGTACCTCGACGCGCCCGGCATCCGGATCCATGGCACCTACGCCGAGGACTCCATCGGTACCTACGCCTCTCACGGGTGCGTCCGCATGCGCATCGAGGACTCGGTCGACCTGTTCGACCGGGTGCCCATCGGCACCCACGTCCTCATCCACTGGTAGCCGGTCGAGGAAGCCAGTTCGTCCGGAAAAGAAAGTTCCCGTTCCGGCTTGCGCGCGGGGCTGCCGCCGGTGTATACTTATCTGGTACTCCGAAGAGGCGGGACGGGGAAACTCGGATCGTCGCTCCGGAGTACATCCTTTTTGGGCCGTTCGCGAAGGGGCCGGATCCCGGCCCCTTTCGTGCGTATCCCCCCGATCCCCAAGGCCAGGTTGGCCGTTTCGGCCGACCCCGTGGCCGGGGGCGGGCCGCGACGCCCCTGCTTATGTAGCAGATCCGCTACCCAAGGCGACCGGACGGAGGTTCTTGGCGAGCTTCCTCAGTCGTCCTCGTTGCGAATCACATCGATGTGATCTAGGGTTCCCGCATGCGCGCGTGCGCGAAGATGCGATGCGGGGAGCCGGCCGCCGCGACCGTCAGCCTTCGGTACCGGGACCGGGTTGTCGTGGTCAACGAGCTGCTCGCCGAAGGTGACCCCAGCCTCATCGATCTCTGCGAGGGGCACGCCGGATCGCTCCGACCCCCGCTCGGGTGGGAGCGTCTCGACGAGCGCCTCGAGGCCCGTCGGGCCGGCTGAGCTCGCCAGGCCCGGGTCGGGGGGCGGGGCCGCGCGTCTTGGGTTACGCTCGTACCCAAGATGCCCCTGGATCGTGAGCTCATCCGGCTGATCCGCGCGCTCGACCCCTTCGATCTTCGCCGCCTGCAGATCCTCGCGCGGGGACTGCTCGTCGCGCGCGAGGGCGATCCCTTCGACGTCGGCCCCCCCGAGACCGGGAAGGCCAAGGTCACCTACCGCCAGGAGTGGGTGCGCTGCGGGCGCGAGAACTGCTCGAAATGCCCGCATGGACCGTATTGGTATGGCTACTGGCGAGAGGACGGCCGGATGCGCTCCCGCTACATCGGCAAGGACCTCAAGGAGTAGGTCCCGCGTCCCACCGCCCCGGCGGGGTCGTTCGGCCCACCCCGTCTGGCCATGCCGTGTCAGCGTCCGGCGGCGGTCGGGGGAACGAGGAAATGACCCTCACTGCCTATGCAGCGCGGACGGCGTCGATGCCGAGGAATAGGGACATGAGCGAGAACAAGCAGGCGATGTGCCACTCCTGCGGGGACCCGGTTGCGTTGACGATCTCCTTCGAGGTCGACGGTCACAGCGTCATGTTCTACACCTGCCACGCGTGCGAGACGAAGTGGTGGGAGCAGGACGGCGCCGAGGCCGATCTCAACGTCGTGCTCCCGCTCGTGGTCGGCTAGCACACCCGCACCCGAGGGGCCCGAGCGCCGCTGGGATAGAATCCCGGCCGTGGACGAGCGCGAGCAGCGAGCGCATCCGGCGCTCGGGAGCATCTTCAAGGCGTACGACATCCGCGGCATCTATCCGGACCAGATCGACGAGATCGCCGCGCGCCACATCGGTGGCGCCTTCGCGGAGTTCGTCGGCGCACCCACCGTCCTGGTCGGGCGCGACTGCCGGGACTCGTCGCCGGCGCTCACCGCCGCGTTCATCGACGGCGTGACCGCCCGCGGCACCGGCGTCGTCGACATCGGGCTCGCCACGACCGACATGGTCTACTTCGCCTCCGGGTCGCTCGACATGCCCGGCGCGATGTTCACGGCGAGTCACAACCCACCCGCCTACAACGGCCTCAAGCTGTGCCGCGAGGGCGCGGCGCCCATCGGCGAGGACTCCGGGCTCATGCAGGTCCGCGACCTCGCCGGCCGCGAGCCGCCCGCCCCGGCGGTCTCGCGGGGGCGCGTCGAGGAGCGCTCGATGGTCGAGCCCTACATCGAGCACGTGCTCTCGTTCGTCGACCCCGGGCGCATCGCTCCGATCACCGTCGTCGCCGACGCCGCGAACGGCATGGCGGGCCTCGTGCTGGAGCCCATCTTCGATCGCTTGCCGGCGAAGCTCGTTGGCCTCTACCTCGAGCTCGACGGGACCTTCCCCAACCACCCCGCCGACCCGATCCAGCCCGAGAACCAGGCCGACCTCAAGCGCGCGGTCGTCGAGCACGGCGCCGACGTGGGGCTCGCGTTCGACGGCGACGCCGACCGCGTCTTCCTCGTCGACGAGCGCGCCGAGGGCGTCTCGGGCTCGCTGCTCGTCGCCCTCATCGCCGAGTCGATGCTCGAGCGGGAGCAGGGCGCCCGGATCCTCCACAACGTGATCTGCTCGTGGGTGGTACCGGAGGTGATCAGAGAGCACGGCGGCGTGCCGGTCCGCACGCGCGTCGGCCACTCGTTCATCAAGAAGGTGATGGCCGAGACCGGCGCGATCTTCGGAGGCGAGCATTCCGGCCACTACTATTTCCGCGACCACTACCGGGCCGACTCCGGCCTGGTCGCCGCCCTCCTGGTGCTGCAGCGGTTGTCGGAGGCGGGCACGCGGCTCTCCGAGCTGCTCGCCCCGTACCGCCGCTACCGTGACTCCGGAGAGATCAACACGGAGGTGGCCGACCCTGCGCAGACGACGGAACGCGTGGCCCGCGCGTTCCCCGACGGCCGCCACGACCGCCTCGACGGCCTGACCGTCGAGTACGACGACTGGTGGTTCAACGTCCGGCCATCCAACACCGAGCCGCTCCTGCGGCTCAACGTGGAGGCCCGGACCGATGAGCTCCTGCGGTCGGGGACCGAGCGCGTGCTCGAGGTGATCCGCGCAGGATGAGACGAAACGGAGGACGCCGTGCCGATCGATGACGAGCTGCTCGAGATCCTCGCCTGCCCGAACTGCCGGGGCCCGGTCGAGTACCGGGAAGGGGAGGAGCGCATCGTGTGCGTGGGGGAGTGTGGCTACCGCTACCCGGTGCGCGATGACATCCCGGTGATGCTCATCGAAGAGGCGGAGAAGCCGGGGAAGTAGAACGACCGGTTGAGCATCCTCGACGCGTTCCTGACCCTCCCGCGCCAGCTGGAGACGTCCTTCGGCGTCGCGGCGAGCGGTCCCTCGCTCGAGCGGCCGCGCTCGATCGTGCTCTGTGGCATGGGTGGCTCCGCGGCCGCCGGGGACGTGCTGCGTGCCGCCTACGCCGACGCGCTGCCGGCTCCGGCGCTCTCGGTCCGCGGGGACCGGCTGCCGGGGTACCTCGGCCCCGACGACCTCGTGGTCTGCCTCTCGTACTCGGGGACGACCGAGGAGACGCTGTCGGCGTTCGACGAGGCGGCTGCGCGCGGCTGCGCGCTCGTTGCCGTCTGCGCCGGGGGCGGGCTCGCCGACCGGGCGGCGGCCGCCGGGGCGACGCTCGCCCTCGTCCCCCGCGACGTCGAGATGCCCCGAGCGGCTCTCGGCCTCCTGACGGGAGCTCTGGTGGGGACCCTCGCCCGAGGGGGCCTGCTCCCCGGCGCGGGCGACGATGTCCGGGAGTCGGTCGCGTCGCTCACGAGCGCGGCCGACGAGCTGGCGGCGGATGCCGCCGCGGTGGCTCGGCGCATCGGGGCCCGGATGCCGGTGATCTGGGGGTCCGAGGGCCCCTCGGAGGCGGCGGCCTGGCGGTGGAAGTGCGCCTTCAACGAGAACGCGAAGACCCCCGCCTTCTCCTCTTCGCTGCCCGAGCTCGACCACCACGAGGTCGTGGGCTGGGCGGAGGGCACCGGGCCGGGCTTCGTCCTCATCGTGCTCCGGGAGGCCGGGGAGCAGCCGGGGATCGCGCGGAGGATCGAGGCGACGCTCGAGACGATCGCGGCCGCGGACCTCGGATGGATGGAGGTCCACGCGCGAGGGGCGTCGGCGCTCGCTCGCACGCTGTCGCTGATGCTGGTGGGCGACGTGGCCAGCGCCACGCACGCCCTCGAGCGCGGGATCGACCCCGAGCCGATCGAGGCCATCGCGAGCCTGAAGCAGCGGCTCGGAAGGAAAGGGGCGCGGTGACGGAGGCCGCCGGTCCCGGCGACGACCTCGCCACCCGAGGCGCCGAGGCGGTCCGTCGCGCGACCGACCTCGTTCCCGCGGTCGCCGTCATCGCGGGATCGGGCCTGTCCGGCGCGCTCTCGTCGGTCGCGTCCGTGGCGGAGCTCGCGTACGCCGACCTCCCGGGCTTCCCGGAGCCGACGGTTCCCGGGCATACGGGCACGCTCATCGTCGGCACCCTCGCAGGGGTGCCGCTCGTCGTCTTCCTCGGCCGCATCCACTACTACGAGGGACACCCGATGGACCTCGTGACGCTTCCGGTGCGGCTCGCCGCCGCCCTGGGGGCACGGACGCTCGTCCTCACCGCGGCCGCGGGTGGGCTCGACCCCGGCCTCGAGCCGGGCACGCTGGTCGTGGGGTCGGACCATCTGAACTTCCTCGGGGTCAACCCCCTCCGCGGCTGGCGCGACGCCGACGGCCGGCCGTCGTTCGCCGGCCTCGCGGGGCTGTACCCCGAGGGTCTCGCCGTCCCGGCCATGGAGGCGGCCGTCGCGGCGGGCATCCCGGCCGCGCGCGGGGTCTACGCGGCGCTCCCGGGCCCCACCTACGAGACGCCCGCCGAGGTCGACTTCCTCCGCCGTGCGGGCGCCGACGTCGTCGGGATGTCGGTCGTCCCCGAGGCCTGCGCGGCCGCGGCCTTGGGGCTGCGGTGCCTGGGGCTCTACTGTGTGACGAACAAGGTGGGCGCGCCGGTGAGCCATCACGAGGTCGAGCACGTCGCGTCGGCCTTCGCACCGGCCCTCGGGCGGGTGCTCGAACGGGTGCTTCCGACGATCGGAGACGGACATGAGTGACGTGAAGGACCAGGGCCTTGCCCCTCGTGGGCGGGAGCGGATCGAGTGGGCGGGCCGCGAGATGAAGGTGCTCGGCCTGATCGGCGAGCGCTTCGAGAAGGAGCGGCCGCTCGACGGCCTCCGGATCGCCGCCTGCCTGCACGTGACGACCGAGACGGCGAACCTCGTGCTCGCACTTCGGGCGGGCGGCGCCCAGGTCGCGCTGTGCGCGTCGAACCCCCTCTCGACCCAGGACGACGTCGCGGCCGCCCTCGCGGAGGAGGACGGGATCGAGGTGTTCGCGATCCGAGGCGCCGACAACCCGACCTACTACGGGCACATCCGGCAGGCGCTCGAGATCGGGCCACACCTCACGATGGACGACGGCGCCGACCTCGTCTCCACGCTGAAGAAGGAGCGTGGGGACCTGCTCGGTGAGGTGCGCGCCGGCACCGAGGAGACGACCACGGGCGTGATCCGGCTACGGGCGATGGCCAAGGCGGGCGAGCTCCCGTACCCGATCGTCGCGGTCAACGACGCCCAGACGAAGCACCTGTTCGACAACCGGTTCGGCACGGGGCAGTCGACCATCGACGCGATCATGCGCTCGACGAACCTCCTGCTCGCCGGACGCGCCGTCGTGGTGTGCGGCTACGGCATGTGCGGCCGCGGGGTTGCCTCGAGGGCCCGAGGGATGGGCGCTCGGGTGATCGTCACCGAGGTCGAGCCGCTTCCCGCGCTCGAGGCCGCGATGGAGGGCTACGAGGTGCTGCCGCTCCGCGACGCGGCGCGCATCGGCGACATCTTCGTGACGGTCACCGGCGACACCGGCGTGATCCGGCGCGAGCACATCGAGACGATGAAGGACGGCGCGGTCCTCGCGAACGCCGGCCACTTCGACGTCGAGATCGACCGCCCGGCGCTCGAGGAGCTTGCCGGCGAGCCGCGACGCATCCGCGACCTCGTCGACGAGTACCGGATGCCCGACGGCCGCCTGATCCACCTCCTGGCCGAGGGCCGGCTCGTGAACCTCGCGGCCGGCGAGGGGCACCCGGCGGCCGTCATGGACATGTCGTTCGCGAACCAGGCGCTCGTCGCCGAATGGCTGGCGGGGCGGGACGATCTCGACTCGACCGTCCACCCGGTCCCGGCCGACATCGACGCCGAGGTCGCCCGGCTGAAGCTCCGGGCCATGGGCGTCGAGATCGACGTGCTGACCGACGAGCAGCGGGAGTACCTGGCGTCGTGGGAGCTGGGGACCTGACGCCCGTCGCGGTCGACGTCGTCTACGAGCGGTTCCCGGCCTCGATCCGCGGCGCGCTCGTCGTTCGGGGAACCGACTCCAACCCCCACCAGGTGGCGCTCGCGGAGGCCGACCTCCGGGAGGCGGCCGCGCCCTCGCGGCGGGCCCAGCCCCTCGGCCTCGGCCCGGTCACCGTCGACATCGTCCCCCGCGGCGAGATGCTGATCCCGTTCGAGGTGCCCTTCGCCGGGCTCGACCCGGGCTGGTACGAGGTGTCGGCCGAGGTGCTGGTCGACGGCCAGGTCCTGGTCCGCGGGCCCGAGAAGGGGCCGCGTCCGTTCGTGGTGCGATGGCCGCAGGGGACCGTGCGTCGCGGCGGCATCGACCTCGGCCTGTCCATCGAGGTCCCCGGATCCCCCGGCGCCACGATCGAGCGCATGGACTGCCGCACCGAGTCGGCCGTGGTCCATTGGCGCCACGCCCCCGCCGACGATGCCGAACGGGACGAGCTCCGCGTCTCGGCGGGGCGCCGGCGTCTGCCCGTGGTCGCCGATGCCTTCGATCCCAAGTCGGGGGAGCGGACGACCACGGTCTATCCGGTCCTCAAGACCGACGCGCGGCTCACGTTCGCGGTCGAGCGGCGCAGCGGCGCCGAGCGCGGCTCCTGGTCGGCCCAGGCCGACCTTCCCTGAGGGCCCGTTCCGCCCCGTGTCGGTGGCGGCCGCTAGCCTGCCCTCGTGCTCGCCCGTCTGCTCGCTCCCGCACGCTGTGTCGGCTGCGATCGCGGCTCCTGGCCCCTCTGCGGCCCCTGCCGGGATGCCGTCTCGGTCGTGGTGCCGCCGCTCTGCCTGCGCTGCGGGCGCCCCGCCGAGGAGGCGCTGACCGCGTGCGCGGACTGTCCGCCCCGGCCGATCGACACGACCCGCGCCCCGTTCCTCTACGAGGGCCCGCTCGCGCGCGCGATCCGCGGGCTCAAGTTCTCGGGCTGGCGCTCGCTGGTCTCCCACCTCGGGGGCGCGATGGCGGCCGTCGCCGACTCGCCCGCGCGGGTGGTGACGTGGGTACCGCTCTCCGCGGTCCGCCGCTGCGAGCGGGGGTTCGACCAGGCGGAGCTCCTCGCGAGGGCCCTCGCGTCCCGCACCGGGAGGCGGCCCCGGCGCCTCCTCGAGCGGGTCGAGGACATCCCCGCCCGGGCCCGGCTCCCGGGTCGGGAGCGCCGGGAGATCCCCGAGGGGGCCTTCGCGGCGGCCGGCGCCGTCCCCCCAACGGTGCTGCTCGTCGACGACGTGCTCACCACCGGGGCGACCGCGGCGGCCTGCGCCCGGGCTCTCAGGCGCGGGGGGGCCCGGCGGGTGGACGTGCTGGTCGCCGCCCGCTCCCTGCGTGGCGCCCCCGTCCCGGCCCGGGTCCGAGCGGCACCCTCCCGGGCCGTATAATCAGGGGGTGGAGCGCAGGCTCGGGTCTGTGGTTGCCCGGCGACGAACGTCGCCGGAAGTCGATGCCAGCCGCAGGCGAAACGACCCACGTAAGGCAACCGTTGGTTGCTGAGCATGGTGCGGCTTAGATGTAAGTCCTGCCTCGGGCACCACCCGGGAGAAGGTGCTAAGCCGCCTCCGGGCGGCGAACCCCTCGGCAGGCGAGTGTGGGGTCAAAGACCAGGTCAGCCGGGCCGGCGTTCCACGCTTCGACGGGCCGGCTCGACCGGCCCGTCGTCGTGTTCGGTTTCAGGGAGGGGGGCGCGCACATGGATCTCGTGGTGAAGGGGATCGGCGGCAAGGTCTCCGGCACGCACCGCCGCAAGCTGCAGGACAAGTTCGCGAAGCTCGAGCGGCACGAGCCGAGGCTCCTGTGGGCCGAGGTGCGGTTGACGTGGGAGTCGAACCCCCGGGTCGACGGCGGCCATCACGTCGAGGCCTCGTGCTCGAACTCGCACAAGACGTTTCACGCGAAGAGCTCGGGTGCCTCGCTCGAGACCGCGATCGACCAGGTGGTCGAGCGGCTCGACCGCCAGATGGCCGACCACGACAACAAACGGCGCCGGAAGCTGATCGAAGGTGCGAATCGGGTAAAATCCGGCCAGTTCCTCTCGACACCGGAGGAAGAGGAGCCTTCCATCGAGGAAGCCCTCCCGAGCGAGGAGCTGGAGTGAGCGCATGAGCAGCAAGGGATCGGTCGAGGGCGACGACCCGCTCAGGGTCATGGTGGTCGACGACCACGCCCTGTTCCGCCGCGGCATCCAGATGGTGCTCGACCAGGAGCCAGGCCTCAGCGTGGTGGGCGAGGCCACCGACGGCCAGCAGGCCATCGAGCGGGCTCAGGAGCTGATGCCCGACGTCGTGCTGATGGACGTCCGCATGCCCAAGCGCAGCGGCATCGAGGCCGCACGGCGCATCAAGGAGGCCATCCCCCACGTCAAGATCCTCATGCTCACCGTGAGCGACGAGGAGGACGACCTCTACGAGGCGATCAAGGCGGGCGCCTCGGGCTACCTCCTCAAGGAGATCCCCACCGAGGACGTGGCCGAGGCTGTGAAGTCGGTGTGGGCGGGCCAGTCCCGCATCTCCCCCGCGATGGCCTCGAAGCTGCTGTCCGAGTTCCAGGCGATGAGCAAGCGGGCCGACGAGCGCGAGCAGGTTCACGCGCCCCGCCTGACCGACCGCGAGATGGAGGTCCTCCGCCTCGTGGCGAAGGGGATGAACAACCGCGATATCGCCAAGGAGCTGTTCATCTCCGAGAACACGGTCAAGAACCACGTCCGCAACATCCTCGAGAAGCTCCAGCTCCACTCCCGCATGGAGGCGGTCGTCT
Source organism: Actinomycetota bacterium (assembly GCA_036396755.1). Lineage (GTDB taxonomy): Bacteria > Actinomycetota > UBA4738 > UBA4738 > CALAEC01 > DASWKG01. The sequence goes on from DASWKG010000129.1 coordinate 40,625, forward strand.
ACGCCGTGCGCGAGAAGCTCCTCGAGATCAAATAGCGCCACCCTTCGCTAGAATCGTTCCACGACCCCGACCCGTAGGAGCAGCATGGTCTTCGACAAGTTCCAGGAGATGGGCGACAACCGGAAGGTCAAGAAGCTCAAGAACGACGTCGCCCTCATCAACTCCTTCGAGCCGGAGATGGAGGAGCTGTCCGACGAGCAGCTCCGCGGGAAGACCGAGGAGCTCAAGCGGCGCCTGGCCGACGGCCGGACGCTCGACGACATCATGCACGAGGCCTTCGCCGCCGTGCGCGAGGCCTCCCGCCGAACCCTCGGCCAGCGCCACTACGACGTCCAGCTCATGGGCGGGGTCGTCCTGCACCAGGGCGGCATCGCCGAGATGCGCACGGGCGAGGGCAAGACGCTCGTCTCCACCCTGCCGACCTACCTGAACGCCCTCGGCGGCGAGGGCGTGCACCTCGTCACGGTCAACGACTACCTCGCCAAGCGTGACTCCGAGTGGATGAGCCCCATCTTCCGCTTGCTCGGCGCGTCCGTCGGGCTCATCCAGTCGAACATGCGCCCCGAGCAGCGCCGCCCGGCCTACGCGGCCGACATCACCTACGGCACGAACAACGAGTTCGGCTTCGACTACCTCCGAGACAACATGGCGATGCGCAAGGAGCACATGGTCCAGCGGGGGCACCACTACGGGATCGTCGACGAGGTCGACTCCATCCTGGTCGACGAGGCCCGCACCCCGCTCATCATCAGCGGCCCCGTCCAGGACTCCCAGAAGTGGTACACGGTGTTCGCGCGCCTGGCGCCGAAGCTGAAGCGCGACGAGGACTACGAGGTCGAGGAGGGCAAGCGCACGGTCGCGGTCACCGAGAAGGGCGTGGCGCGCGTCGAGGAGTACCTGAACGTCGACAACCTCTACGAGCACGTCCACACGCCCCTCGTGCACCACCTCCAGAACGCGATCCGGGCCAAGGAGCTCTACAAGCGCGACGTCGAGTACGTGGTCACGAACGGCGAGGTGAAGATCGTCGACGAGTTCACCGGGCGCATCCTCGAGGGCCGCCGCTACTCCGAGGGCCTCCACCAGGCGATCGAGGCGAAGGAGGGCGTGAGGATCAAGGAGGAGAACCAGACCCTCGCCACGATCACGATCCAGAACTACTTCCGCATGTACGACAAGCTCGGGGGCATGACCGGGACCGCGAAGACGCAGGCGGCGGAGTTCGAGTCGACCTATAAGCTCCCCGTCCTCACGATCCCCACGAATCGCGAGATGGTCCGCAAGGACGAGCAGGACCTGATCTACAAGAACGAGGACGCGAAGTGGCGAGCGGTGATCGACGACCTCGTGGTGCGGCACGAGAAGGGCCAGCCGGTCCTCGTCGGCACGGTCTCGATCGAGAAGTCCGAGCGGCTCTCCGGGCTCCTCAACCGCCGCGGCGTCCCCCACCACGTGCTGAACGCGAAGAACCACGAGAAGGAAGCGCAGATCATCGCCCAGGCCGGCCAGAAGGGGTCGGTCACGGTCGCCACCAACATGGCCGGCCGCGGTGTCGACATCATGCTGGGCGGCAACCCCGAGTACCTGGCCCGCACCGAGATGGCCGCGAACGAGTGGGACAACGACCGCTACCTCCTGTTCGAGATGGACGAGGAGGAGCGGGCCGACTACGAGGCCGAGTACCACCCGATCCACGACCGGTTCAAGAAGCAGACCGACGAGGCCCACAACGAGGTGGTCGAGCTCGGCGGGCTCTACGTGCTCGGCACCGAGCGCCACGAGTCGCGCCGCATCGACAACCAGCTCCGCGGCCGGTCGGGCCGCCAGGGCGACCCCGGCGAGTCGCGGTTCTACCTCTCGCTCGAGGACGACCTCATGCGCCTGTTCGCCTCCGAGCGCATCACCGCGATCATGAACAAGCTCAAGTGGCCCGAGGACGAGCCGATCACCGCGAAGATCGTCTCGCGCTCGATCGAGAGTGCCCAGCGCCAAGTGGAGGGCGTCAACTTCGAGCGCCGCAAGAACGTCCTCAAGTACGACGAGGTGATGAACACGCAGCGCACGATCATCTACAAGGACCGCAGGCGCATCCTCGAGGGCGAGAACCTCCGCGACCAGGCGGTCGAGATGATCGCCGAGACCATCGAGGGGACGGTCGCCGAGTACGTGAGCCCCGACGTCTACCCGGAGGAGTGGGACCTCAAGGGGCTCCACACCACGCTCCAGACCACCTTCCCCACGAAGCTCTCCCTGGAGGACCTCGGGAAGGCCGACGCCGCCGCGGTCACCGAGGCGGTGCTCCAGGACGCGATGCGCGTCTACGAGGAGCGCGAGCAGGAGGTGGGGGAGGAGACGATGCGCGAGCTCGAGCGCATGGTCCTGCTCTCGATCACCGACAACATGTGGCGTGAGCACCTGCATGAGATGGACTACCTGCAGGAGGGCATCGGCCTCCGCGCCTACGGCCAGCGCGACCCGCTCGTCGAGTACCAGCGCGAGGCCCACGTGATGTTCGAGCAGATGAAGGGCTCGATCGTCGAGGAGTTCGCCCGCTACATCTACCGGGTCGAGGTGGTTCGGCGCGACGATCCCGCCCGCCCCGGCCCCCAGCGCATGACCGCCGTCCACGGCGATCGTCAGCAGGCGGCACAGGCCACCGGCGGCACGGTGGGCGCCGGCGACAAGACCCCGCGGAACGCCCCCTGTCCGTGCGGCTCCGGCAAGAAGTACAAGAAATGCCACGGCCTCAGCGCGTAGCATGGCTCCGGGATGAGCGAGCACACCGAACGCATCGAGGCACTCGCCGCGCGGCTCGACAACGCGAAGGAGTACCTTTGACGTCGAGGGCAAGCGCGCGCAGGTCGCCGAGCTCGCGAAGCAGCTCGCCGAGCCGGGCGTGTGGGACGACCCGGCGCGCGGCCAGGACCTGAACACCCGCCTCGCCCGTCTCCGCGACTCCGTCACCAACTTCGAGGCGCTCGCCGAGCGCCTCGAAGAAGCGGAAGTACTGGATCAACTGGTGGAGGAGACGGGCGACAGCGACACCCTCGCGGAGCTCGCCGTCGCCGTCGAGAAGCTCGAGCACGACGTCGAGAAGCTGGAGCTCGCGACGTTCCTCTCGGGGGAGTTCGACGCGAACGACGCGATCGCGAGCATCCACGCCGGCGCCGGCGGGACCGAGTCGCAGGACTGGGCCGAGATGCTGCTGCGGATGTACCTCCGCTGGGCCGAGCGCACCGAGCTCACGAAGGTCGACGTCGAGCTCGACGAGCTGAACCCGGGCGACGAGGCGGGGATCAAGAGCGCCACGCTGACCGTCCGCGGCCCGAACGCGTTCGGCTTCCTCGCGGCCGAGCGAGGCGTCCACCGGCTCGTCCGCATCTCACCGTTCGACGCGTCGAGCCGCCGCCACACGTCCTTCGCGAGCCTCGACGTGATCCCCCTCTTGCCCGAGGACGAGGAGATCGACATCGACCCGAAGGACCTCCGGATCGACACCTACCGCTCGAGCGGCGCCGGCGGCCAGCACGTGAACGTCACCGACTCGGCGGTGCGCATCACGCACATCCCGACCGGCATCACGGCCGCGTGCCAGAACGAGCGGTCGCAGATGCAGAACCGTGCCGTGGCGATGCGGATCCTCAAGGCTCGCCTGGCGGACCTCGCCCGCGAGCAGCGGGAGGAGAAGATCGAGAACCTCCGCGGCGAGCGGCGCACCATCGATTTCGGC
>DASWKG010000130.1:0-27223 GCA_036396755.1 Actinomycetota bacterium
CCTCGGGCCGTTCCCCGCGCCTGATCTGCCGGATCGCTTCGAGGAACGGCTGCCCCTCGATGTCACCGACCGTCCCGCCGACCTCGACGATCACGACCTGCGCCCCGGTGCTGCGGACGATCTCGCGCACGCGGAGCTTGATCTCGTTCGTCACGTGCGGGATCGCCTGGATCGTGCCGCCCAGGAACTCGCCCTTGCGCTCCTTCGCGATCACCGCCTGGTAGATGGCGCCGGTGGTGTGGTTCGAGCCGCGGTGGAGGCTCTCGTCGGTGAACCGCTCGTAGTGTCCGAGGTCGAGGTCGGTCTCGGCGCCGTCGTCGAGGACGAACACCTCGCCGTGCTCGAAGGGGTTCATCGTGCCCGGGTCGACGTTCACGTAGGGGTCGAGCTTCATGAGGGTGACCCGGAGGTCGCGAGAGCGGAAGAGGCGGCCCAGGGAGGCGGCGGTGATGCCCTTCCCGAGGCTCGACGAAACGCCTCCGGTTACGAAGATGTACTTCGCGTGCTCACTCACCTCGGGATTCGATGCTAGCAGAAGCCGCCGGCATCCGAGCCGGGTTCGCCCAGAAATGCGGCGGGGGCGCCGAGAAATCAGCCCGGCAGGCGCCCGAGCCGGTCGAACCAGCGCAGCGGCGGGGCCGACCCGATCAGCCGGCTGATCGTCACGGTCTCGGCGGCGAGCTGGAGCAGCAGCGCGACCAGCGCGGCCGCCACGACCCACCCGGTCGGGAGCGCGAGGAACAGCGCCACGCCAACCGCCAGCCCGAGGGGGTTGGAGCCCGCGTCCCCCAGCATCGCTCGCTCTCGGAGATCGAAGGGGAGGAGGAGGAGGGCCGACGCAAGGATCCCCGCCGACAGGCGCCCGACGCCCAGGTCCCACAGCGCGGGCAGGGTGGCCCCGAGCGCCACGATCCCCCACTTCAGGCACCGCCCGGGGGCCACGTCGAGCGCGTTCCACACGTTGACGCACGCGGCGATGAGCACCGTCCCGGCAAGGGTCCGAGCGAGGCCTCCTCCGGAGAGGGCCGCGATCGCGGCGGCGGCTCCCGCCGCGGCGATCAGCTTCAGGATGCCGGTGGTCGGTCGTCCGCGGACGAGGCTCCGAAGGTGCCCGCCGAGCCCGCGCGGGCCGTGGCCGACGAGGTCGTCGACAAGACCCACGATCCCGAGCCCGACCCACGCGACCAGGAAGGCCACCCCCGAGGCGCGGAGCGGCGGCCCGCCGGCCGCGGCGACCCCGCCCACGAGCGCCGCCCCCGGAACGAGCGCCAGCCCGAGCACGACGGGAACCCTCTTCCCGGCGTGGTTCTCGCGGACGAGGCGCGTCATCGGAGCGAGAGCGCGCGGCTCCGCGCGGCGACCAGCACGTCGCGCCCCTGCCGTGCCCGGTGCAGGAACCCCCGGAGGTCCCGGCCCGTCGAGCGGTGCTCCATCGCCACCGGGACCTCCACCACCCGGAACCCGAGGCGCACCGCATCGATCGTCATCGCGGCCTCCACGCCGAAGCCCTCGGCGAGCGGGCGGACCGCGTCGAGGACCTCGCCGGTGAGCGCGCGCTGGCCCGACATCGGCTCGGCGGCGGCGAACCCGCTCAGCCGGCGGATCACCGCGGCCGTCAGCCGCTTCACCAGTCGGAGCCCGCCGTGACGCGGGTCGCGAGGGAACGTGGCGATCGCCAGGTCCGCGCGCCCGGCGACGACCTCATCGAGCAGGGCGGCGCCCTCGGACGCCGTCTCGCCGAGGTCGGCGTCCAGCAGCAGCCACGCGTCGCTCGGCCCCAGCCGTTCGATCGCCGCCTCGAGCGCCTCGCCCTTGCCCAGGTGCCGGGGCGCCAACAGCACCCGGGCGCCGGCGGCCGCCGCGAGCCGTCCCGTGCCGTCGGAGGAGGCGTCGTCGACCACCACGACCTCGTCGACCCCGGGGATCTTCCGGATCGCGGCCACCGTGCCGCCGATGCGGTCGGCCTCCTCGCGCGCGGCCACCAGCGCCCGCACCGACACGCGGTCGGCCATCAGTCGAGCGGAGGGAGGAGCCCGGCCGCCCCCGCCTTCACCCCGTAGTGTCCCGCCTGTCCGGTGCCGAGCAGGTCCTCGGCCGCCAGCACCAGCGCGACCGCCCCGTAGAGCCGGTCGGCGTCGTCCACGGTGACCATGCGCTGCGCGGCATCACGGGAGCGGAGCAACGTCACGAAGGGATAGGCCGACCGCTGCATCTCCGCGGCCACCACCTCGTCGCCGTTCGCCTCGAGCCGCTCGACGAACGGGATCAGGAACGCGCTCGGCTCCACGAGCGGCGCGGCCGATGCTCCGGCGACGACCACGATGAGTGGGTCCTCGATCGCGCGCTCTCCCGGGCCCTCGAGGCTGCCGTCGCGAGAGAGGAACCCGGCCCCCTCCAGGTCGTCGATCACGTCGGTGCCGGCGGTCCCGAAGGACAGGCGGTCGGCGAGCTCCTGGGCCGCCTCCACCGTGGGCTCCGGGGAGCCCACGATCCCCAGCACGTCGTCGAGCGCCGCGCGGTCCTCCTCGCTCTCGAGCCCCATCCGCCCCTCCACCCGAAGCTCCATCGCCACCTCGGCCCCCGCGACCTCCATCGCCTCGCGGACCCGGTCGAGCGTGCGGGGATCGGTCGCCTCCTGCGTCACCACCACGGCGGAGACGCCCACGAGGCGGCCGGCGGCGAGCGGGTCCAGCGCCGCGCCGCCGAACTCCTCCCACTCCCCGATCTCCACCTCGAGCTGTCCCACCCGCCGGCGGAGCTCGTCGGCCTCGGTCGCCAGCTGATCCGTGCGGTTCTCGAGCTGCGTCACGATGCCGCCGTTGAGCACCGTGGTCCCGGTCAGCACCCCGAGACCGAGCGCGAGGAACACCGCGACGATCGACACGAGGTGGAAGCGGAACGAGATCATCAGAAGAGGTCGCGGAGCGAGAAGAGCGCCTGCTGCATCAGCTCGAACAGCTGCCGGAAGAACAGCCGCAGCGGTTGGGAGACGACCGTGACCACGATCATCGCGAAGAGCGCGGCTCCCACCAGCAGCGCCACGTCGCGGCCGCGGACCCGCCCTCGGTACATCCGCGACACGCCCTTCGCGTCGACGAGTATCTCCCCCACCCGAAGCCGGACGAGGAAGGTGCTCGACATGCCGGCGCGCCCCTTGTCGAGGAACTCGCGGAGGTTGCCGTGGCTGCCCACCGACACGATGAGGTCGGCGCCCTTCTGGTGGGCGAGCAGGTACGCGACGTCCTCGCTCATCCCGGGCGAGCGAACCTCCTTGGCCGCCAGGCCGAGGGCCTCCAGCCGCTCGCGGCCAGGCGCTCGGCCGTCGGCATACGCGTGCACGAGCAGCTCGGCGCCGCTCCCCAGCGCGCGCTCCGACACGCTGTCCATGTCGCCGACGATGATGTGGGGCTTGTAGCCCGCGTCCAGCAGCGCGTCGGCGCCTCCGTCGACGCCCAGGAGCACCGGACGCATCTCGCGGATGTACGGCCGGAGCGCCGCGAGATCCTCCCGGTAGTTGTAGCCGCGCACGACCACGAGCACGTGCCGCCCCCGCAGGTCGTGATGGAGGTCCGGAAGCCCCGCGCCGCCGAAGAGCAGGTCCTGCTCCTGCTCGATGAACTCCAGCGTGTTGCGCGCGAACGCCTGCAGCTGGCCGGCGAGCGAGGCCTCCGCGGCGCGCATGAGCTCGTGGACGCTGTCCCCGCTCTGGCGCGTCCCCACGCCGGCGAGGGCGCCGTCGACCACCACCCGATCCTCGTCGAGCACGACGACCGATCCCTCATGCACCTTCTCCATCAGGAGCTTTCCCACGCCGTCGACGAGGGGGATCCCGGCCTCCACCAGGATCAGCGGGCCGAGGTTGGGGTAGCGGCCCGTGATCGAGGGGCTCGCATTGACCACGGCCGCGACCCCCTTGCTCACCAGTCCCTCCGCAGCGATGCGGTCGAGGTCCTCGTGATCGATGACGGCGACCTCGCCCCGCTGCACGCGCGTGAGGAGGCGCTTCGTGCGGTCGTCGACCCGAGCCGCGCCGAGCTCACGCCCCCCGCGCCGCGCGCCGAGCCCCAGCATCCGACTCAGCCTCGCCGCCCGCCGGAGGCGGCCTTCTCCCGGGAGGCCTCGGCCAGCAGCTGCTCGGCGTGGGTGGCCGCCTCGTCGGTGGGCATGCCCGAGAGCATGCGGGACAGCTCGGCCACGCGCTCGTCCCCGTCGAGGGCGGCTACGGTGGCGCGCCCCGCCGACTTCGAGACGTGGAAGTGCCGGTCCGCGAAGCACGCGATCTGCGGAAGGTGGGAGACCACCAGCACCTGCCGGCGCTCGGCGATCCGCGCCAGCCGCCGCCCGACCGCGACGCCGGCACGCCCACCGATCCCGGCGTCGACCTCGTCGAAGACCAGCGTGCCCACGTCGTCGAGGTCGGCGAGGACGGTGCGGCAGGCGAGCATCGTCCGGGAGAGCTCGCCGCCCGATGCCACCTTCGCCAGCGGCCCGAGCGCCTGGCCCGAGCCGCCCGAGAACAGGACGTCGGTCCCCTCCGCGCCGTCGGGCCCCGGCTCCCCCGGGTCCCCGAGCCGCACCTCGACGGTGGCGTCCTCCATCCCGAGCTCGCGGAGCTCGTCGGCGAGCGCCTCCGCCAGCCGGGGCCCGGCCTGGCGCCTCCCGGCGGTCACCGCCTCGGCGGCGGCGCGAACCTCCCCGTCGAGCTGAGCCACCTCGGCCTGCAACCGTCCCCGGTCGTCGTCGGCGCGCTCCAGCTCGGCCAGCCGGTCGCGCGACTGCTCGAGGTAGGCGAGGACGCCCTCCTCGCCCTCGCCGTACTTCCGCTCGAGGTCGCGGATCGCCGCCATGCGCTGGCGCACGCCCTCGAGCCTGGCCGGGTCGAGGTCGAGGCCCTCGGCCCGGGCGCGCAGCGCGCCGGCGGCATCGCGAGCCTCCTCGGACAGCGACCCGAGCCGGGCCGCCAGGTCCCGCGCCGACGGGTCCAGCGCCGCGACGTCCTGGAGCGCGGCCGCCGCCTCCGCGAGCGCGTCGGCGCCTCCCCCTTCCCGCGACAGCGCGTCGCCGGCGGCCTCGACGAGCTCGAGGATCCGCTCGCCGTGCGCCAGACGCCGCTCCTCGAGGTCGAGCTGAGCCCGCTCCCCGGCCGCGAGCCCCACGCCCTCGATCTCGCGCACCTGGTAAGCGAGCAGGTCCTTCTCGCGCTCGCGCTCGCGCGCGTCGGCGTCGAGCCGCTCGAGCGCCGCGCGGGCCGCGCGGAGGCGGGCGTGGAGCGCCCGGTAGCCCTCCAGTGCCGCCACGTGGTCGCGACCCGCGAACCGGTCGAGGAACTCGAGCTGGGACGACGCCGAGAGCAGCCGCTGCGTCTGGTGCTGGCCGTGGACCTCCACGAGATCGGCGCCGAGGTCGGCGAGCGTGGAGAGCGGCGTCATCTGCCCCCCGGCACGGGCCGTCGACCTCCCGTCGGCCGTGACCGTCCGGGCGAGGATCAGCTCGCCCCCCTCGGCCCAGTCGGCCGCGGCGGCGAGGTCGCCGGCGTCGAAGAGCGCCTCGACGAGCAGCCGGTCGGCGCCGTCGCGGACGAGCCCCGTCCGGGCCCGCTGGCCGAGCACGAGCGACAGCCCGACGGTGACCATGGTCTTCCCGGCGCCCGTCTCACCGGTCAGGACGTTGAGTCCCGGGGCAAGGTCGAGCGTGACGTCCTGGATCACGCCGAGGCCGGCGATGTGCAGCTCCCGAAGCACAGGCGAATCCTACCGCCCCCCACCGACACGGCCCCACGGGCGGCTCAGGCGAGCTGCGCGGCGGCGATCGGGTCGCCCGTGGGGGCGACGGCGCCGACGGACGCCTCCACGGTGATCGCAAGCGCGTCGGTCCCCGCTCCCACGCGGAAGGCCGACACCCCGGGGTCCGGCCCCAGGAGCCCCGCCGAGACGGCCTCGCCCCCGGCCAGGGCCCACAGCTGGTAGGTCCGATCGCCGGGGAGCGCATCGAGGTTGTCGTCCACCAGGTAGCCGCGGCCGTCGGGGAGCACCACCGCATCCACCTCGACGTCGCCGGTGGTCGAGCGCATCGCCAGGCGGACCGCGTCGGGGTCGGCGAGCGCCTCCTGCGCGGCGCCCGCCAGGCCCCCGCCGTCGTCGAGCCGGCGCTCGAGGTCGTACACGCGCCAGCCGAGCACCCCGGCGATGAGCACGGCCGCGGCGCCGAGCGCTGCCGCGGCCCGCGAGAACCGGGGTCGCCGGCGAGCCTCGAGCGAGACCGGCCGCCCCGGCCCGTCGCCCATCCGCTCGCGGATGCGGTCCCAGACCTCGGGGGGCGCGGGCTGGTCCACGGCGACGAGCAGCCCGGCGACCTCACGGTGCTCGCCGACCTCCCGCCGGCACGCGTCGCACTCACCGAGGTGCGCCTCGATCGCCCGGCGCTCGCCCTCGTCGACGGCGTCGAGCGCGAAAGCCCCCAGCAGCTCACGCAGCTCGTCGTGGGTCATCGTCACGGTGCTCCGATGTCGGTCAGCGCCCCGCGCAGGCGGAGGAGCCCCGCGCGGATGCGGCTCTTGATCGTCCCCTCCGGCTCCTCCAGGATCGCCGCCACCTCCCGGTAGGTCCGTCCGCCGAAGTACGCCATCTCGATCGCCCGACGCTCCCCTTCGGGGAGTCCGCCGAGCGCCTCGCGGAGCCGGTCGGCCTGCCGCAGCTCCCAGACCTTCCGCTCCACGTCCTCGTCCGCGGCCGGGGCGAGCCGCGCCTCCCGCTCCTCGCGCTGCCGGCGCGCCTGCTCGGACCGAACCAGGTCCACGCTGCGCCGGTGCGCGAGCACCAGCAGGAACGCCCGGAGCGTCCCTCGCTCGGCGTCGAACCGGCCCGGCTCACGCCACAGGCGCAGGAAGACCTCCTGCGCCACCTCCTCGGCGAGCGCCTGATCGGCCAGGACGCGCCGGGCCAGCCCCAGCACCGCACCGCCGTGGCGACGGTACGCCTCGGCGAGGGCATCCTCCCCCCACCGGCCGATCGCGACGACGAGCGCCGCATCGCTCAGGCCCCGCACCTCGCTCACCCGCCGCCGAGCATATCGCCCGCGGACCCGCCTGCCCGGCAGGAGCCGCGAGCGCACCACGGCGTGCGGGGCGTTCCTCGCGCGTGGCACATCCATCAACCGGATATTCGGGGCAGGGTCGCCCCGCGGATGACGGCCCTACCCGAGCGGGCCCTCGGGCAGGAAGAACTTCCGCCGCAGCTTCGCGAAGAACGATTCCGTGCGCGGGCGGCGGAGGAGCCGGGCCGGATGCTCCGCGAGCCGGATCCGCACGCGCGCGCCGACGGGCAGCTCGGCGGTCGGCCGGCCGTCGGGAGAGAGCAACGCCGGCTCCTCTCCGACCACCTCGATCGACACGGTCGCGTCCGCGGGGACCACGAGGGTGCGATCGAACACCATGTGCGGGGCAACGGGCGTGATCACGAGGCAGCGCGCGTCCGGGGAGACGATCGGGCCGCCCGCCGAGAACGAGTAGGCCGTCGAGCCGGTCGGGCTCGCGACGATCACCGCGTCGGCGCTGAAGGTCGTCACGTGGTCGCTCCCCACCGTGACGGCGAGGGTCGCGAGGCGATGCCGCGTCCGCTTCTCGACCGCGACCTCGTTGAGCGCCCAGATCGGGCCGGCGTCGGGCGCCGCCTCGGTCTCGGCGGCCAGCGCCAGCCGCGCGTCGATCTCGAGCCGGCCCGCGAGCAGCTCCTCCATCACCTCCGGCAGCTCCTGCGGCTCCACCTCGGTCAGGAACCCGAGCCGGCCGACGTTCACGCCGAGCACCGGCGCGTCCGCGGCCGCGGCGATCAGCGCGCCTCGAAGGAGCGTCCCGTCGCCGCCGAAGGTCACGAGCAGGTCGAGGTCGCCGCCGTTGCGCTCGTCGGCTCCGATGTCGATGTCCTCGAGCGCCACCGTCGAGAGGTCTCGCCCGCGGCACCACTCCACGAGGTCGGCCGCGGCCTTGATCGCCTCCGGACGGCCCGGATGAACGACGAGCCCGACCCTCACCGGGCCTCCTCGGTCACGCGCGTGGCCTCGGCCACCACTTCGCCGATGCGCAGCGCACGGGTCGCGACGCCCTTCCTGCCGTGGAGGAAGAACTCGACGTTCCCCGACGGGCCCCGCAAAGACGAGCGGACGACCCCGAGCGCGCCGATCCCACACTCGGAGCACGCGACGGCCACGCGCTCGATCGACGCGGCCCACACGGCGGGGTCGCGCACCACCCCGCCTCCGCCGACGTCGTCGCGCGACGCCTCGAACTGGGGCTTCACGAGCAGCACCAGGTCGGCGTGCTCGGTCGAGGCGGCGGTCAGGGCGGGCAGCACCTTGGCGAGCGAGATGAACGAGAGGTCGGCGACCACCAGGTCGGGGGCGTAGGGCAGGTCGTCGCGTCCGATGCTCCGGACGTTGAAGCGCTCCATGAGGGTGACACGAGGGTCGGTCCGGAGCCGCCAGGCGAACTGCCCGTACCCCACGTCGACCGCCACGACGTGCGCGGCGCCGCCCTCGAGCAGCACGTCGGTGAACCCGCCCGTCCCCGCCCCCGCATCCAGGCACCGCCGGCCGGCCGGATCGACCGCGAACGCCTCGATGGCCGGCGCGAGCTTCTCGCCGCCCCGCGACGCGTACCGGCGGGCCTCGCCGGCGACGCTGATGGCGTCGTCGGCGCCGACCAGCGACCCCGCCTTCGACGCGAGCGCGCCCCGGACGATCACCCGCCCGGCCACGATCGCGTCCTTGGCCTCGCTCCGCGTGGCGGCGAGGCCCCGCCGCACCAGCTCGGTGTCGAGCCTGCGCCTCACGACCCCGGCCGGCGGGCCGTGCCGCGCTTCGCCGCGCGCTTCGGGGTGGCCGTGGTTCCGGGCTTCTTGCCGCGCGACGCAGCATCGGCCGGGGGCGCGTCGGCCTGCTTTCCCACCTGGCGCTCGAGCTGGCGCACCCGCTTCTTCAGCTCGGAGAGCTCCTCGCGGGTCACGATCCCCATCGTCCGGAGCTGCTTGCGGACCTCCCGCCCCACGAGCGACGCCAGCCGCTCGGCGCGCTCCCGGGAGGACGAGAACGCCTCCATGCCCGCTCCGACGAGTTTGCGCACGGTCTCTTCCATGGCTCGGCAAGCATATCCTCAGATCGACCACCACCCCGTTGGTATACTTCTCGTTGCCTTGTCTTCCCCTGCCGTTCACCTGAGGAGCCTGTGGCGAGCGAAGAAGAAGTAGAGGCGAGCCTGCGCAAGCTCATCGGCCGGCTGGGGGACGCCGATGAGGACGTCCGCGCATCCCTGCGCGAGTCGCTCCCCGAGCCCCGCACCCTCGTCCTGCACGTCACCGATCTCGATCGGTCGTACTGGACGCTGCTCGAGAGCGGGCGCATGGGCGAGCTGCAGACGGGCGACCCCGGCGACGCGCAGATCCGCATCTCCGCATCCTCGGACGAGCTGGTCGGGCTCATCGACGGGAACGGCCAGGTGTTCTCCGCCTTCCTGCTCGGGAAGATCCGCATCGAAGCGAGCTTCTCCGACATGCTGCAGCTGAGGAAGATGCTGTGACGACCGACAGCGAGATCGCCTGATGGCCGGAGGGCACCGCTTCCTCGGCCGGTCGCTCCGAAGCCTCGCCGGCACCGTGGCGGTGGGTCGCCTCGTGACGCGGATGGACGGCCGTCGCCCCGACCCCGCCGCGTCGGACCACCTCGGGGCGGTCCGCGGGGAGCCGCGCATGATCCGGGGGCCGCGCGCGTCGCGCCTGTACACCGAGTGGTTCCCGTCGACGACCGGCCGGCGCGGCACGATCGTGTTCACCCACGGGCTCTGCCTCACCGAGGCCGTGTGGCACTACCAGAAGCGGTACCTCGCCGGGAACGGGTTCGCGGTCGTGACGTGGGACCTGCCGGGTCACGGTCACAGCGACCCCATCGCCCCCGCCGAGCTGACCCAGGACCTGCTCACCGAGGCGCTCGCGCGCGTCGTCGACGAGTACGCGGACGACACCGGGGTCATCCACGTGGGGCACAGCCTCGGCGGGGTGGTCACGCTCAACTACCTGGCGCGGAACCCCGTCTCGGCCGAGAGCGCGCGCGGCGCCGTGCTCGTCTCCACCCCGATGCAGCACTTCGCGAACGCCGTCGCCGGGCGGTGGCCCGGGGCGGGCCTCGAGGCGAAGGCGCTCGGGCGGGTGCTGCAGTTCGCCGTGGAGAGCAGCGTCGTCGAGCGCTTCCTCGCGAGGGACGTGGGCAGCTCGACCTCGGGCGTGTCCTACCGGGTGATCCGCGTCGGGTTCGGGCGCAACGCGTCGCCCACCCAGATCCGCTTCATCCGCGACGTGATCGCCTCGGTACCCCCGAAGGTACGCGCGGCCGCGTACCGATTGCTCACCGGCTACGACATCCGCCCGCTCCTGCCCGACATCAAGGTCCCCGCCCTCGTCATGATCGGCAAGCGCGACCGGCTCGTGGATCCCTCCGAGTCCGAGACCCTCGCCTCGCACCTCCCGAACGCGAAGACCCTCGTGCTGGACGACGCCGGCCACGCCGCCTTCATGGAGGTGCCCAACCGCTTCAACGAGATCGTCCGGACGTTCGCCGAGCGTCACCTCGCCGCCCGGCGGCACTCGGCGTGATCCCGATACGCGACGCGAACCCGACGACCCGACGCGCCTACGTCACCTACGGCCTCGTCGCCCTCAACGTCGCCGCATTCGTCCTGTGGCAGCCGCTCACGGGGACCCCGAACGACCAGGCCAGGTTCTTCTACTGCTACGGCTCGATCCCCAAGGAGGTCCTCAGCTTCGAGCCCCTCCGCGACGTGGCGATCATCTGCGGCGGCAAGTCGGTCGTCTTCTCGCTCTTCGCATCGATGTTCATCCACGGCGGCTGGCTGCACCTCGGCGGGAACATGCTGTTCCTGTGGATCTTCGGCAACAACGTCGAGGACCGCATGGGGCCCGTCGCCTACCTCGCCTTCTACCTGTTCGCCGGTCTCGTCGCGACCTACGCGCAGGTGGCCACCGACCCGTCGTCGACGATCCCGCAGATCGGGGCCTCGGGCGCGATCGCCGGCGTGCTCGGCGCCTACCTCGTGCTGTTCCCGCACGCGCGGGTGCTGACGCTCGTGATCTTCTTCTTCATCACCATGGTCGAGCTTCCCGCGGTCGTCGTCCTCGGGCTGTGGTTCGTGCTCCAGGCCTTCCAGGGGGTCGGCGAGCTCGGCGCGGGCGCGGCCGGCGGCGTGGCGTGGTTCGCGCACATCGGTGGCTTCCTCGCCGGGGTGGTGATCGCGTTCCTCTTCTACCGAAGACCGACCGCCGCCCCGCGCTACCTCAGCCCCTGACCGGCCGGGCCATGGCGACGGCGGCGTCCGAGCACGCCGTGGTGCGCTCGGTCACCCAGCCCGGCAGCGAGTCCCGTTCGACGGGCTCGAACCCGAGACGCCCGAAGAACCCGTCCGCTTCCTCGGTCAGCAGGTAGCCCCGACCGGCCCCGCCGCGAGCCGCGCGGCCCCACGCGGCGCCGACCAACAGGGTCCCCACCTCCCGGCCCCGCGCCTCGGCCCGCACGGCCACCGAGTGCAGGTACGCGTCGCCGCCCCGCACGACGACCGACGCGGTGCCGGTCACCCGGTGCTCGCCGGCGACCAGCGTGACGCCCTCGCTCGGCTCGGCGATGAGCCCCGCGTCACCCAGCAATCGGGACACGTCGTCGCCCTCGCGCGCCTCGCGGACGCGGGTCACGAACGATGGCTCGAGCACGCCACCGAGATCCGCCGCCACCGCGACCGGGAGCGCGGTGGCGTCGAGCAGGTCGGCCCGCCCCCCCGCGCCGGAGAGAACGAGGAGCGCGTCGAGCCCGGCGCGCTCTGCGCCGGCGACGTCGGTCTCGATCCGATCGCCGACGACGAGCGCATCGCGGGTTCCCGCGCGCGCCAGCGCCGTCTCGAACAGAGGCCCCTGGGGCTTCCCCGCCGACTCCGCCCGTCGCCCGGTCGCCGTCTCGATCGCGGCCACCAGCGCCCCGGCGCCCGGCCAGAGCTCCCCTCCCGGCGCGGGGTACGACGCGTCGGTGTTCGTCGCCACGAACCTCGCCCCGCGCTGCACGTGCACGGCCGCCTCCCGGAGCTTGTCGTAGTCGGCGCTCAGATCCCATCCCACGACCACGACGTCCACCTTCGACGCCCCGGGAGCGGCGACGCGCAGACCGGCGGCCGCGAGGGCCGCCGTGACGCCCTCCTCCCCCACCACGAAGGCCGAGGCGCCGGGCATCTCCGCGGCGATGAGGGACGCGGCGGCCTGCGCCGAGGTCACGACGTCGTCGGGGGCGGCCTCGACGCCCAGCCCGGCGAGCTTCCCCGCCACCTGCGCGGGCGTGCGCGCGGAGTTGTTCGTGAGGAAGACCACCCGGCGCCCGCGGTCACGCAGGGCCGCCACGGCGCTCACCGCGCCCGGGATCGCCTCGTCGCCGCGGTAGACGACGCCGTCGAGGTCGAGGAGGAAGGCCGCGTAGCGATCGGCGAGCGGGGCGGTCACGACACCAGGCGATCGAGGGCCCGCCGGTACTCCTCGCGCGGCGACATCGCAACGGCCAGCTTGAGGTGGGCGATCGCGCGGGTCCGCTGTCCGGTCCGCGAGCAGGCGAGCCCGAGCGCGAAGTGCGCGTAGTCGTCGGCGGGGCTGAGCGCCACCACCTTCGCGAACTCGCGGCGAGCCCGGTGCCACTGCCCCACGTGCGAGAGCGCTCGTCCGAGGGCCTCGCGGATCGATGCCTTCTCGGGCTCGAGCAGCTTCGCCCGCTCGAGGAGCAGGATGGCCTGGTGCGGGTGCCCGGAGTCGAGGAACTCCATGCCGCGGGCGAGCAGCTGGTAGGCCGACTCCGTCATCGATCCGTCCTCTCGCTCACCGCCCGCCCCCGATGGTCCGTACAATGCCCCTCGTGCCAACGGTCTCGCCGTTCGACGGCCTGCTCTTCGATCCCGCGGTGGTCGGCGACGTCGGTGCCGCGACGGCGCCGCCCTACGACGTGATCCTCGCCGACGAGCTGTCCCGGTTCCAGCAGGCCAGCCCGCACAGCATCACCCGCGTCGACCTCACGTTCCGCGACGGCGAGTCGACCACTCCCGACCAGTATACGAGGGCGGGTCGGATCCTCCGCGGGTGGATCGACGAGGGCGCCCTGGCCCCCGTGGGGCGGCCCGTGTTCTTCGTCCAGGAGATGCGGTTCTCCTATCGGGGAGAGGAGCGGGCGATCCGCGGCGTGATCGCCGAGGTCGAGCTGCACCCCTGGGGCGGCCCGATCATCCCGCACGAGCGCACGATGCCCGGCCCGATCGAGGACCGCCTGTCGCTGATGCGCACCACGCACGCCAACGTCTCCCCGATCTACTCGGTCGTCGCCGGCCCCGCAGCCCCGCAGACCGAGCTCATCGGACGGGCCGTGGTGCGCGAGCCGGACCTCGAGGTGCTCGACGAGCGAGGGGTGCTGCACCGGCTGTGGGTCGAGGACGACTCCCCCGCGCTGTCGGCCTGGTACGCCGAGCAGACGCTGCTCATCGCCGACGGCCACCACCGCTACCAGACGGCGCTGAACTACCGCGAGGAGATGCACGAGTCCCACGGTCCGGGCCCGTGGGACTCGGTGATGATGCTCCTGGTCGACGCGACCACCGAGGACCCGCCGATCCTGCCGATCCACCGCGTCGTGAGCACCGGGAGCCTGCCCGAGCTTCCCGGCCACCTCGTCCGCGACCTCGGCGAGGTCCTCGCGACGCTGGTCGAGGACGACCTTCGCTTCGGCGCCGCGTTCATGCGCGACGGCGACCTGCACCATCTCATCGGGCGCCTCGAGGGCGAGCCGCCCACGGTCCGGGCCCTCCACACGAACCTCCTCGACGACCTGCCCGACGTGAAGGAGGTGCGCTTCGTGCCCGACGCCGTCGTCGCCGAGGACGCCGTCCGCCACGGCGACGCCCAGCTCGCGCTCTTCCTCCCCCCCGCGCGGGTCGCCAACGTCCGGGCCGTTATCGACCGAGGCGAGCGCCTGCCCCAGAAGAGCACCTACTTCTGGCCCAAGGCGCGCACCGGCCTCGTCGTCCGGCCCCTCTGAGCCGGGAAGGACCCGGCCCCCGCCGACCGGCGTCCGGTTCGTCCGGTTTCGAGTCCCCCGGACGGGGGAAGGAGTCCAAGGGCGCCGGGGCGAATACCTACAGCGGGGGCGGTTCCGTCGTCCCCGGCAATTCCACGAGATGACGGGTACCATGACGCGATGACGAAGCGGAGGAGAAGCCCGCGATGATCACGACCACCCGACGCGCCCTGACGGTCCTCGCCGCGGCGGGCATGCTGCTCGCCGTCGCCCCCTCGGCCCATGCCGCCTCCTCGGCGAAGGCGACGGTCGAGGGCACCAACTGGTTCTGGCGCTCGCAGAACCGGACCACGATCAGCGAAGAGACGGGCGAGTCCTGCCCGCCCGAGGCCCCGGTCTGCCCCGACCCGCAGGTCGGGCTCCGCAACACCCATTCGAAGGGCGCCCTCCCCGTGCAGATCCTCGACGGCAAGGAGGAGAAGATCTCCGCGGTGAACTTCGACCTCTCGTTCATCCCGGTCCAGGGCGCCGTGATCGAGGAGTTCACCTTCACGGTCATCGAGTCGGCCGACCCTCAGGACCAAGCCCAGACGCTGAACGCGGGCGGCAAGACCGTCCTCGCCTGCCTCCTCACCGACAGCTTCGCCGACTCCGAGGACGGAGCCGACGAGTTCGAGCTGGCGCCCAAGTACGACTGCGAGGCGGCGTCGGTCGAGGGCGAGCGCGACGCCGAGGCCGGCCTGTGGAAGTTCGACATCACCGACATGGTTCAGGACTGGGGCGCGGACCCGCTGTCCGCGAACGGCGTCATGCTGGTCGGGTCGCAGAAGGACGAGAACTGGCAGGTGGTGCTGAAGGGACCGCGCCGCGACGACCCGACGACCGCGGAGGTCGACGAGGAGAAGGAGAACGCGAAGAACATCCAGGCGTCGGTCGTCTACACGCCGAACGAGGAGCCCGCCGACACCGTCCCAGATGCCCCCGATGACGGAGGCATACCGCCCACGACTCCCACCTTCCCGACGACCACCACCACCGACATCCCCACCTTCGGGACCGATGACGGGACCTTCGGGGCCGACACCACGCCCGCCACCGACGTCACCCCCACCGAGGTCCCCGGGACCGAGGCGGCAGGAACGGACACGGCGGCGCCCGCCGACAGCGGCCCGGAGACGCCCGGCTACGTGTGGGCCCTCATCCCGCTCGGGCTCGTCGCCTTCGCGCTCGTGCGGAACTCGTTCGCCGAGCCGGTCGCCATCCGCCGGCCGGACGGCGTGGTCGCGATGATCCGCCGCCAGAACGCGGACCGCCGGGGCGACTCCGGCGCCGACGCGGAGGGCCCCTTCGCCGGCTTCAAGCGCTTCTTCAGCAAGACCGGCCGCGGCCTGAAGCGGGCCGCGACCAAACGGAGCGGCTCGTGAGCGGGCTCCGCAGGCTGGCCGCCCTCCTCTCGGTGTTCTCGCTCGTCGCCCTCGCCTGCGGCCAGAAGCCGGGCGTGCACCTCGAGGGCGAGACGGTCGCAGCCGGAGACACGAGCAGCACGACGGGTCTCGACGGCAGCACGACCGACACGAGCGGCCTCGACGGAAGCACGACGACCGACACCACCACCGGAACCACCGACACGACCGGCACGACGGGCGACACCACGGGGACGACCACCGGGACCAACGGGACCAACGACACCACGGGAGACACGAGCGGTGACACCGGCGGTGACACCGGGTCCACCACGATCGGGTCGGACCGCACCGGCGTCGAGGCCGACAAGATCACCATCGCCCTGCACGCCCCGGTCACCGGGGCGGCCCCCATCCGCTCCGACTCGTT
The DNA here is from genome assembly GCA_036396755.1 of Actinomycetota bacterium. GTDB lineage: Bacteria > Actinomycetota > UBA4738 > UBA4738 > CALAEC01 > DASWKG01. Next base: position 15,925 of record DASWKG010000130.1, read on the forward strand.
CCGGACCGGCAAGGACCTCTACTGGGACCACGGGGACAACGGGAAGCCGGTCGAGATCTACGGGCGGCAGGTCGAGGTCCTGTTCGCCGACGACAAGTACAACCCGTCGACGGCCAAGAGCGTCTGCCAGCAGATGGCCGAGTCGGGGAACGCGTTCCTCCTGATCGGAGGCGGCGGCACCGACCAGATCAAGGCCTGCGCCGACTACGCCCACAGCAAGGGGATCCCGTACCTGTCCGCCGGCGTGACCGAGAACGGCCTCCGTGGGCTCCCCGAGTACTTCGCCGTATCGATGTCGTACAAGCAGCAGGTGCCGCTGCTCGCGCAGTACGTGAAGAACGTGCTCCACGTGAGCGACAACAGCAAGGTCGTGATGATCGCCAGCGACACCGCGAACTTCGACGACGCGGTGGGGGCCTTCGAGGAGTCGTTCCCCGGCGCGGCCGTGATCCGCTCCTCGAAGAGCGGCTCGGGGACCGAGTACGCCGACGACGTCTGCAACGGCCCCGCCAAGAAGTACGACGTGGTGTTCCCCCTCACCTCACCGACGTTCTTCCTCGAGCTCGAGGGCTCGGCCGCCTGCAACCCCCAGTACGCCGGCCTCGGGATCACCCACGGCCTGAACACGGTCGCCTCGACCGGCTGCCGGACCGCCACGGGGTCGATGAACGGGGCCAGGTTCTTCTCCCCCGCCTTCGCGTACAAGAACACGGCGACCGAAGCCAAGGACTTCCGAGCCGCGGGCGGCATCGACGACATCCAGTTCCTGATCTGGGGGATCTCCAAGGCCCTGCATCAGCTCCTGCTCGCCGCGGGTGAGGACCTCACGAGGGAGGGGTTCATCGCCGCCGCCCAGAACGCCACGGGCATCGAGACGGGGGTGTTCCCCGAGCTCAACTACTCCCCAACGAACCACTTCGGCGCGGCCCAGGTGCACGTGCTGAAGGCGGTCTGCTCGGGCTCCGGCGGCGAGTACGTCACCGAGCGCTACTTCGCCGGCTCGTTCTAGTCCCGTCGCCGGGCTGAGAGGATCGTTCGACCCGCTCGCCGTGAGGAGGCCCGCCCCCCAAGTGGCTGGTAGAGTCCCCGCATGATTCCGGCCGCCCTCTACGGGGTGTTCGACGGCACGGTGTCGGCCTCGGTCAACGGCTTCATCAACGGGGCGGTGATCGGCCTCGTCGCCGTCGGACTGGTCCTGGTCTACAAGGGCGCCCGCGTCTTCAACTTCGCCCAGGGCGAGTTCGGCACGGTGGCCGCGTTCGTGGCCTGGCTGCTCTTCACCTACGGCGGCCACCACCCGCTGTGGCTGGCGCTCCTGTGGGGGGTCGTCGCCGGGGCGCTCCTCGTCGGCATCCTCGCGGGCACGGTGAGCATGAGGGGAGCGACCATCGCGGGGCTCGGGGGAGCCGCGCTCATGACCTGGCTGCTCCAGGCGGGGGCGCAGCCGCTGTGGGTCTCCATCCCCGTCGGCCTCGGGGCAGGCACCGTGTTCGGCCTGGCCGTCGAGCGGCTGGTGGTCCGCCCGCTCCGAGACAAGGCCCGGGTCATCGTCCTCGTCGCGACCGCCGGCATCGCGATCGGCACGATCTCGCTCCAACTCTTCCTCGGCGAGGCCGAGGTCCGCGTGCTCGCCCCCATCTACCAGCTCCGCGACGCGGCGGGCGACCCGTCGGCCTACTTCTTCCTCGGTGCCGCCATCTCGGCGCAGCAGCTGATCATCCTCGGCATCCTCGCGGTCTCGGCGCTCGCGCTGTGGCTATTCTTCTCCCGCACGAACCTCGGGCTGGCCGTGCTCGGCACCTCGCAGGACACGCTCGCGACCCGGCTGTCGGGGATCAGCGTGAACCGCGTCTCCGCGTTCGTGTGGGGCCTCGCCGCGCTCATGGGGTCGGTCGCGGGGATCCTGTACGCGGGGCAGGTGTTCCTCGCGCCCGGGCTCGTCACGTCGAGCCTGCTCATCCCCGCCTTCACCGGCGCGGTTCTCGGGGGCATGACGAGCCTGCCCGGCGCGTTCCTCGGCGGCCTGCTCGTGGGGGTCGCACGGGACGTGGGCGCGCAGATCATCCCCGAGTCGATCACCGGAGGAGCCGAGCTCACGGTGTTCGCGCTGCTGCTCCTCGTGCTGCTGGTCCGGCCGCAGGGGCTGCTGGGGTCCGAGACATGAGCGAGCGAGCGACCACCCGCCGTCCGCGCCGCGCCGCGGCACAGGAGGGCCCGGCCACCCCGAGCCCCGACGCGGGTCCGCCCGGCCGCCCCATCGCAGGGGACGGTCCCATCGCGGGCGAGCGACCGAGGCTGAGCCGCGGCGGGTTCATCGCCCGGGCGATCGTGGCGCTCACGATCGCTGCGGCCGTCTTCATCATCCCGATCTTCATCGAGCCCTTCCAGGCGAACTTCGCCACCCGCGCCGCGATCTTCGCGATCATCGGGCTCTCGATGAACATCCTGCTCGGCTACGCCGGGCAGATCTCGCTCGGCCACCAGGCCTTCGTCGGCGTGGGTGCCTTCATCTCGGGCAACATGGCCTCCGAGGTCGGGCTCTCCTTCTGGCTGGCCCTCCCGATCGCGGCGATCGGCGGCGCCATCTCCGCCGCTCTGCTCGGGCTGGTCGCCCTCCGCCTGAAGGGCCTCTATCTCGCCCTGATCACGCTCGCCTACGGGCGGGTGGCCGAGGCGTCGATCTTCAACATCCGCGCGCTCACGGGCGGCGGCGAGGGGGTCCAGGCCCCCCGCCCGGCCGGCTTCACGACCGACCACGGCTTCCTCTACCTGTGCGTGCTGTTCCTCGCGCTGGTGCTCTTCCTCGACTGGCGGCTCACCAAGTCGAAGGCCGGGCGCGCGATCATCGCCCTCCGCCACGACGAGCGGGTGGCGGCGACGCTCGGGGTCAACACGACCTTCTACAAGATCCTCGCCTTCAGCCTGTCGGGCTTCATCGCGGGCCTCGCGGGAAGCCTGTTCGCGCACTGGCAGCAGGTGGTGGTGGCCGACGACTTCGTCCTGTCGATCGCCTTCACCTGGGTGTTCATGACGGTGGTCGGCGGCCTCGGGTCCAAGGCGGGCGTCGTGATCGGGTCCATCTTCTTCGGGGTGTTCCCGTTCCTGTTCGAGCCGCTGCTCACGAAGATCCTCGACCTGTGGATGGCGGCCGAGCGGGCCCACGAGATCGCCGCGCAGAGCGTGCGTCTCGAGCCCGTCGTGGGCGCCCTCCTCTTGGTGCTCACGCTGATCCTCTACCCCGGCGGTATCGGCCAGCAGCTGCTCCCGCTACGTCGGTGGCTCTCCGGTGGCCGGTTCCTCGAGCACCGGGGAAAGCGCGAGCGCTTCGTCGACCATCGCGACGCCGACGAGGGCGGGGGCGCCGGCGCCGATGCCACGGCCGCGCTCCCCTCCGCGGCGGCGGAGACCGGGCCCGGCCCCGAGGACGCCACGGCGGAGAGATCGCCGGCGAAGCGGAGCCGAACGCGCTCGAAAGCTCCCGGCGCCGCGGCCAAAGCGGCGCCCTCCAAGACCACGGGCACCCGGCGGTCCAAGAAGGAGGGCTCCTGATGGCCAAGGTGCTCGCGTCGAAGGAGGTCTCGATCAGGTTCGGCGGCCTGCAGGCGCTCGACGGCGTCGACGTCGAGGTCGGCGAGTGGGAGATCGTGGGCCTCATCGGCCCGAACGGCGCCGGCAAGACCACGTTCTTCAACTGCCTCACGGGCATCTACAAGCCGAACACCGGCACCGTCACCTACCGGGGGAAGGACGTCACCCGCCTGCCCACGCACAAGCGGGCGGCGATCGGCCTCGGGCGCTCGTGGCAGAACCTCGGCGTGGCGAGGGACCTCACCGTGCTCGACAACATGCTGATCGCCCAGCACCCCCACGTCCCGTACAGCGCGCTGGGAGGCCTCCTCGGGATGCCTGGGACCTACCCCGTCGAGCGCAACCTCCGGCGCGACGCCGAGGAGATCCTCGAGTTCCTCGGCCTGCTCGAGGTGCGAGACGAGGTCGCGACCAACCTGCCGTACGGAACACTGAAGCTCGTCGACCTCGCGATGACGCTCGCGACCGACCCCGAGATGCTGCTGCTCGACGAGCCGTCCTCGGGGATGAGCCCCGACGAAGCGCACCGGCTCGGCGACACCCTGCGATTCCTCCGCGACACGCTGGGGCTCACCATCCTCATGATCGAGCACCACGTGCCGCTCGTCGTGGGCGTCTGCGACTACGTGTACGTGCTCAACTTCGGGAAGATCCTGGCCAGGGGGAAGCCGGAAGAGGTCCAGCGGCACCCCGAGGTCGTCGCCGCCTACCTGGGAGAAGATCATGGCGCTGCTTGAGCTGGACGGGGTCCGCACGGGCTACGGGCACACGCCGGTCCTGCACGGCGTGGACCTGGCGATCGAGGAGGGCGAGACGGCGGTCGTCCTCGGGCTGAACGGCGCCGGGAAGACGACGACGATGCTGACCATCGCCGGCATCCTGAAGCCCTGGTCCGGCGAGATCCGCTTCGACGGCGGGCAGGTCGGCGGTCAGGACACGCGCAAGCTCGTGGCGGCGGGGATCGTCCTGGTTCCGGAGGGGCGCCATGTGTTCCCCGGGCTGTCGGTGGCCAACAACCTTCGCCTGGGGGCCTGGACCGTCCGGCGCGACCGCGCCTTCTACAACGAGCGGCTCAAGCAGGTGTTCGAGTACTTCCCGATCCTCGAGGAGCGGCGCAACCAGATGGCCGGGACACTGTCGGGCGGGGAGCAGCAGATGCTCGCGATCGGACGCGGGCTGATGGCTCGGCCGCGTCTCCTCCTGATCGACGAGGCCTCGCTCGGGCTGTCGCCCAAGCTCGTCCAGCAGGTGTTCCAGATCGTCCAGCGCATCAACACCGACGGCGTCACGGTGCTCATGGTCGAGCAGAACGCCGGGTCGGTCCGGCTGGCCCAGCGGGCCTTCATCATGGACAAGGGCCAGATCATCTTCCAGGGAAGCGGGTCCGAGCTCCTCGAGCAGGGAGAGCTCCGGAAGGCCTACCTGGGCGCGCCCGCGTAGGGCTCAGGGCTTCCTCGAACGACGACGAGAGGAGCTCGCCTTCGCCGGGGCGGACGTCTCGCCGGCCTCGGAGGGGGCCTTCCCCCCGTTGGCCGGCTCGTCGAGGGTCCCGGGCGAGCAGACGCGGCAGGGAGCGAGACCCGAGGCCGACGCGACCTGCAGGCTTACCTTCTCGAGGTCCTTGTCCTTGACCAGGCGGCACTCGGGCCGGTGGTAGGTGGACTTCCCGGCAAGGACGAGGCCGTCGGTCGACCCCTCGCCGACCGTGAGCGCCGTGCCCAGGCGGCCCATCACCTGGATGAGCTCCTGGGTCCGGGCCTCGGCCTTGATCCGCTCCGCGCGGAGCCCCGACATGACGAGGAGGGCGGAGCCGGTGACCACCATCGCTAGCCCCCCGAGCCCGCCCGAGACGATGTAGGGCAGCTGGCACTGGGAGCAGTCCCTGCCGGCCATGCCCCACCAGCCCAGGAAGATCACGACGCCCCCGCCCAGGATCAGGACGAGCCCGGCGATCGTGCGGAACCTGACCTGGCGGTCCCCGCCGATCCGCTTCATGTGACGATTCCTCCCGGCACGCGCAGATTATAGGCCGCGGCCGGGAGGCCTCGCTCCTATTCGGTTTCCGTGTCCTCGAGCTTCCTTATCTCTGCCGCGATCACCTCCATGATCGACCTGCCGCCTCCTTGGCCCCGGAAATACCGGCGGACCAGGCGGCCCCGGACCATGACGTGATCGCCCTTGGCGAGTCGCTCACAGCCCTTTCGTGCGGAGCCGTCCCAGGCCGCGACCGGGAGGGGGAGAACGCGCTTTCCGGTCTCGGGCACCTGGAGGCGCAGCCTGGCCACACGGTCGCCGGAGGGCATCTCGACCACCTCGGGGTCGGTCGAGAGCCGTCCGGCGAGCACCACCACGTTCACCGTGACCATGTGCCACCTCCTTTCGAGGCGACCCTACAACCCCCCTCTGACATGGACGCCGGAGGCCGCGGGCGCCTGCGCGGACCGGCTAGACTCCCGCCCGATGGCTCGAACCTTCGAGGCTGCCCCCGGCATCACCGCGATCGACACGCGCATGTTCTCCCGCGAGAACGCCACGTCGGCCTACCTCGTGGCGGGCCGGGAGCCGGCGCTGGTCGAGACCGGATCGACGCTGTGCGTCGACGAGATCGAGCAGGGGCTGGAGGAGCTCGGCGTGGGCGCCGGCGACCTCGCGCACATCGTGGTCACCCACATCCACCTCGACCACGCGGGCGGGGCCGGGGCGATGGCCTCGCGCTTCCCCTCGGCGACCGTTTGGGTCCACGAGCGGGGCGCGCCCCACCTCGCCGACCCCACGAAGCTCATCGCGAGCGCCGAGCGCATCTACGGCGTCGACGGGCTCCGGGAGCTGTTCGGCGCCGTCGAGCCGGTGCCCGAAGAACGCATCCGGGCGCTCACCGACGGCGACGTGATCTCGCTCGGCGGCGACCGGACCTTGACCGCGCTGTACACGCCCGGGCACGCCGGCCACCACGTCTGCCTCGCCGACTCTGCGACCGGAGGCGTCTTCGTGGGCGACGCGTTCGGGGTGTTCCTGCCCGATGTGGGCGTGCTGCGGCCTGCCACTCCCCCGCCCGAGTTCGACCTCGAGCAGGCTATCGCCAGCATCCGCCGGGTACGGGAGCGGCGGCCCTCGAGGATCCTGTTCAGCCACTTCGGGCCCTCGTCCGCGGTGGAGGAGCTCTGCGGGCTCGCTGTCGCCCGCCTCGAGCACTGGACCGACGTCGTCCGCACGGCACTCGAACGGACCGAGGACCTCGACGAGATCGTCTCCATCCTCCGGGAGGGAACGGTGGGCGAGCTGATCCCCGACCCGAGCGAGCGCAGCGACGTCGAGGAGCGCTATGAGCTGCTCACGAGCTACGAGATGAACGCGCTGGGCATCACGCGGTACCTGCGGAAGCAAGCGGAGCGAGCGAGGCGCGAGGAGCCAGGGGGCTGAGTCCGCCCAGGGCCGGGTCGTTCGCTCAGCCGAGTGCCGAGGCCCGCTCGGCGGCGTCGAACGCCTCGGGGTCGTGCTCGAGGATGCGGCGGAACTCCCGGGCCGCCTCCCGTTTCCGTCCGGCGCGCTCCAGGACGTCGCCGGTGACGTACCAGACGCGCAGGTCGTGAGGCCGTGCGACGTCTCTGGTCGTCCCGAACCGGCGAAGGATGACCAGCGCCTCCTCGAACCGTCCCAGGTCCGCGAGGGCGGCACCCCCGACCACGGCCGCCTCCGCCCGTGACTCCTCGGGGATCCGGGATCGCAGAGCCTCTTGCACGAGGGGAACCGCCTTCTCGGGCGCGCCCAGCGCTCGATGGCAATCGGCGATGAGGTGGTTCTGGTCGGGGCGGCCGCTCATCCGGCGGTAAGACTGGAGCTCCCGGATCGCCTCCCGGTACTGACCGGCCTGGTAGAGGGCCATCCCGAGCATCTCTCGGAGCGAGATGGAGCGAGAGGCCTTCGGCTTCGCCTCGGCGAGGAGCTTGAGCGCGTCGGTGGGGCGATCGTCGTCCATCCGCTCGAGCGCCTGCTCGAGCAGGGCGAGCACTCGCGGAGCGGCGCTCCCGGTGGTGGCTTCGACCTCGACCACGACGTCGCGAGGCAGGGTCGACTTCGATCGCGGCTTGGTGGTGGGCTCTCGTCGATCGCCGAACCTGGGGCGGCCGGCCGCCTCCCCCGCCTGCCGCTTGGGAGCGCCACCGGACCGTTTGTAGCCACCGGAGCGCTGAGCGCCGCCCGAGCCGCCCGTTCGCTTCGCACCGGAGCCGCGGCCTCCCCCGCCGCCGGTGCGACGACGGCCGGAGCCGCCCGCGCTTCGTCCCCGCTGATCGCCCATGAGCGAACTCTACAGAAAAAGAGAAGAGGCTCCCCGGAGGGAGCCTCTTCGAAATAGTGTCCCGGCGACGACCTACTCTCCCACCTCGTCTCCAAGGCAGTACCATCGGCGCTGGAGGGCTTAACTTCCGGGTTCGGGATGGAGCCGGGTGTATCCCCTCCGCCATAGCCACCGAAACCCTTGCTCACCGGGCATGCCCGATGAAGGGTTCGAGGGGCGAGCCCCGGGGACGAACCCCGGAACCCCATAGCGAGCGCGAGCGAGCCAAGTCCTCGGCCTATTAGTACCGGTCGGCTGAACACGTCACCGTGCGTACACCTCCGGCCTATCAACCTCGTGGTCTGCGAGGGGCCTTACCTGGTTAACCCAGTGGGAGACCTCATCTTGAAGCGAGCTTCGCGCTTAGATGCCTTCAGCGCTTATCCCTTCCGGACGTAGCTAACCAGCCGTGCCGCTGGCGCGACAACTGGCACACTAGAGGTCCGTCCGTCCCGGTCCTCTCGTACTGGGGACAGCTCTCCTCAAGTCTCCTGCGCGCGCGACGGATAGGGACCGACACGTCTGTTACCCCCGCTCGGGCCCCTTGCCCGATCGGTGGCCAGGTCGTTTCTGTTCCGCCTGGCTCCCCATGTCGCCATGAGGGTCGGACCATATCTTCACCGCTTCGATCCACCATCCGGAGGCACCGGAGATGGAGCGGTGTTCGGCGTATGGCCTCTGAGGATTCTGTGTGCCTATCCCCGATGCACCCTGCGGTACCGGCCGCCTCCGTTCATGGAGACCGCCAGCCGCCGCAGCGATCGGAATCCCTCTGAGCTCAGGTGCTCACCTCGATCCATCGCCCGCACGATGCGGGCGAAGACGAGGAAGTCCTGCTGCTTGCTGCTCAGGAGGGGTTGCGCCTCGAAGAAGGGAATCACCTTCGTCATCAGGTCGTTCCGGTTGCGGACCACGAACACGAGTGTCGTGTCCGGGGAACCGCGATGGTTCGCCTGGATCCGTCCACAGCCCAGCCGGCGCTTGATCAGGTCGAGGACCTGACGGCGCTCGGCGTTCTGGCTGACGTGGAGCTCGGGCACGAGCTGCCAACCGGCTCTCGTGCTCGGGTTCCTCTGAACGGCGACGTGGAATGATCCTTCTCCGTCGACGTAGCCCGATAGATAGGCATCCAGCCTTTCCTGCTGATTGGCCGCACCTGTCGCATTGTCACTGCACATGTCGAGAGGCTAACAGTCCCCTCTGACATGGCGAGTAGCGCAGGATACTCGGCGTTTCCAGCATTTAGCCGAATTTAATGACAGCGCGGAAAGTTCACTGTCTCACGACGTTCTAAACCCAGCTCGCGTACCGCTTTAACGGGCGAACAGCCCGACCCTTGGGACCTGCTCCAGCCCCAGGATGCGACGAGCCGACATCGCACGTGACTCCACCGTTCCCGGTGGCGCAGACTATATCTCCACCCTCCCCGGCCAAGGGGTAGGGGTCGGCGTATTGTGGCGGCCGTAGATTTGCCTCTGAGAGGCAGGACCACCACCTCGGCCCGAAGGCCTCAGTCGTTACGGGGTCACTTGCGGGAGTTGCTTCCGATCTAGGAAACACTGCACGTCGAAACGTGCTGACCTGGCAGCCACCATTTCTGGCTGCACTCCCGACAGACTTCCCACGGTATCGCCCACGTGTCTGGAAGCGTAGCTTCCCCCACTGACACGTTCAGGGGTTCACCGTTATAAGCCGATGCTTGGTACGGCATCTCTGCCGCCTCACCCCATGTTTGAGGTGCCAAACCCTGCCGTCGATGTGGACTCTTGGGCAGGATCAGCCTGTTATCCCCGGAGTACCTTTTAGCCGTTGAGCGACGGCGCTACCACCAGCCACCGTCGGATCACTAGGCCCTGCTTTCGCACCTGCTCGACCCGTCGGTCTCGCAGTCAAGCTCCCTTGTGCCCTTGCACTCGACACCTGATTGCCAACCAGGCTGAGGGAACCTTTGGGCACCTCCGTTACCTTTTGGGAGGCGACCGCCCCAGTCAAACTGCCCACCAGGCGCTGTTCCCGATCCGGATTACGGACCCGGGTTAGAGCCCCAGCACACGAAGAGCGGTATTTCAAGGGTGCCTCCACCCGAACTGGCGTCCGGGCTTCCCAGGCTCCCGCCTATCCTACACAACGCGTGCCAAAACCCAACACCAAGCTGCAGTAAAGGTTCCGGGGTCTTTCCGTCCTGTCGCGGGGAACGAGCATCTTTACTCGTAATGCAATTTCGCCGAGTCCCTGGTTGAGACAGCGCCCAAGTCGTTGCGCCATTCGTGCAGGTCGGAACTTACCCGACAAGGAATTTCGCTGGCCGACGTTATGTCCAGTTGGACACGAACCGGGTGCACCTTCCGGTTCCCCACGTCGCCGTGGGTGGCGGACCATCTCATCCTCTTCCGGGTCGGCGGAAGAGGGCCGGCGTATGGTCTCTGAGGATTCTCGGAATCTGTCGAGATTCCGAGTCTTTCCTGCGGGTTTTCCGCACCCCTTGGATTTTCACTGCCGACGCCGATCGCGTCGACGAGTACCAAAGGGATACTCGGGTTTTCCAGCATATAGCCGGCTGCGCACCGCACGGTCACCCGTGCGGGGGGCAGCGCCCCTTGCCTGCCAAGGAGCTTCCTACCTTAGGACCGTTATAGTTCACGTGATTCCCCATATCGCCATGGGGCGTGGACCATATCTTCATCCCCGAGCTTCAATCGGGGAGCCCTGCGTATGGCCTCTGAGGATTCCCACGCATTCAGCACCGCCAGGATCTCTCGATCCGGCCGCCTTCGCTTCCCGCCTCGGTTCATCGAACGCCTCATCTCGAGGACACGCTCGACGCCTCGCGGCGAGAGATGTTCACGTCGTCGGACGAGCTCGGCGATCTGACGAAACATCGCCAGATCCTTTCGCTTCGGGCCTCGAAGCGGAAAGCGCTCGAAGAACGGGAAAACCCGCTCCTCGAGGTCGTCCAGCTTCGTCACCTCGAAGTAGTACACGCCATCAGGCCGTCCTCGGATCGTTCCGGCTCCGAAGACCGATCGAAGATGGTCCAATATCTCCGTACCGATCTGCGAAACGTTGAACGTGAGGCCGACCCGCCATGGCATGTACCGATCGTGCCCTCGACGGATAGGGACGTTGAAGCTCCCTTCGCCGTCGACGAACCCCGCGACGTAATGACCTGCGTCTTGGGGGATGCGATCCAACCACGCTGAATGCGCGAGCCTTTCCTGCTGATCGTCCGCACCGGACGGATTGTCACTTCTCATGCCGAGACGCTACCTCGCGCCACTGACATGAATGAGTACCGCCGGATACTCGGAGTTTCCAGCAAATAGCAGGGTTTGGTCCGGCCAGTTACCTGGCCGGAGCCGCAACTTGCTTACGGCC
>DASWKG010000131.1:0-18348 GCA_036396755.1 Actinomycetota bacterium
CGCGGGCGCTCCGAAGACCAGGGTGGTGATCGACGGCCGCGGCATCGTCCCGGAGACGCACCGCGTCTTCGACGACGCCGCCCCCACCCTCGTGGCGACGACCGACACCTCTCCGCGCGAGCGGCGAGAGGCCTGGGCCGCCGCGGGCGCCGACGTGGTCGTGCTCGACGACGCGGGATCGGGCCTCATCCCCATCGACCGGCTCGTGGCCGAGCTCGGGAAGCGCGACATGCAGCACGTGCTGCTCGAGGGCGGCCCGACGATCGCCTGGGAGGCGATCGACCGGGGGGTCGTCGACCGCGTCGTGCTGTTCATCGCCCCGATCCTGGTGGGCGGTCAGGACGCTCCGAGCGTGCTGATGGGCGGCGGCGTCCCCGGGATCGGGAAGGCGGTGCGCCTGCGGCTCACGCAGGTCATCCGCATCGGAGACGACATCAAGGTGGTGGCGGATGTTCACCGGCATCGTTGAAGAGCGCGGCCACCTGTTCTGGAGGATCGCAGTCGCCAACGTCGGCGAGGATGGCAGCGAAACCGTGGAGTCCCACCACATCGTGATCGAGTGCCCGACGGTCGCGGCCGACGCGCAGATCGGCGACTCGATCGCCGTGGACGGCGTCTGTCTCACCGTGACCGGCGGCGAGAACGGGGCCCTCGGCTTCGACCTGAGCGACGAAACGATCGAGCGTACGACGTTCGGACGCGACCGGAGCCGCGGCACCGTGAACCTGGAGCGCCCGGTGACGCTGATGACCCGCCTGGGCGGCCACCTCGTGCAGGGGCACGTCGACGGCGTCGGCACGGTGGACACCGTCAAGCCCGAAGGCGACGGCGCGAGGATGACCATCCGCGTCCCGGACGGCCTCGATCGCTACCTGGTGGAGAAGGGCTCGGTGGCCGTCGACGGCGTGAGCCTCACCGTCGCCTCGCTGGGCGAGGGGACCTTCGACGTGAGCCTGATCCCGCACACGCTCGCCGTGACGACCCTCGGCGAACGCCGCGCGGGCGACGACGTGAACCTGGAGGTGGACATGCTGGCCAAGTACGTGGAGCGACTGATGCGGAGGACCGGATGACAGACGAGGTGGCAGTGAGCGAGCAAGCCGTATCGGCGGAGGAGCCCGCGGGCGTGTTCGCCCCGATCGAGGAGGCCGTCGAGGACATCCGCGCCGGCCGGATCGTGATCGTCGTCGACGACGCCGATCGTGAGAACGAGGGCGACTTCGTCATGGCCGCCGAGAAGGCGACCCCGGAGGCCGTCAACTTCATGGCGACGCACGGCCGCGGCCTGATCTGCCTCCCCGCGGCCGCCTGGCGGCTCGACGAGCTGCGGATCCCGCTGATGGTCGATCGCGCCGAGGGCTCGATGGACACGGCGTTCGCGGTGTCGATCGACGCGAAGGGCCAGACCACCACCGGCACGAGCGCGCACGACCGCGCGATCACGTGCAAGATCGTCTGCGACCCCGAGACGCGCCACGAGGACCTGCTGATGCCCGGTCACGTCTTTCCGCTCAGGGCGCAGGAGGGCGGCGTGCTCCGCCGCGCCGGCCATACGGAGGCGGCCGTCGACCTCGCGAACCTCGCCGGGATGTTCCCCGCCGGGGTCATCTGCGAGATCATGCACGCCGACGGCACCATGGCCCGGCTCCCCGAGCTCGTCCGGGTGGGCCGCGAGCACGGGCTGAGGATCATCTCGATCGCCGACCTCATCGAGTACCGGCGGAAGAAGGAGACCCTCGTCCGCCGCATCGCCGGGGCCCGGATCCCCACGCTCTACGGGGAGTTCTCCGCCCAGGCCTACGAGAGCACCGTGGACGCGCGGGTCCACGTGGCGATGGTGCTCGGGGACATCGGCGACGGGAAGGACGTCCTCGTGCGGGCGCATTCCGAGTGCCTCACCGGCGACGTGTTCCACTCCCTGCGCTGCGACTGCGGGACACAGCTCGACGACGCGCTCGACAAGATCGGCCAGGAGGGCCGGGGCGTGCTGCTGTACATCCGGGGCCACGAGGGCCGCGCGATCGGTCTCGCCCACAAGCTCCGCGCCTACGAGCTGCAGGAGGCCGGGCGCGACACGGTCGAGGCCAACACCGACCTCGGCTTCCCCCCCGACCCCCGCGACTACGGGCTCGGCGCGCAGATCCTCTACGACCTCGGCGTGCGGACGATGCGCCTGCTCACGAACAACCCCGCCAAGCGCGCGGGACTCGAGGGCCACGGCCTCGAGATCGTCGAGCGCGTGCCGCTCGAGACCCGGCCGACGCCCGAGAACCTCCGCTACCTGCAGGCCAAGCGCGAGAAGCTCGGCCACCTCTTCACGAACCTCGGCCCCGGGGAGGACGGGTGACCACCGCGGGCGGCCCGGCCGAGGGCTCCTTCGACGCCCGCGGCCGCCGCTTCGCCATCGCCGTCGCGCGCTTCAACGAGGTCGTCACCCGGCGGCTCGAGGAGGGCGCGCTCGACGCGCTCCGCCGCCACGGCGTGGCCGAGGAGGACATCGACGTCGCGCGCTGCCCGGGCGCGTTCGAGCTCCCGCTGGTGGCTCGCCGCCTCGCCAGATCGGGCATCTACGAGGGCGTCGTCTGCCTCGGCGCCGTGGTCAGGGGCGAGACGTCGCACTTCGAGTTCGTGGCCGGGCAGGCCGCCGCCGGCATCCAGCGCGCCACCCTCGACTCGGGAGTGCCGTGCATCTTCGGCGTCCTCACGACCGACACGCTCGAGCAGGCGCTCGACCGCGCGGGGGGAAAGCACGGCAACAAGGGGTGGGACGCGGCGATCGCCGCGATGGAGATGGCCAGCCTGCTCGATACCCTCCCGAAGGAGGAGTGAAGCGCGCGAGCCGCTGTGGTAATCTCCGGCCCGCACTGGGCGGGGATCGGTTTCCGCCCCCCGGCAAGGAGGTAGGTGTGACGCAAGGCACCGTGAAGTGGTTCAGCAACGAGAAGGGTTTCGGGTTCATCTCCCAGGCCGAGGGCGACGACGTGTTCGTTCACTTCTCCGCTATCGAGGGTGAGGGCTACCGCACCCTGCAGGAGGGCCAGGAGGTCGAGTTCGAGATCGTCGAGGGCCCGAAGGGCAAGCAGGCGTCCAACGTCCGGCCTGTCTCCTAGCCGAGGCTGACATCCGCGAGGAGCCCCCGAAAGGGGGCTTCTTGCTTTGTGGGGCATCTCGGGCGGTTCGGGACCCCGACCGGGCTATCGACACGGGTCGGTGGCGGCCCCTATACTCTGCGGATACATGACCGGGTTCGAATCGTTGCGCGCCGCGAGCCTCGGGCGCGTGTTCCGTGGGACGGCGCTCATGCTCTGCGCGCGTGGGAGGTGAGCGGGAGTCTCCGTTGATCCACGGATAAACGAGCGTATCCGAGCCCCGGAGATACGGCTGGTGGGCTCGGACGGAGCGCAGGTCGGGATCGTCTCCACGCAGGAAGCGCTCCGGATGGCGGAGGAGCAGGACCTCGACCTGGTCGAGGTCGCGCCGCAGGCGAAGCCTCCGGTCTGCAGGATCATGGACTACGGGAAGTACAAGTACGAGCAGGCCCTGAAGCAGAAAGAGGCCCGCAAGAAGCAGACCCGGGTGGACGTGAAGGAGATCAAGTTCCGCCCGAAGATCGATATCCACGACTACGAGACGAAGAAGGGCCACGTCGTTCGGTTCCTGAACGCCGGGGCCCGCGTGAAGGTGACGATCATGTTCCGAGGACGCGAGATGGCACACACCGAGCTGGGGAGGAAGATCCTCGACCGACTGGTCGCCGACCTCGACGAGACGGCGATCGTCGACCAGATGCCCAAGCTCGACGGCCGGAACATGATCATGGTCATCTCGCCGGCGAAGCGGCTGCCGACGAAGGCCGAGGCCCCTCCGAAGGCGCCCGCACCTGAGGGCGCCCCCGCGGCGTCGGAGGAACCCGCACCCGAGAGCACACCTGCACCCGAGAACGCACCTGCACCCGAGGAGAAAGAGGTAGCGAGCTGATGCCCAAGGCGAAGACGCATCGAGGCGCCGCGAAGCGCTTCCGCGTCACCCGAAACGGAAAGGTCCTGCACCGCAGGGCCAACCGGGCCCACCTGCTGGGCAAGAAGTCCTCCCGGCGCACCCGTCGCCTGGCCAGGATGAACGAGGTCACGGCGGAGCGGAAGAACATCCTCCGGCTCCTGAGGAAGCGGTAGCGATGCCCAGGGTCAAGCGAGGTGTCCACGCACGCAAGAAGCACCGCGAGGTCCTGCGCGAGGCGAAGGGCTACCGGGGCCAGCGGTCCCGCTCCTACCGGAAGGCGAAGGAGCAGCTGCTCCACTCCGGCGTCTACGCCTATCGCGACCGCCGGAAGAAGAAGGGCAACTTCCGAAGGCTGTGGATCACGCGCATCGGCGCGGCCACGCGCCAGCACGGCATGTCGTACTCGGCGTTCATCCACGGGCTGCAGGTGGCCGAGATCGAGCTCGACCGCAAGGTCCTCGCCGACATCGCCGTCAGCGACCCGAAGGGCTTCGGGGCGCTGGTCGAGCTGGCTCGCGGCGGGGCCAAGTAGGCAGCTCCCCCGGGTGATCACCAGCACCCGGAACCGCCAGATCGTCACGACCGTTCGCCTCAAGAAGCGCGCCCTCCGCGACAAGGAGGCGCGCTTCCTCGTTGAGGGAGCCCAGGTCACCGCGGAGGCGCTCGACGCCGGAGCGCTCGTGGAGCTGTTCCACACTCCCGGCGAGGCGCGCTTCGAGCCGATCGTCGTGAAGGCAGCCGAGGCGGGGGTGCGCGTCACGGCGGTCTCCGAGCCGGTGATGGGCCACCTCACCTCCACGGTGACGCCGCAGGGCATCCTGGGTGTGGCCCGCTACGTCGACGCGCCGCTCGAGGACCTGCCCGGGACCGGCCTCGTCCCCGTGCTCTGCTCGGTTCGCGATCCCGGGAACGCCGGCACGATCCTGCGCAGCGCCGACGCGGCCGGGGCCGAGGCCGTCGTGTTCACGCGAGCGTCGGTCGACGTCTACAACACGAAGACGGTCCGGGCGTCGGCCGGCTCGCTGTTCCACCTGCCGGTCGTCCGGGGCCCGAGTCCCGAGGAGGCGGTCGAGCATCTCCGCGAGCGCGGCATGCGGGTCCTGGCCGCGGCGGCCGACGGCGACGCGAGCCTGTACGAGACCGACCTCTCCGGGCCCACGGTCGTGCTCTTCGGGAACGAGGCGTGGGGCCTCGAGGCCGACGCCCGGAAGCTCGCCGACCGGAGCGTCCGTGTCCCGATCATCGGGAAGGCCGAGTCGCTGAACCTCGCGGCGGCCGCCGCGCTCGTCATGTTCGAGGCGACGCGGCAGCGAGCGTCGGGCGGCGGCGCGCTCGGGGTCGAGGCGATCGTCTCCGCCGCGTCGCACGACATCCGCTCGCCGCTCACGGCCCTCACGGGGTTCGCGGCCACCCTCAACGCGAAGTGGGGCCGCTTCGAGGACGAGCAGCGCCGCGAGATCGTGCGCGACATGCTCCTCGACGGCGAGCGGGTCTCGGCGGTCGTGCGGCTCGTGGTGGACGCCGTTCGCGTGGCGGCGGGGACCTTCCGCCCGCCCCTCGAGCGAACGCCCGTGCGGCCGGCGGCCGATTGGGTGGCCAAGCTGTTCGGGCTGAGCACCGACTTCCCCCAGATCGAGGTCGAGGGCGAGGGCACGGCCCGCGCCGATCGCGATCGCCTGAACGGGATGCTCCTCGCGCTGGCCGAGGGAGCGCTGTGGTGGGCGAGCGAGGGCCCGGTCGAGATACGGATCCGCCCGGCGAGCGACGGCGTCGAGGCCGAGGTGCGCCGCGGCGGAGAGGGGCCGAGCGCCGAGCAGGCCGCCGCGATGTTCTCGGCCCCGAAGAGCGGCGGGAAGGTGTCGCTGTTCGCCGCGGCCCGCGTCGCCGAGGCGATGGGCGGCGGGATCACCTGCGAGGCGGAGGGCGGCGTGCGCTTCCTGCTCCGCCTTCCGGGCTAGGCGCCCTTTTCCACCAGGTCCTTCAGCACCCGAAGGTCCCGCTCGAACGTCCGGCGCATGACCCGGCGAACGAGCCGCATCCCGATCGCCCCCAGGATCCCCCACGGGGGTCTGAGGGTCTCCCGCCAGAAGACGTGGGTGCCGGCCTCGGTCGGGCCGAGCTCCATGTAGCCGCGCCCCTTGACCCAGCCGAGGTGCTCGATCTCGAGCACCGCCGGCGGCTCCCACCGCGACACCCGGACCCGGTCGCGGGTGGAGATCCCCGCGAGGCGGATCGTCGCCTCCGACACCACGCCCACCCCCTCCCGCTGCTCGCCGATCACCCGGAAGTCCCGCGCCTCGAGCATCCACCGGTCGAGGCGCTCCCAGTCGACGAGGTACGGCCACACCTCCTCGGGAGGCCGATCGATGTCCACCGACATCGTGAGGTGCGATTGGTCCTTCGGGCGGCCCGTCATGGTTGAGAGGGTAGAGTCCTCTCGCCCCCGCCGCCCGCTCGGGCTAGGCTTCGGTCGATGGCCCGCCCGCCCGTGACCGGATCGGCCGGGGATCTCCTCCTCCGGTTCCTCGCCACCGCTGCCGCGGTGGCGCTCCTGTGGGCCCGGTATCGCTACGAGATCGGGCTCGTCGAGCCGGGGGACGAAGACGGATTCATCACCGATGGCGAGTTCCTGGTGAGCCTCGGCCTCGGGCTCGCGGCGGGCATCCTATCCGGGCTTGCCGTTCGCCCGGCTCCGATCGGTCTCCGGGGATATCGGTGGGGCGTCGCGCTGGCCGCGGGCCTGGTGCCGCTGGCGTTCGTCATCGCGTACTACCTGGACGCCAGGGGACTCTGGAGCGCGTTCGATCTCGGGGTGTCGCTCTACGAGCTGACGATCAACCACCACACGGTCTTCGTCCTCCTCACCGGGGTCGCCATCACCGCCGGCCTGGCCGGGCGGACGCTGGACGAGGCGTAGGTGGCGATGCGACAGCCCATGCTGGCGCGAGCGGCCGAGCTCCTCGTTCGTCTCCTTTACCTCGGTGGCGCGGTCGGAGCGCTGTGGCTCTCGAAGAAGGCCGCGGATATCTACGGGTATCACGTGAACCAGGTGGGCACCTTCTCGTCCGGACGGTGGATCTTGGTTGTGGGTGCGGGAACCCTGGTTGGCGTCATGCTCGGCCTCGCGGTGCGGCCGTGGGGCATGCGGGGGCGGTACCGCTGGGACGTCGCCCTGGCGCTCGGCGCTCTTCCCGCCGCCTGGTTCGCGTTGCAGTTCCTGATGCTCACCGAGACGGTGGCGCCACCTCGGTGGTTCTACGTGTACGTCTTCGAGTTCGGTCTTCGGTACCAGACGCTGTTCGCCGTGATGCTTGGGTTGGCCATCACATCAGGGCTGATCGCCCGAAGGCCTTCGTAACCGTCGCATAGACTAGGCGTCCCATGGATGCGGAGGAGATCCTCACCGGCCTGGGCGAGGAGCGCGCCCGGGCGGTCGCGCTCGTCGCCGAGGCCGCAACCCTCGACGACCTTCGCGAGGCGGAGGTCCGGGTGCTGGGGCGGAAGGCCGCCGTCCCACGGATCCAGCGCTCGCTCGGCGACCTGGCGCCCGACGAGCGCCGCGAGGTCGGACGGGCCGTGAACGAGGCGTTCGAGGCGATCCGGGCCGCGCTCGAAGCCCGCCGTTCCGAGCTGGAGGGCGCGCGCGAGGCCGAGTTCGCCGAGTCCGACCGGATCGACGTGACCCTGCCCGGCCGGCGGCTGCCCGAGGGGTCGCTGCACGTCCTCACGCAGACAGAGCGGCTCATCGTCGACACGTTCACCGCGCTCGGCTACCGCGTGCTGGAGGGGCCCGAGATCGAGACCGACTGGTACAACTTCGAGGCGCTGAACATCCCGCCCGACCATCCGGCGCGCACGATGCAGGACACGCTCTACGTGGAGTGGCCGGGCCGCTCGGACCTCCTGCTGCGCACCCAGACGTCGCCCATGCAGATCAAGGCGATGGAAACCTCCGAGCCCCCGATCTATGTGGTGGTCCCCGGCCGCACGTACCGCCACGACACGCTCGATCCCACCCACTCACCGGTCTTCCACCAGGTGGAGGGCTTCGCCGTCGACGAGGGGCTTTCCCTCGCCGACATGAAGGGCACGCTCGAGGAGTGGGCGAAGGCGATCTTCGGCCCCGACCAGGTCGTGCGCCTGCGACCTTCGTTCTTCCCGTTCGTCGAGCCGGGCGCCGAGGTCGACGTCTCGTGCTTCTCCTGCGGCGGGTCCGGCTGCCGCATCTGCGGGAACGGGTGGCTCGAGATCATGGGCGCGGGGATGGTCCACCCCAAGGTGCTCGAGAACGGAGGCATCGATCCCGAGCGCTACACCGGCTACGCGTGGGGGATGGGCGTCGAGCGCATCGCGATGCTCCGCCACGACATCCCCGACATCCGCCTGTTCTACGAGGGCGACGTGCGATTCCTCGAGCAGTTCGTCGGGGGTTCGGCGTGAAGGTCCCGGTCTCCTGGCTTCGCGAGCACTGTCCGACCGATCTCACCCCCGAGGAGATCGCGGTCGTCCTCACCGAGCACGGCGTCGAGGTCGACCGCATCCTCCGCCCGTGGCAGGGCCTCTCCGGAGTGCTCGTGGCCAAGGTGCTCGAGGTCACCGATCACCCGAACTCCGAGAAGCTCTGCCTCGCCCGCATCGACGCCGGCGGCGAGGAACGGAGGGTGGTGGTCGGCGTGCGAAACATGGTTCGAGGCGACCTCGTCCCGTACGCGCCGCCGGGCGCGACGCTCCCGGGCCTCGACGGGCCGCTCGAGCAGAAGACGATCCGGGGCGAGACCTCGGACGGCATGCTCTGCTCGCCGAAGGAGCTGGGCCTCTCCGCCGACCACTCCGGCATCCTGATCCTCGCAGGCCTCGCCCAGGCCGACCAGCCGGGGCGTGATCTCGTCGAGCTCCTGCACCTCAACGAGGCGGTCCTCGACATCGAGGTGCATCCCAACCGTCCCGACCTGCTCTCGGTCGTCGGCGTCGCGCGCGAGCTGGCGGCCGCCACGTCGGGGGAGCTGCGCCCGCTCGACTCCACCGTCAACGAGGGCGAGGAGAAGGCGTCGGAGGCGGCGACCGTCGAGGTGCTCGACCTCGAGCGCTGCCCGCGCTACCTGGCCCGCGTGATCCGGGGCGTTCGGATCGGTCCGTCGCCGCTCCACGTGCAGGTCCGCCTCACCGCGTGCGGCATGCGCCCGCTGTCGAACGTCGTGGACGCGACGAACTACGTGCTCCTCGAGATGGGCCAGCCAATGCACCCGTTCGACCTGGCGAAGCTCCGGGGCCCCGGCATCGTGGTGCGCCGCGCTGCGGGCGGCGAGGTGCTGGTGACCCTCGACGAGGTGGAGCGGGAGCTCACCGACGAGGACCTGGTGATCGCCGACACGGAGCGCGGGGTCGCGATCGCGGGGATCATGGGAGGCGGCGACACCGAGGTGGGGGAGGGGACGAACGACGTTCTCCTCGAGAGCGCCCACTTCCAGCCGACCGGCGTCCTCCGAACGGCGCGGCGGCTCGGGCTGAAGACCGAGGCGTCGATCCGCTTCGAGCGGGGCATCGACCCCGAAGGGGTCGCACCGGCCGCCGCTCGCGCCGCGCGCCTGATCGCTGCCTGGTCGGGCGGCACCGTCCTCTCCGGAGAGATCGGCGTGGGCGAGGTGCCGTCTCGCCGGACCGTGTCGGTGCGACCGTCCCGCGCCACGCTCCTGCTCGGCGTCGAGACGACGACGGCCGACGTGACGGGCGCCATGGCGCGCCTCCGGCTGCCGGCTCGCGAGGCGGGGGAGGTGGTCGACGTCGAGGTTCCCGGCTCCCGGGTCGACCTCGAGATCGAGGCCGACCTCATCGAGGAGATCGGGCGGATGCGCGGGTACGCGAACCTGCCCTCGACCCTCCCTGGCGTCCGGCAGGCCGGTGGCCTCACCGCCGAGCAGCGGGGCGGGCGGCTGTTGCGCGACGCCCTCGTGCGCGCGGGCCTGCACGAGGTGTGGTCGCTCTCGTTCGCGTCGGAGCGCGACCTCGCGCTGTTCGAGGACGACCGGCGGAGCGGCGTCGCGATCGCGAACCCCATCTCCGAGGAGGAGCGATTCCTGCGATCGAGCCTGCTGCCCGGGCTCCTGCGCGCGGCCGCCGTCGCCGCGTCGAACCGCCAGAGCATCCGCCTCTTCGAGTCCGGCCACGTGACGCGCGCCGGGACCGACGCGCCGATCGAGCAGGACGTGGTCGCCGCGCTCGTCACCGGCCCGGCGGGGGAGGGCTGGCCCGCGGAGCGGCGCGAGCACGACTACCTGGACGCGAAGGGCGCCCTCGAGCGGCTCATGGCCGAGGTCGGGGTCGCCGACTGGTCGGTCGGGGACGCGCCCGGCGCGCCGTACCACCCGGGCCGGTCCGCGGCGGTGCTGCTCGACGGGAAGCCCATCGGTGAGATCGGCGAGCTCCATCCTTCGGTCGCCCACGCGTACGGCCTCGAGGGGCGGGTCGCCGTCTTCGAGCTCCGAACCGAGCCCCTCGTCGTGCGGGCCGGGGCCCCCGGCGCGCTCCGATCCTTCTCCCGGTTCCCGCCGGCCCGTCGCGACGTGGCGTTCCTCGTCGACCGCCCGGTTCCTGCCGGCGCGGTCCGGGACGCGATCGCCGACGCCGGCGCGGAGCTCCTCGACCGGGTGGTCCTCTTCGACGTCTTCGAGGGCGACCCGCTTCCCGAGGGGAAGAAGAGCCTCGCCTTCACACTCGACTTCCGCGCGCCCGACCGCACCCTCACCGACGACGAGGTGAGCGAGCGCGTGCAAGCGATCTCCGAGCGCATCGCCGCCGACTTCGCCGGCGAGCTCCGCGCCGGCTGAGCGGGGTCGCCCGTGGCGCGGCCCCCATATAGACTGCGGCCCGTGGCGCGACACTTCCTCTCGATCGACGACCTCTCGACCGAGGAGCTCGAGGACCTGCTCCAGCTCTCGGCCAAGGTGAAGGAGTCGCCGGCCGACCACGCCGACGCGCTGACGCGTCGCGCCGTGGTCATGATCTTCGAGAAGCCCTCCACCCGGACCCGGGTCTCCTTCGAGGTGGGCGTCGCCTCGATGGGCGGCCACCCGCTCGCCCTGGCCGCCGGAGACCTCCAGCTCGGCCGCGGCGAGACGATCGAGGACACCGGGCGCGTGCTGTCGCGTTACGGCGACGCCGTCGTCCTCCGCACCTTCGGCCAGGAGAAGCTCGAGGCCCTGGCGTCGACCTCCTCCATCCCGGTGATCAACGCGCTCTCCGACTACGAGCACCCCTGCCAGTGCCTCGCCGACCTCCTCACGATCCGCGAGCGCAAGGGCGACCTGCGCGGGCAGACGCTGGCCTACCTCGGCGACGGCAACAACGTCGCCCACTCGCTGCTGCTCGGGGGCGCGAAGACCGGTATGCACGTCCGCGTCGCCACGCCGACCGGCTTCGAGCCGATCCCGCAGGTGATCGACCGGGCCCGCGCCATCGCGCGCGAGACCGGCGGGTCGGCCGAGGTCACGAACAACCCCCTCGAGGCCGCCCGGGGCGCCGACGTCCTCTACACCGACGTCTGGGCGTCGATGGGCCAGGAGGCCGAGCATGCCGAGCGCGTGCTGGTGTTCACCCCGTTCCGCCTCGACCGCGAGAAGGTGGCCGCCGCCGCCGACGATGTGGTCGTGCTGCACTGCCTTCCGGCCCACCGCGGCGAGGAGATCACCGACGAGGTGATCGACGGTCCCCACTCCGCGGTCTGGGACCAGGCCGAGAACCGCCTCCACACCCAGAAGGCCCTGCTCATCTGGCTCCTCGGCCTCGCCTGATCGGGCCGGAGGTACGCTGAGGGCATGCCCCGATCGAACGACGACGTGGCGGCGGCGCTCCAGGAGTACTCCGACCTGCTGTCGATCCTCGGCCTCGACTCGTTCAAGGCCCGCGCCTACGAGAAGGCCGCGCGCTCGGTCGGCGGCTACCACGCCGACCTCTCGACCCTCGACGAGGCGGGTCTGCGGGCGATCCCGAACGTCGGGAGGTCCACCGCGCAGAAGATCGAGCAGCTCCTTCAGAGCGGCACCTTCGGTGAGCTCGAGAAGGCCCGTGCGCAGATCCCCGCCGGGGTGCGCGCCCTCATGGGCATCTCCTCGCTCGGCCCGAAGAAGGCGATGGTGCTCTACGACGAGCTTCACATCTCCTCGGTCGAGGAGCTGCTCGACGCGATCCACGAGCGCCGCCTCCGCGACCTGAAGGGGTTCGGTCCCAAGACCGAGGAGAAGCTGCTTCGGGGGATCGAGCTCATGCAGCAGTCGGGGGGTCGCGTCCAGATCGGCGTCGCCACCGACCTCGCCGAGGAGCTCCTCGGGATGCTCCGCGAGCTGAAGCAGGTGAAGCGCGCGGGCTTCGCCGGCTCGCTCCGCCGGATGCAGGAGACGATCGGGGACATCGACCTGCTGGTCGCCTCCGACGACCCGGTTCCGGTGATGGAGGCGTTCGCGTCCTGCCCCTACGCCGAGGAGGTGCTCGGGAGCGGCGAGACCAAGACCTCGATCCGCACGACGAAGGGCCTCCAGGTGGACCTGCGCGTGGTCCCGCCCGAGGTGTGGGGCGCGGCGATCCAGTACTTCACCGGCTCGAAGGCCCACAACGTGCGCATCCGCGAGATGGCGGTCCGCAAGGGCCTGAAGCTCTCGGAGTACGGCCTCTTCCGCGCGAAGTCAGGCAGGCTCATCGTCGCCGAGACCGAGGAGGAGGTCTACGAGCATCTCGGTCTGCCGTGGATCCCACCGACCCTCCGCGAGGACCGCGGCGAGGTGGAGGCCGCGCTCGCCGGCGAGCTCCCGAAGCTGGTCGAGGTGAAGGACATCAAGGGCGACCTGCACACGCACACCGACCTCACCGACGGCCTCGCCCCGCTCGAGACGATGCTCGAGGCGGCGAAGGAGGCGGGGTACCGGTACTACGCGGTCACCGACCACGCCGAGCTGCTCTCGATGCAGCGGATGACCCGCGAGAAGGCGCTGGCGCAACGGAAGCGCCTCCGCGCGCTCGAGAAGGGCTCCGGCCTCACGCTGCTCCACGGCTCCGAGCTGAACATCCAGGCCGACGGGTCGGTCGACTGGGACGAGGAGTTCCTGTCGGGCTTCGATGTGCTGGTCGCCTCGGTGCACTCGCACCTCAACATGCCCAAGGACGAGATGACCGCGCGCATCATCCGCGCGATGGAGCATCCGCTCGTCAACGTGATCGGTCACCCCACCGCGAGGATGATCGGCCAGCGGCCACCGATCGAGTTCGACGTCGAGGAGGTCTTCAAGGCCGCGGCCCGCACGGGCACCGCGCTCGAGGTCAACTCGTTCCCCGACCGCCTCGACCTGAACGACGAGCACGTCATGTGGGCCCGGCGCCACGGGGCGAGGTTCGCCGTCGACACCGACTCGCACTCGCCCCTGCACCTCGCCAACCTCCGGTTCGGCGTCGGCACCGCCCAGCGTGGGTGGCTGACGAAGGAGGACGTGATCAACGCCTGGCCCCTCGCGAAGCTCAAGAGGTTCCTCCGCAAGGACCGCCCGGCCTGATGCCGCTGCCGCGGGCGTTCTACGACCGGCCCTCCCTGACGCTCGCCCGGGACCTGCTCGGGCGGCTGGTCGTGCGGGACGTCGGCGGCGAGCGGCTCGCCGGTCGCATCGTCGAGGCCGAGGCCTACCGCCCCGATGACCCCGCGAGCCATTCGTTCCGTGGCCCGACCGCTCGCAACGCGACGATGTTCGGACCCCCCGGCCACCTGTACGTCTACCGCTCGATGGGCATCCACCACTGCATGAACGTGGTGGCGCGCTCGGGCAGCGCGGTCCTCATCCGGGCCCTCGAGCCGATCGAGGGCGCCGCCGAGATGGCCCGTCGCCGGAGGGTGGAGGAGCCGCTCCTCTTGTGCGCCGGCCCCGGACGATCCTGCCAGGCCCTCGGGATCGACCGCTCCTGGGACGGCCACGACCTCACGCGCGGCACCGGCATCTGGCTGGAGGAGGGAGCGCGCGCCGCGCGAGCCGCTCGCTCACCGAGGATCGGCATCAGCGTGGCCGTCGAGAAGCCGTGGCGCTTCGTCGAGTCGGGTACGCGGTTCGCGTCGCGCGCGCTCGCGCGCTCGAGCGCTACGGGTCGGGGTTGATCGAGAGGACGATGGTCGTCCCCGGCGGATGCTCCTCTCCCGCGACCGGGGTCTGCCCCACCACCCGGCCGGGCTTGACCGAGGCGTCGTGCTCGAGGGCCTCCTCGATCACCACCTCGTAGCCCGCCGCGACCAGCCGGCCCACGGCCACCTCCTCGCGCAGGCCGTAGACATCGGGCACCACGCCGGCGGGGGGCCTCACCGTCGCGACGACCACGCTCACCGCCGTCTCCTCCGCCACCTCGTCGCCGGGGGCCGGGTCCTGCCGAAGGACGGTCCCGTCCCGGGCCCCCGGGACGTACTCCTCGGTCGGATCGATCCCGAGCGCGGCCGCCCCCAGCACGTCGGCCGCCTCGAGCACGGGGAGCCCGATCACCGACGGCACCTCGGTCAGCGGCGGGGGCGCGGGGTCGGGGCAGAACTCGGTGGGCTCGCTCCCCGAGGGGTACTGCACCACCTTCACGACCTCGGGCGGCGTGTGCGCCGTCGCGATGCAGCTCCGGGTGGTGTCGACGGCCAGCGTGACCACGTCGGACTCGGGCCGGTCGAAGTCGAGCACCGGCATGTCCTCGGTGGCGACCTGCATGAACGCCCGCCAGATCTGCGCGGGGAACGAGCCCCCCGTCACGCGGATGCGCGTCGTCGGGGGCACCATCGAGATCTGGCCCGACGGGAAGCCGACCCAGGTCGCCGCCACGAGCTGGGGCACGTACCCCACGAACCAGGCGTCGCGCCACTGCTGGGCGGTGCCGGTCTTGCCGGCGGCGGGCCGCCCGATGTTGGCCGAGCGGCCGGTTCCGTACAGGATCACCTTCCGAAGGATCTGGCTCGTCGTCCACGCGACGCCCGGCTCCACCGCCTGGATCTGCCTGGGGTTCGCGTCGTAGAGGACCTTGCCGCTCGCGTCGGTGATGCGCGCGATGGCCACGGGCGGCACGCGCACGCCCTCGTTCGCCAGGGTCCCGTACGCGGCGGCCATGTCGAGCGGGCTCACCTCGTTCGAGCCGAGCACGGCCGAGCAGTAGGCGCGGAGCGGGCTCCGGATGCCCATCCGCTTGGCCACCTCGACCACGCGGTCGGGGCCGATGTCGCGGATCAGCTGCGCGTAGACGACGTTCACGCTCTGGATCGTGGCCTGCTCGAGGGTCAGCGACCCGTACGAGCTCCCCTCGTAGTTCTCGACGCGCCAGGGCTCGGTCGGGGAGGTCCGGCACACGGGGTCGCTCATCGTGATCGAGGTGCCGCCCGCGTAGATCTGCTGGGGTGAGACGCCGCTCTCGAGGGCCCCCACCAGCGCGAACGGCTTGAAGGCCGACCCCGCCTGCCGGCCGGTGATGCCGCCGGTGGCGAGATTCACCTGCGCGAAGGGGTCCTCGCCCTCCGTCGCGAAGAAGTCGCGGCCCCCGACCATCGCCCGGATGGCCCCGGTGCGCGGGTCGATGGCGACCAGCGAGCCGTAGGGGTCGCCCGGCTGGGCCAGGATGCCGTCGATGGCCTCCTCGGCCGCCCGCTGCAGGTCGAGGTCGATCGTCGTCTCGATCCGCAGGCCCCCCCCGAAGAGCAGGTTGTAGCGCTGGGTGTAGGTCTGGCCGAACCGGCGGTCACCCAGGATCAGGGACTTCACGTACTCGACGAAGTGGGCGGCCGGGTAGCGGGTGACCTCCTCGTCGAGGTTGAGGCGGATCGGCGTCCGCCGCGCGTCGGCGTGGGCCGCCGCGTCGAGCATCCCCTGCTGGCGCATGCGCTGCAGCACCTCGTTCCGGCGCGCGAGCGCGGCCTCCGGGTGGTCGACGGGGTCGAACGTGGCCGGGCTGGCGATCAGGCCCGCGAGGAGCGCCGACTGGGGGAGCGTGAGCCGCCGGGCGGGCCGAGAGAAGAAGGAGCGGGCCGCCTGCTGGATGCCGTACGCCCCCCGCCCGAAGTAGACCGCGTTCAGGTAGCGGCCGAGGATCTGCTCCTTCGAGAGCCGCCGCTCGAGCTGGTAGGCGAGCAGCGCCTCGCGCACCTTCCGCTGGATGGTCCGCTCGGGGCCGACGACCGTGTTCTTGATGTACTGCTGGGTGATCGTCGAGCCTCCCTGCACGACCCGGCCCTCGGTCGCGTTCGCGTAGGCGGCCCGAAGGAGGGCCTTCAGGTCGATGCCCGCGTGCGTCCAGAACCGCTGGTCCTCGACGGCGACCACCGCGTCCTTCACCGACTGCGGGATCCTGCCGGGCGGGATCAGCACCCGGTTCTGCTCGGCGTGGAGCGCGGTCAGCAGGCGGCCGTCGGCGTCGTAGACGAACGAGGTCTGGGGGAGCGAGGTGTCGGCGGCGCGCTCCTCGTCGAGGTTGGGCAGGCCGCACCCCGACAGGAGGAGCGCGAGGACGGCCCCGAGCCCGGTCGCTCGGAGGCGCCGGGCCGGGGAGCGCGGCGAGGCCGGGCCCATCCATCAAGTGTATGCCCGGCCCCCCGTGTGCCCTGGTAGCCTTGCGCGCGAAATGGAGAGCCCCGCCGAGCAGCTTCGCATCCTCGAGTCGGGCGCCGCCGACGTGATCCCACGCGAGGAGCTGGTGCGCAAGCTCGAGCGCGGGCGGCCGCTCCGGGTGAAGCTGGGCATCGACCCCTCCACCCCCGACCTGCACCTCGGTCACGCGGTGGTCCTGCGGAAGCTCCGACGGTTCCAGGACCTCGGCCACGTCGCCGTGCTCATCATCGGCGACTTCACGGGCCTGGTGGGCGACCCGACCGGCCGGTCCGAGACGCGCCCGATGCTCACCTCGGAGCGGCTCGGCGAGAACGCCGAGACCTATCTCGAGCAGGCGGGCAGGGTGCTCGACATGGAGAGCGCGGAGGTGCGCCGCAACAGCGAGTGGCTAGCGCCGCTCACCTTCGCGGGCGTGGCCGGCATCGCGTCGGAGCTGACGGTCGCCCAGCTCCTCGATCGCGACGACTTCCAGACCCGCTACCGCGAGGGCCGCCCGATCTCGCTCGTCGAGTTCCTCTACCCGCTGATGCAGGGCTACGACTCGGTGGCCGTGGAGGCCGACGTCGAGATGGGCGGGACCGACCAGACCTTCAACCTGCTCGTCGGGCGCGACCTCCAGCGGGCCCGAGGCCAGGAGCCCCAGGTGGTGTTCACCGTGCCGCTCCTCACCGGGACCGACGGCACGCGGAAGATGTCGAAGTCCTACGGGAACCACGTGGGGCTCACCGACCCGCCCGAGGAGCAGTTCGGCAAGGTCATGAGCATCCCCGACGAGCGCCTCGTGGAATGGTTCCGGCTCGCCACCGACCTCGACCCCGCCGAGATCGACGGGATCGAGCGGGGGCTCGCGGACGGATCGGCGCACCCGGGGGAGACCAAGCGGCGCCTCGCCCGAGAGATCGCGGCGCTCTACCACGGTGAGGCGGCGGGCCGGGCCGCCGAGGAGCGGTTCGACGCCGTCCACAAGCGCCAGGAGATCCCCGAGGAGGTGCCGGAGCTCGAGGTGCCTCGTGCGGAGGTTTTCTTCGAGTCTCAGCCCGGGGTTGTGCTGCTGTCCTACTCGTCCCTCCTGGTCGCCCTCGGATTGGCATCGAGCAAGTCGGAGGCACGACGGCTCATCGAGCAGGGGGGGGCTCGGAGGGATGGCCAGGTGCTGACCCGGCAGGATGAGCGGTGGACCGTGGGCCCGGAGGAGCTGGTCGGCGCGGTGTTCCAGGCGGGAAAGCGGCGTTTCGCCCGGGTTGGGAAGGTCTCCTAGCCGGCCTTGCGGCCGTTCCGCCTGCCGGTGTCGGTGGCCATGAGGGCCCGGACGACCACCTTCTGCCGCTCCCTCAGCTCACCGCGTTCCGACGGGCTCAGGGCGAGGACCGCGTTAACCTCTTTGATCAGCTCGGGCGGATCGAACGGCTTGGGGATGTAGGCGTCGCAGCCCAGCTCCCAGCCGCGGAGACGATCCTGCGGGTCGCCTTTCGCCGTGAGCATGACGACGGGCACGTGAGCGGTGGCCTCGTTCGCACGCAGCGTGCGAAGGACCTCCCACCCGTCCACGCGGGGCATCATCACGTCGAGGACGCAGGCACTCGGCGGGGTGGTTGTGACCTGTTCGAGTGCTTCAGCCCCTCCCTCCGCCTGCTGAACCTCGAAGCCGGCGTCCTCCAGCACCACGCCGAGGAGCCTCCGGACCGCGGGTTGGTCGTCTACCACCAGGATCGTGCTCATGCGCCAATCCTGCTCCTCGGGCACGCACCCGTGAATG
>DASWKG010000132.1:0-12043 GCA_036396755.1 Actinomycetota bacterium
GAGGCCGAGGGCCGCAGCTTGGCCGACGTGAAGCCCGACGAATGGTCGGGGCTCGACGCGCGGCTCGGGCCGGAGGTCCAGGACCTCTTGTCGGCCGAGGTCTCGATCGTGCGGCGGGCCACCCCGGGCGGGCCGTCCCGGGGTTCGGTGGAAGCGCAGATCGCCCGGCTGCGTGCGCTGCTCGCCCCGGGCTGATCCAGCTCAGCTCGGCGCGTCGCCCGTCGCGGCCAGCCCCTCGACGATCGCCGCCACCTGGGCGCGCTCGTCGTCCGTGACGCGGCGCAGCGGCCGCCGGACGGCCTCGCCGACGGGAACGCCGCGCAGCCCGAGCGCCGCCTTCAGCGAGCCCGGCACCGGGAGCCGCTGGATCGCCGCGCGGGTGCCGGCCACGCGCCCTCCCAGTTCGGGGTCCCGCGTCGCGACGAGCCGGGAGACGATCTCCGGGAACGCCGTGGCGAGCCCCGAGACGGCCCCCACCGCGCCGCGCTCGAGCCCCTCGAGGATCAGGGCCTCGGGCCCGACCAGCACGTCGAGTCCTTCGAGCAGGTACGGCTCGAAGCGAGCGAACGGCGCGTCGGACACCTTGAGGCCGGCGAAGTTCCCCGCCGCCTCCCGGAGGCGGCCGAGCACGGGCGGTGGCACCGCGTAGCCGCTGCGGTCGGCGAACTCGTAGACGTAGAAGGGGAGGGGCTGGCACGCGCGCGCGGCCTCACGGAAGTGGCCGAGGAGGCCCTTCTCGTCGAAGGGGTAATAGGGCGGGGCGATGACCGCGACCGCGTCGGCGCCCGCGTCCGCAGCGTGTGCCGCGAGGGCAGCGGTCGCCGCCGTGGTCTGCGCCCCGCAGTGCGCGGCGATCCTCAGGCGGCCGGCCGAAGCCTCGATGACCCGCTCGAGCACGCGGCTTCGCTCATCGCTGTCGAGCATGATGCCCTCGCCGGTGGTGCCGAGCGCCAGGATCCCGTCGACCCCACCCCCGGCGAGGAAGTCGACGAGCGGCCCGATCGCGCCCTCGTCGATCGACTCGCCGTCGTCCCGCAGCGGCGTGACGGCGGCCGCGAGCGTCCCCGAGAGCGTTCCCATCGCGACAGAGCGTACCGGAGGGCGGGCCGGCTCAGGACGGGGAGCGCAGGAACTCGAAGTGCATCCCGTCGGGGACCAGCCACCGCCCGCCCCACGTGAAGCCCCAGCGTTCGAACGCCTCGACGACGCGACGATCCATCGCGGGCTCGCTCCCCAGGCCGTTCGCCGACACGTTGAGATCGATCGCGATCCCCCACGAGTGGTGCGACAGGCCCGCGGCGGGGTCCCGGTTGATGAAGCGCGGGGAGTAGCAGCCCCCGTAGTCGCCCGGGTCGATCAGGTGGCCGAGTCCCCGCGCGACGAGGTCGCCCAGCGCCCCGCGGAGCAGGGGGACGATCGCCCGGTGGCACCGCACGGTCCCGAGCACCGGAACACGCGCGTCCACGACCTGCTCCCGCTCCCACCCCTGTTCGACGCGGAGGAAGCCGCCGGTCGCCGGGGCCGCCGCGAACTCCCCGAAGAGCTCCTTGACGCGAGCAGGCGGGAGCACCGCGTCGCCGTGGCGGAACACCGGGGTCTCGCCGGGCCCTCGTACGCGCAGACGCGCTCCGCCCGGCAGCAGCGAGCGGAGCCCTTCTTCAACCGCGCGCCGGGAGGTGTCGCGCGCCGGGTCGACGAGCAGGTAGCGAGGCCGCAACCCGCCGAGGCGCCCGCCCGTCGCCCGGGTCACCACCACCTCGTGCGCGCCGACCAGCTCGTCGGCCACCACCCCGCTCACGTCCAGCCGGACGCTGCCGAGCCGGAGCATGCCCCCCGCCCCGACCCCGCGGAGCGAGGCGCCGGTCTCGCCGAGCAGCGCCTCGCCCGGCCCGAGCCGCAGGAAGGTCGCTCGCTCGGCCGGGGGGACGAAGGCGGCGTACTCGTCGGCCGCCAGCGCCGCAACCTCGAGCGGCAACTGAAGACCCCGGGGCGGTCGGCGGACCGGGCCGCCCGCGTCGCGCCACGCGGTCGCCCACGCGAGGCC
The DNA here is from genome assembly GCA_036396755.1 of Actinomycetota bacterium. Taxonomy (GTDB): domain Bacteria; phylum Actinomycetota; class UBA4738; order UBA4738; family CALAEC01; genus DASWKG01. The sequence goes on from DASWKG010000132.1 coordinate 2,045, forward strand.
GCTTCGGACCTCGGCGACCCGCGAGACCTCGGAGAGGGCGGCCGCATCCCCCGCGAGCCCCACCGGGAGCCGTCCCGGCGTCCAGGCCAGGAGCGTCCGGACCTCCGCCGCGCCGACGATCGCCTCCGCGGCGTCGGGCAGGGGCTCGGTCGCGGGCCCGGGAGCCGGGTCATCCTTGGCGAGCGTCAGCGTCACGCCGGCCGTGGCGCCGAGGAGCACCGCGAGGACCAGCGACCGTCGCCCCCTCATCGGTGCACCTGGGGCGGGCGCAGCGAGGATGCGATGGCCAGCAGCCCGGCGAGGTCGAGGCCGTCGCCGCGCAGCGACCGGTAGACGCCGCCCTCGACCCACTCCAGCTCGCCGCGCGACACCGCGTAGCGGCCGGTCACTCCCCGCACCCGAACCGCGAGCACGTCGGGGTCCATGGGCGGCGCCAGTCCCTCTCCGGGCGCCTGATGCAGCCGGACACCCGCGCCGCCGAGCTCGATATCTTCACGGCGGAAGTACACGGTCGCCGCGACCGCGTCACCGGTCCTCAAAAGCTGGATCGTCCAACGCCGGTAGCCGGCGGGGAGGCTGGCCGGCAGCACGAGGCCGGGCACCAGCCGGACCGCGCGCTCAAGCGGTACCTGCGTCTCGAGCGAGCCGCCCGGCCACCGCCGGACGAGCCACTCGGCCGGCGTCGGGAGGCCGCGAACGGGCAGCGAGGCGGCCACGGCGAGAAGCTCCTCCATAGGGAGGTTCGACTCCACGTACAGGTCCCACCCCCGGGCATGGATCGAGAGCCGCCGGCCGAGCGACGCCGTGGCCGGCTCGTAGTGGGCGAACCCTCCGCCGGGAAGCTCGAGCGGCGCGGCGAGCGGCCCGACCTCGCCGAACGGCGAGGGCTCGTCCCACGAGCGCGTCTCCCGGATCTTCAGCCACGAGAGCCCCCGTGAATAGGAGAGGAGCACCTCGCCGTCGGGGCGACCACCCCCGCTGAAGGTCCCGAACCGGTACGGGCGGAGGTCGAGGAGCTGCGCGGGAAGGACCGGCGGGGCCCCGGCCACCTCCGCGATCGCGCCGGGCTCCACCTCGCGAAAGCCCTCGTCGCGCGCGCCGGCCGTGGCCGCCGGCCCCGTCGGCGCAGCCGCGCTGCTCCCGACCCGGAAAGACCCGGCCGTCACGCGGAGGATCTCGCGGCCGGGCGGCTCGGGCGGCAGCCCGTGTGCGAGCGCCCATCGGTCGCGCTCGGCGGCGGCTGACGGGAAGACCCGCATCTCCAGCGGGAACCACGTCTCGCGGTCGAGCGAGACGTGCACCGCGTCCTGGGGGAAGAACGGCCGCCACGATCCACCCGCCTGGAACGCGAACAGCGGCGAGGCGTCGCGGAAGGGGAGCGCGACCGTCACCACCGGCCGGCCGAGCAGCGTGGTCTCGCCGATCACCCGGGCGGCTCCCGACGCCGCGAGGGTCTGCAGCGGCAGGATGATGTCTGTCGGAAGCGGCGCGTCCCCGTCGAACGGCTCCCGGCCGCGGACCGCCGTCGTCTCCGCGGTCCCGGGGCAGGCGGGGAGGGACTGCCGCGGGCAGGTGCGCGGCGCGGTCAGGCTCCATCGGTCTCGGTCAACGGCGAGCCGAAGGTCGCCGTCGAGCCATGCCTCGCTCGGATACGCGGTGCGGTCTCGCAGCTCGATGCTCAGCCGCTCTGGGGCGCGGAAGGCGATGGAGAGGTCGAAGCGCCGGATGGGGACGTCGGCATGGAAGTTGCGCTCGAGGACCGTGAAGGCGCCGTCGTACGCCGTCACGCCGGGCGCCGCCTCGGCCACGAGCCGCGGGAGGTCGCCGGCGCGAGCCGACGGGCCACGGATGCCCGGGAGCGCGCCCGCCAGCACGGCCGCGGCCAGCGCCGCCGCGGCGAACGAGGCCGCGGGCCGCCGCCATCCCGGCGCGATCCACCCCGGGCGCGGCTCGGCCGCGACCCGTTCCATGATCGCCGGGACGAGGTCGGGGACGGCGGCGGCGGGCTCGAGGCGAGCGACCTCGCGGATCCGCCGGGCGCGGTCGAGGAAGGTCCGGCAGGCGGGGCAGGTCTCGAGGTGGGCGTCGACCGAAGCGTCGACCGCTGCGCCGTCGAGCCGACCCGACAGCTCGCGCTCCGCCGCGTCACACCTCATCGGCGAGCTCCCCCTCGTCGAGCGCCGCCATCAGCAGGCGTCGCGCCCGATGCATCCGGCTCTTCAGCGTCCCGGGGAAGACGCCCAGCACCTCCGCGGCCTCGCGGTAGGACAGCCCGAACACCTCGATCAGCACGAACGCCTCTCGGAGCCCGGGGGGCAGGTCGTCGACCGCCGCCCCCAGGGCGGCGCGCAGGGTGGGGTCGGGGACCGGCCGCTCGTCGGCGGCCCGCTCGACGAGTCGTCGCTGGCGGGCGCTCCGCCGAACGGCGTCGACGGCCGCGTTCCGCGCGATCCGCAGGACCCAGGTCGAGAAGGTCGAGCGGCCGCGGAACGAGCCGAGGGATCGGTACGCGCGGATGAAGGCTTCCTGGGTGATGTCCTCGGCCGTCTGGCGGTCGCGGACGAGTCGCAGGACGAAGCGGTAGACGGAGCCCTGGTGGGTGCGGACGAGCTCCTCGAAGGCCGCCGGGTCTCCCCGCCGTGCCCGCCGAACGACGTCCGGCTCAGGCTCGCGCGCTCCGCCGATACCATCCCTCCGCGCGATAGACGCCCGCGAGGCCCGCCTGGTTCATCTAGAGGCCTCGTCGAGGCGGTAGGTCACCTCGATCTCGATGCCGGGATCGAGCGAGGCGAGCACGGGACACTCCTTCCGCGCCAGACGGATCGCTCGCTCCATGACCGCGGGCTCGAGCGCGGGGCCGGAGGCGACGAAGGTGATCCCGATGCTTCGGAAAGCTCCCGGCGGGCCCTCGTCTCGCTCCGCCTCGATCTCCGCGAGCAGCGCGCTCATGTCCTGCCGGCTCTTCCGCATGATCGTCACCACGTCGTACGCGAGGCAGGACGCGAGCGAGAGCGCCAGGAGGTCCGCGGGGTCCGCTCCCTCGCGCCCCCCGGCGTCGATCGCCACCCGCACGCCGCGCGAGTCCGTGCCCACGAAGCGCAGGTCGCCGTCCCAGTCGAGCCGCATCCGCCCACTTTGCCCCAACCTCGCCGGCGGGACTACCCTTCGTCCCATGCCACCGCTCGGGATCGTCATCGGCGGACCCATGAAGATGATCGCCGACCTCGCGAAGATCGCGGAGGACGGCGGCTACGAGAGCGTGTGGGTCGCCGAGACCGCGCGAACGCCCTTCGTGCAGGCGGCGATCGCCTGCCAGGTGACGAGCCGAGTGACGGTCGGGACCGCGATCGCGCTCGCCTTCCCGCGGAGCCCCACCATCGCGGCGATGACCGCGCGCGACCTCGCGGAGCTGTCGGGAGGCCGCTTCGTGCTCGGGCTGGGCTCGCAGGTGAAGCGGGTGAACGTCGAGCGATTCGGCGTCCCGTTCGAGCACCCGGCGCCGAAGATGGTGGAGTACGCCGAGGCGGTGCGAGCCGTGCTCGACACGTTCGAGGGCAAGCCCATCGACTTCCACGGCCGCTTCTACGAGCTCACGATGCCGCCGTTCCCCGGTGCCGAGTCGGCCGGCGTGATCCCGCTCTACCTCGCGGCCGTCAACGCGAGGATGGCGGAGGCCGCCGGCACCACCTACGACGGCCTGCTCGGCCACCCGATGACCTCGCCGAGCTACATCCGCGACGTCGTCCGGCCCGCCGTCGAGCGCGGGGCGCGCGCCGCGGGTCGCGACCCCGCCGACGTGAGCGTCACCACCAGCGTGATCCTGCAGATCAACGAGGACCGCGAGCGCGCGCGCCGCGAGGCCGCCTACCAGATCGGCTTCTACGCGACGACCCGCACCTACACGCCGGTGCTCGCGGTCCACGGGTTCGACGACCTCGTGCCCCCGCTGCGGGAGGCGCACGCCCGCAAGGACATGGAGGCGATGGCCGATATCGCGCTCCCGATGGTCGACACCTACGCGATCGTGGGGGCGAGCCCCGACGAGTGCCGGGAGCGGCTGGCCGCGTTCGACGGCGTGGCCGACCGGGTGATCCTCGGCCCCGCGTGGGTCGGCCCGTCGCAGTCCGCCATCGTCGAGAACTACCGGGCGATCCTCACGGGGCTCGCCCCCGGGCGGTGAGCCCGCACCTCGATCGCCTCGACGGCGCGCGCCTCTACCAGGAGACCCACGGCGACCCCGAGCACCCGCCGATCGTCCTGCTCGAGGCGACGCGATGAGCGATCCGCCGGAGGAGGTGCGCCGCCTCGCCGAGGAGCGCGCGGCGAAGCGGGCCGCGCGCGACTTCGGCGCCGCCGACGAGCTGCGAGACCGCATCCTCGATCTCGGATGGATCGTGCGCGACGCGGCGGGCGGGTTCGACCTCGAGCCCGCGGGCGAGCCGGAGGCCCCGCTTCGCGTGCGCGTCGAGGACGTTGCGTCGGTGCTCGACGAGGCGCCGACCCACGACGTGAGCGTGCACTGGCTCCCCGAGCGCTGGCCCGACGACGTCGTGCGCGGCATCGAGTCGTTCCGGCGGCACCAGGGCGTCCGGACCGTTCAGCACGTCGTGGTCGAGACAACGGAGGCGGCGGCCGGCACGTGGCCCGACGACGTCGAGGTCGTCCGGCTCGAGCGCCACCCGGGGTTCGGCTCGGCTCGCAACGCCGGCCTGCGGCGAAGCAGGGGCCGCGTCGTCGTGATCGCGGACGGCTCGATCGAGGCCGACGGCGACGTCCTCGGCCCGCTCGAGGCCGCGCTCGCGGACCCGACGATCGGCGTCGCCGGGCCGTTCGGCATCGTGACCCGAGACCTGCAGGCGTTCGAGGAGTCGGACGGACCCGAGGTCGACGCGATCGAGGCGTACCTCATGGCGCTGCGCCGGGAGCTCCTGGACGAGGTCCGCTTCCACCGGGCTTTCCGCTTCTACCGCTCCGCCGACATCGACCTGTCGTTCCAGGTCAAGGCCCTCGGCCTGCGGGCCGTCCGCGTCGAAGTCCCGGTGACGAAGCACGAGCACCGCCGCTGGACGACGACGCCCCCCGAGCTCCGCTGGCGCTGGTCGAAGAAGAACTTCTATCGGTTCCTCGACCGCTTCCGCGGAAGAGACGACCTGCTGGCCACCAGACCAGACCTCAGGTGAGACGGGCGATCGCGAAGACAAGCCCCGCCACGCTCAGGAACATCGAGGAGAGCACGGTGATGAGCGTTCTCGTCTGCGCGTTCAACTCTCCTCGGAACTCGGCCCGAAGCTCGTTCGTGGCCCGCGCCACGATCGCCTCCACGTCGCTCTTCGTCGCGATCTCATTCCAGGACACCGAGGGGAGCAGCTCCATCAGGTCGGAACCCGGCGGAGTGTCTCAGCTCCGGCGGTCGTCGGCGCGGACCGGTGGCTGGAGGCGCTCGGTGTCGGCCTCCGCGCCTTCCTCGGCCTCGCCGCTCGCCGCCGGCTCCGCGGGCGTCGGCTGCTCGGCGACCGCCGGGGGCCTCGGGTCGCTCTCGCCCGGTTCGGGGATGGGCTTCTCGCCCTCGACGTACGCCTTGAGGTCGGCGCCCTCGAGGGTCTCCACCTCCATGAGGAACCGTGCGAGGCGGTGCAGGAGGTCCTTGCGCTCCTCGAGGATCGCGCTCGCGCGAGCGTGCGCGGTCGTCACGATGCTCGAGACCTCCTCGTCGACGACCCGCAGCGTGTCGTCGGAGACGCTCGGCCGGTCGGCTCCCGGGAAGAGCGGCCGCCCGTCCGTGCCGCGGAAGCCGTTCTGGCCGTAGGAGAGCGGCCCGATCTTCTCGCTCATCCCGAGGTCGAGCACCATCATCCGCGCGAACTCGGTGGCCCGGCGCAGGTCGTCGGAGGCGCCCGACGAGATGGAGCCGAGCGCGATCTCCTCGCCCGAGCGTCCGCCGAGCAGGCCCGCGATGCGGTCCTCCAGCTCGGGCTTCGTCCGGAGCTGGCGCTCCTCGAGCGGGCGCGTCCAGGTGGAGCCCAGCGACATGCCCCGCGGGATGATCGTCACGCGGTGCACCGGGTCGGCGTGCTCCAGCGCCAGGCCGACCAGCGCGTGCCCCATCTCGTGGAAGGCGACGCGTTTCTTGTCCTCGTCGGTCATCACCCGGCTCCGCCGCTCGGGCCCGGCGACCACGCGGTCGATCGCCTCCTCGATCTCCTTCATGCCGACGGCGTCCTTCTCCCGCCTGGCCGCGAGCAGGGCGGCCTCGTTCATGACGTTGGCGAGGTCGGCGCCGGAGAACCCCGGGGTCCTCGACGCGATCACGTGAAGGTCCACGATCGGGTCGAGCACGATCCCTCGCGCGTGCACCTTCAGGATGGCCTCGCGGCCCCGCAGATCCGGGTGATCGACGACCACCTGACGATCGAAGCGTCCGGGCCGCAGGAGCGCGGGGTCGAGCACGTCGGGGCGGTTCGTCGCGGCCATGATGATGACGCCCTTGGAGGTGTCGAAGCCGTCCATCTCGGACAGCAGCTGCGTGAGGGTCTGCTCGCGCTCGTCGTGGCCGCCGAACCCCGCGCCCCCGGTCATCCGCGACTTCCCGATCGTGTCGATCTCGTCGATGAAGATGAGGACCGGGGCCTTCTCCTTCGCCTGCTGGAAGAGCTCGCGGACGCGGGCGGCGCCGAGGCCGACGAACATCTCCACGAAGTCGGACCCCGACATGTAGAAGAACGGCACGCCGGCCTCGCCGGCCACCGCCCGGGCGAGGAGCGTCTTGCCGCAGCCCGGCGGGCCCATCAGCAGGACGCCCTTGGGGATGCGGCCGCCGAGGCGCTGGTACTTCCGCGGGTTCGCCAGGAAGTCGACGATCTCCCGGAGCTCCTCGACGGCCTCCTCGAGGCCCGCGACGTCGGCGAACGTCGTCTTGAGGTCCTTGCGGTCGTAGATCTTCACGCCCTTCTTGCCGAGGCTGAGCGCGCCGGCCGCCCCGCCCCCGGCCATCCGCCGGAAGACGAACGCCCAGATGAGCACGATGAACAGGATCGGAAGGATCCACGACACGAGGAAGCTGAGGAAAGCGCTCGGCTGCTGGCCGGTGAAGTCGACATCGTTGTCCTCGAGCAGCGCGAAGAGCCGCTCGTCGTTAACCACGGGGGGACGGACCGCCGTGAACGGTACGCGCTGACCCTGGTCGTTCTCGAACTCGCCCTCGATCGACGTCTCGCTGATGAAGACCGTCCCGCGGACCTTGCCCGACTCGACCTGATCGATGAACCTCGAGTAGGTGATCTCCTCGGTGCTGCCGGCGAAGACGCCCTGCAGCAGCCAGAGCCCCAGGAGCGCGACGACCAGCCATCCGAGGAGGGGGAGACGACGCATGCCGCTGCCGCCGCCCCCGAGGTCGAACCCGGGCAAACGGCCCTTGCGGTCGTTCCGATCGTCGCTCATGGATCCCTATCTTCCCACAGGGGGAGGGCTATCCTGGCGGAGATGGAGCGACCGGCGGCAAGACCCGAGTCCGAGCCCGGCGTCGTCCGCACCGAGGAGGACGCCGAGCAGCTCAGGGCGCGCTTCGAGCGGGAGGCGATCCCGCTCCTGCGAGACATGTACGCGGCGGCGATGCGCATGACGCGCAATCCCTCGGACGCGGAGGACCTCCTCCAGGAGACCTTCCTCCGCGCCTTCCGCGGCTTCGCCGGGTTCCGCCAGGGCACCAACCTCCGGGCCTGGCTCTACCGGATCCTCACGAACACGTACATCAACTCCTACCGGAAGCGGCAGCGCGAGCCGCAGACGATCTCCGACGAGGAGGTCGAAGACTGGTACCTCTACTCGAAGCTCGGGGGTGAGGTGGCCGAGCCATCGGCGGAGACGGCCGTCCTCGAATCGCTGCCCGACGAGGACGTGCAGGAGGCGCTGGCCTCGCTCCCCGAGCAGTTCCGCATGGCCGTCCTCCTGGCCGACGTCGAGGGGTTCTCCTACAGGGAGATCGCCGACATCCTCGAGGTGCCGATGGGGACGGTCATGTCCCGTCTCCACCGGGGAAGAAGAGCGCTCGAGAAACGGTTGTGGGATGTCGTGAGGGAGCGTGGCATTGTCCGGGATTGAGTGCGAGCGGCTCCTCGCGGAGCTCGACCGCTACCTCGACGGCGAGCTGCCGCCCGAGGAGGTTCGAACCGTCGAGCTGCACATGACCGAATGCGGCTCCTGCTTCGGGCGTGAGGAGTTCGTGCGATCCCTGCGGGACCTCATCCGCCGAAAGTGCGGCGCCCCGCCGATGCCCGAGGACATGGCCGACCGGATCCTCGGCGCCATCCGCTCGCTTCCCGACGGCGACTGAACCCTTCGCGGCCGGGCGTCGTATTGCAGGGCAGAAGGAGCGGGCCCCACCGTGCCCGGAGACGCCATGCTGGGATCTCGACCGAGCCGACTGCCGAGGCGCTCCCGGACCCAGGCCGAGGGGCGGACATGCGAAGCGCCCGACTGCTCGACCAAGCTCTCCATCTACAACGCCAAGCCCCACTGCTGGCAGCACACCGACATCGCGTTCCCCAACTTCCGGGGCAAGCGCCTGGCCAAGGGCACGGCCTGACCGTAGGTCGCCCAACCTACTTCTCCAGAAAAAGTCCCCCGCCGGAGATGCGCCGAGTTGCGCATTTCCTTATCATTCCTACCGGTACCCCAGCAGGGCTGTGCATCTCAGGCGGCCTGACCTGGGGTGCTTGTATACTTGGCAGGGACCCCGCGCCTCTGCCCGCCGTGTTCATGTTCGTTTCGATGATGGGAGGGGTAGGTGGCAGAACGGAGAAACTCGGAGTACCTGAAGACGGCTGAGGTTGCGGACATCCTTCACGTGTCGCCGAAGACCGTGACTCGCTGGGCCAAGGACGGGAAGCTCCCACACTCACGCACGCTGGGAGGGCACCGCCGGTTCCCCGCCGAGGCCATCCAGAAGCTCGCAGCCGGGCTCGTGCAGGTCGACGAGCTGGAGTAGCCCCCGCCGCTCCCGTGTTCCGCCGCGTGCTCATCGCGAACCGCGGCGAGATCACCTGCCGGATCATCCGCACCCTGCGGCGGATGGACATCGACTCCGTGGCCGTCCATTCCGAGGCCGACGCCGGGTCGAAGCACGTCCGAGAGGCGGATCACGCGGTCGCGATCGGCCCATCGGCGGCGCCGCAGTCGTACCTGAACGTCGAGGCGATCGTCGGGGCGGCCCGCGAGGCGGAGGCCGACGCGGTCCATCCCGGCTACGGCTTCCTGTCCGAGAGCCCCGCGTTCGCACGCGCCGTGACGGACGCGGGGCTCTCGTGGATCGGGCCGCCGCCCGACGTGCTGGCGCTCGCCGGCGACAAGGTGGCGGCACGGGCCGCGTTCGCCGCGGCCGGCTTCCCGGTCCTGCCGGGCGCCGGGCCGTTCTCGTCGGTCGCCGACGCCGTCGAGGGCGCCGCGACCGTGGGCTACCCGGTGATGGTGAAGGCCGTGATGGGCGGCGGCGGCATCGGCATGGGGGTTGCTCGCGACGAGGTCGAGCTGCGCGCCGCGGTCGAGACGGCGGCGGCGCGCGCCGAGCGATCCTTCGGCGACCCGGCCGTCTACCTCGAGGGATACGTTCCCGCGGCCCGGCACGTCGAGGTCCAGGTGCTCGCGGACGACCATCGGACCATCCACCTGTACGAGCGCGAGTGCTCGGTCCAGCGGCGCCACCAGAAGGTGATCGAGGAGACGCCGTCGCCCGCGCTCGACCGGGACCTGCGCCGGCGGATGTGCGAGGCTGCCGTCCGCGCGATGGAGTCGATCGGCTACCGAGGTGCCGGTACCGTCGAGTGCGTCCTCACCCCCGAGAAGGAGTTCTTCTTCCTCGAGGTGAACGCCCGCATCCAGGTCGAGCACCCGGTGACCGAGATGACCACCGGGGTCGACCTCGTCGAGGAGCAGCTCCGCATCGCAGCGGGAGATGGGATGTCACTGCGGGAGGTCCCGGCCCGCCACGGCCACGCGATCGAGCTC
>DASWKG010000133.1:0-8850 GCA_036396755.1 Actinomycetota bacterium
GAGCTCGCCAGCATCCGGGAAACGAAAGACCGCACCCTCCACCTCATCCGCTCGCTCATCAAGGACCTGCATCGATCGCCGCTCGGGCGGGCCGGGCTCGCGGAGGCCCTGGAATCATTCTGCGCCGACATCGGCAACGACGCGCGGCTGCGCTTCGTCACCGACATCACCAACGTGGAGATGCCGGCGCCCGTCCAGCTCCTGTGCTTCCAGGTTGCCCGGGAGTCGATCATGAACATCGTCAAGCACGCCGGCGCCACCACCGTCAGCGTCTCGCTCCGGCCTACCGACGAGGGCGCTCGCCTCATCATCACCGACGACGGCGAGGGGTTCGACGTCGAGGCCGGCTCGCCGGAAGGCCACTTCGGTCTCGCCATGATGAGGGAGCGCGCGCAGGTCACCGGCGGCGACCTCACGCTCGAGAGCACGCCCGGTGAGGGCAGCACCGTCACCGCCGAGTTCAAGACCAACTGGCTGGTTGAGTCTTCCTCCGACGGTTCCGAGCAGGCTCCCGCCTGACCGCTCGCCCCAGCAGCGCCATCGCCAGGAACACCGCCGCGCCGCCGTAGGTGAACACGTCGCCGACGCTGATGATCGCGTCGAACGGCGCGGCGATCGGGATCACGTCGGCGAGGGGGAGCAGCACGTCGTCGGGTTCCTCGAGATGGTGTTTCGACCCGGGCTCGGCGTCGCGGAGCACCGCGATGTCCTCCGCGTGCCCCACGCGTTCGAGCGCCCCCGCGGAGACCGGCATCCCCTGGTTCGCGCCGATCACCGCCACGTTCATCAGCAGCCCGACCAGGATCACCCCGAACCCACGAAGCCGCAGGTTCGCGACCGCGAAGACGCCCATCACCACGTAGCTCCCGAGGAGCAGCCCGATCGGAGTCCAGCGCAGAAGCCCGTCGCCTCCCGACACCGGCGTGATCTGCATCGCGAGCGCGACGGGAGCGAGCCACCACACCCGCAGGCGAAGATGCGCCAGGTTCCGCGGGTCGCCTCCAAGCCCGATCCCGAGGAGGGCGCCGACACCGAGGATCGCTCCGATCAGCAGCATCCGTCGCGATGATACGGGCGTTTCAAGCCGCGGGCCGGTACGCTCTCGAACTCGTGGGGACGAGCGAGGGCACCGCGGGCCGGCGCGCCGAACGTGGCGCGGCGAGCGGACGCAGGGCCAGGCGCGCAGGCGGAAGGCTCCCCGTCGGCTGGCCCTGGGTCGTGGCTGCGATGCTTGCCCTCGCGTCGCTCGGCATCGGCGCCAAGACCCTGGCCGGGTACGAGTGGGACCGCGTCGTCGACTTCCGGTCCGCCTTCCGGTTCGACCTTCCACCCGCCGAGGCCACGCCCCCGCTCGCCGATCGCCTCGTCGTGGTCGTGATCGACGGGCTCCGTCTCGACGTGGCGCGCGAGCTCCCCACCCTCACCACGCTCGGCGAGGCCGGCTCGTTCCTCGTCGCGCGCGCCGCTGAGCCGTCGCTGTCGTTCCCCGGGTGGACGACGCTCGTGACCGGGGCGCCCCCCGAGGTCTCGGGCGCCACGACGAACTCCTACGATGGGCCCGTCCTCGTCGACGGCCTCTTCGCGTCGGCGCGGCGAGCGGGGCTGGCCACCGCGATCGCCGGCAGCGAGGGCTGGCGGCAGCTGTTCGGCGCCGACGTCGATCTGGGCTTCTACGTCCCCGACGCCGACGTCGAGTCGGACCCCGTCGTCGGCCGCCATGCGGTCCAGATCCTCGAGGAGGACGAGCCCGCCTTCCTCCTCGTGCACCTGGTCGATGTCGACCACGTCGGGCATGCATCCGGTCTCGGTGACGAGTATCGAGCCACGGCCGCGCGAGCGGACCGCATCGTTGCGAGCATCGTTGAGGCCGCGGGCGACGACGCGGCCGTCGTCGTCACGTCGGATCACGGCCACATCGACGAGGGAGGCCACGGCGGCTCCGAGGACGACGTCACCTCCACCCCGGTCGTGCTCGCCGGGGAGGGTTTCACGACCGGCGCCTCCGGCGAGATCGCGCAGTCGGATCTCGCGCCGACGCTGGCGGCCGTCCTCGGCGTGGGCCGCCCCGCGCATGCGACCGGCACGCTGCGGCTCGGGCTGCTGAACGCCGACGACGAGGAGCTGGCGGTCATCCGATCGGCCCAGGACGAGGCGGCGGCCCGCTTCTTCTCGCGAGCGACCGAGGCGCTCGGCGGCGAGGGAGACACGGCGGCGGCCCTCTCCGACGTCCGACGGGAGCGGGCCCGCCACGACCTCCTCGCGCGCCTTCCGTTCGTCCTCCTCGTCACGCTCGCCCTCGCCGCGGGGGTCGCGCTCGCCACCCAGCGGCTCGACGGCCCCGCGATGGCGATCGGCGTGCTCGTCTTCATCGGGCTGCTGATCGCGCTCTTCTTCAGCCGGGGGAGCACCCTCTCGTTCTCCCAGTTCGACTCCGAGGAGCAGGTCCGGAGCTTCCTCGCCGGCCGGTTCCTCGACGCGCTCATCGCGGCGGCCGGCGCCGGGATCGTCACCGGCCTCACGGCGGGACGACGCGGGTGGTCCGGCTCGTTCCAGGCCGGGCTCGGGACCTCCGCGTGGGCCATGCTCGTCCTCGGGCTCGGCGTCGCGGCCTTCGTCACGATCTACGGCTGGGGCTACACGTGGCGTCTCCCCAACCTCCCCGCGGCGTTCGCCCAGTACCTGGCGCTCCTCTCGATGTTCGCCGCCGGCGCCGCCGCCGCGGCGGTCGGCCTGCTCTCGATGGGCGCCGCCTGGGCGGCGAGTCGAGGCCGTCCGTAGGCGGGTATGCTCTCCGGCATGAGCGACGGCGAACAGGTGACGAAGCCGGAGGTCCTCATGGCCGGGCGGCCCGAGGAGGGCGCCGAGCCCAGCCCGGCCGACGAGTTCGTCGAGCAGCCCGCCAAGCTCCTCCGGATCGCCTCGATGATCCGCGAGCTCCTCGAAGAGGTTCGGCAGTCGTCCATGGACGAGGCGGGCCGGGCGCGCCTGAAGGAGATCTACGAGCGCTCGATCGAGGAGCTGCACGGCATCCTGTCCGACGAGCTCCAGCGCGAGCTCACATCGCTCACGATGCCCTTCGAGGGCACTCCCTCCGACTCGGAGATCCGAGTGGCGCAGGCCCAGCTGGTGGGCTGGCTCGAGGGTCTCTTCCACGGCATCCAGGCGGCGCTGTGGGCGCAGCACATGCAGGCGCGGTCCCAGCTCGAGGAGATGCGCCGTCGCGGCCTCCCCGCCGGCGCCCCGCCCGGGGCGGAGATGCCGGGTCAGCCCGGCCAGTACCTCTGATCCGTCGTGGACGCGGTCCATCGGGTCGTCGGCTTCGCCATCGTGGGCGCCCTGGCGCTGCTCCCGCTGTGGGGCCTCGCAACCCTGGTCCTCCGGCGGGGGCCGGGCCGGGCCTTCTGGTGGCTCGTCACGGCGGTCCAGGTCGGTATCCTCGCGCAGGTCGTCGCCGGCGTGGTGCTGCTGGCCATGGGGCGGGAGCGATCGCCGCTCCATTACCTCTACGGAGGGCTGTTCCCCGCGATCGTCTTCGGGGTCGCGCACTGGCTCGCTCGCGACGCGTACCGCGAGCGGCCGTGGATCCCGTTCGCGGCCGGAGGGTTCATCGCGTTCGGCCTCACCCTCCGCGCGCTCACGACCGGTCTGACGTGAGCGGGCCGCACCCGACCTGCTACCCTTGTCCTCACCCCGCGTTCTTCCGCGCGGGCTAGAGCGATCTATGGCGAGAAGACGAGGACGACGACCGGTCCGCCGGGCACCCGGCAAGCGGCCGCCCGAGACGGCCGAGTCCCGCGCGCGCAGGCTCGAGCGCGCGGGCGCGCAGAAGGAGCAGGCGCTGCAGGTCGAGGGGACGATCGTCGAGGCGCTTCCCAACGTCATGTTCCGCGTCGACCTCGAGAACGGGCACCGCATCCTCGGCCACATCTCCGGCAAGATGCGCAAGCACTACATCCGCATCCTGCCCGGCGACCGCGTCACGATCGAGCTCTCGCCCTACGACCTCACCCGCGGACGCATCGTCTACCGTCACCGGTAGGTGACCTCCCGACATCTCCTCCTGATCGGACTGCTGGTGGTCGTCGCCGGCGTGTGGTGGGCCTCCGGTCTCGGTCGCACCCCGGCCGACCCCCGAAGCGCCTTCACCCAGCAGCAGATCGAGCGGGCCCGCGACTACCACGCGCCGAAGTACGCGGCCTGGACGCTCGCCGCGGCCGCCGACCTCGCGCTCCTCTCGGCGCTGGTCTTCACCAAGACCGGGCAGCGACTCCTCCAGCCCATCCGCTCGTGGCCGTGGCTGGCCGCCGCCGCCGCGACCGCCGCGCTGGTGGTGCTGGCGCGCGCGATCGTCCGGCTGCCGTTCTCGTTCTGGAGCGGCTTCCTTCACGAGCGAGCGTGGGGATTCTCGACGCAATCGGCGGTCGCGTGGTTCGGCGACTGGGGGCGGTCGCTCGCGGTCTCCGCCGTGATCGTGGGGGTGGTCTTCGTGGGGTTCGCCGCCCTGGTTCGCGCCCTCCCGCGCGGCTGGCCGGGGGCGGCGGCCGCGGGGGCGGCGGTCCTCGTCGCGGCGCTCTCGTTCCTGTGGCCGCTCCTCGTCGAGCCGCTCTTCAACCGGTTCACCCCGCTCGAGAACCGCGAGCTCGCCGTCGAGCTGAGCGCGCTCGCCGACCGCGCCGGCGTGCCGATCTCGGAGGTGCTGGTCTCCGACGCGAGCCGGAGGACGACGAAGGAGAACGCCTACGTCTCGGGGTTCGGCGCCTCGCGGCGGCTCGTCCTCTACGACACGCTCCTCGAGCGTGCGGACGACGACGAGGTCGCCCTGGTCGTGGCCCACGAGCTGGGCCACCGGAGCGAGGGCCACGTCGAGAAGGGCGCTCTCATCGGGATGGCGAGCGCCGCCGGCGTGGTCGGAGCCCTGTGGCTGCTGTCCCGGTCGCGGGGGTTGCTGTCGGCGGCGGGCGCCGAGGGCCCCGGGGACCCGCGGTTCCTGCTGGTGCTGGCGCTCTTCGTCGCCGTCTTCACGCTGGCGACGCTTCCGCCCAGCAACTGGCTCTCGAGGCGATTCGAGACCTCTGCGGACCGCTTCGCGCTCGAGCTGACCGGCGTTCGCGAGACGTACGTCCGGACCGAGCGCGGCCTGGCCCTGCGGAACCTCTCGGACCTCGACCCGGGCCCGCTCGTCTACCGCTTCCTGTTCACCCACCCGGCCCCCGCCGAGCGCATCGCGATCGCCGACCGCTGAGAAGGGGCGGGGCCCCGAGAAGGGGACAAAAGAGTGGAACCGCCAGGGCCCGAAGACCCCAGCGGTTCCAAGGAGATTTGTACATCACCCACCGGGGTCGCGCAAGGCCGGCCCGCGGTTTTGTCACTCTTTCTGCACGGTCACTCCCCGAGCGTTCGTAGTACAAATAGCGGCGTGAACGAGAGAAGCGTCGAGGAGAGCAACGCGCTGCTCGCGGCGGCGGCCCGGCGTGCGGCGCCGGGGGAGGAGATCCCCGTGAGCCCCGCCGAGCTCGCGATCGAGGCCGGGATCGAGAACCGCCTCGCGATCGCCCGGGCGGTGCGCGCACTCCTTTCCCGCGGACGCCTCGCCCAGGAGGGGCAGGGCTACCGTCTCCTCGACGCCCGGCCGCTCGAGCCAGGAGAGAGAGCATCCGTCAAACGGCCCGTGCGGCGCCGCGTGAAGCAGGAGGCTCCTGCGGCGCCGGAGGACGACGTCCCGACCTACGAGCAGCTCGGGCGCGTGGTGATCGAGCGTCTGATCGAGGCGTCGGCCGAGGCGGCGGAGCTGAGAGCGGCACTCGATCGCGCTCGGGACGAGAGTGACTCCGCGCGTCGCGAGGTCGTCGAGGTGCGGCGGGATGCCGCCCGCGACCGACAGCAGGCCGCCGAGGCGGTGGAAGAGGCGGCCGCCCTCAGGAAGCGCCTCGAGATGACCGAGGCGAACCTGCGGGAGGTGCTCGAGGCGGCCAGGAGTCGCCCGGCGGCGCCGATGGACGACACCGACGCCAGGGCGATCCTCGATATCCTGGGCAAGAGGGACGCATCGGCCTGAGGGACCACCCACGGTCCTGCAAGGACCCCACCCGTCCCCCCGATGGGGGACTGCGTGCATAGTCCGTGGGTATGGCACCGTGGGGTGATTGCGCTACAGCCCCCCCAGGTGGTTTCCTGGTATCCGGGACCCAGGCCGCTGGCAACGCCCGCTGGAAGAGTGGAGCCGGTATGGAACTGACAGCCGCAAGCCTCCTGGGTGCCTCAACAGCGCTGTGGATCTCCGTCGCCGTGGTCGGCTGGTTCCTGGCCCTGGCGGCGGCCTACCTGGCCGGCCGCGAGCGGCTCGGCCGCATCGCCGGCCCGCCCGCGAGCGCCGAGAGCATCGCGCAGACGCTCGGCTGGCTGCTCGTCGAGACCGAGGGCGACGCCGCCGCCTACTTCGAGGTGGGGCCGGGCGCCAGCGAGCGCATCTGGGTCGAGCCCGAGGGGCTCGACCAGGAGACGCTCGGTGAGGTCGTGGGCCTCGCGCGCGCCGCGCTGGTGAATCCCGGCGACCCCGCGCCCGGCGACGATGCGACGCGGTGGCTCGGGGCCGGAGGATCCAAGTGCGTCGTGGTCACCGGCGCGACCGCTTCCACCGAGGAGCCGCTTCGCTTCGCGCGGTACCTCCTCGAGGCCTCCCGCGGCGAGCGATCGACCGAGCCGACGCGGCGCGAGCGCCGCGTGCGGGCGCTCGGCGGCGTGGCCTGGGCGGAGGAGTCGGAGGACGGAACGACGATCCGCGTGGTGCTCGCGGCCGGCGCGCCGCTCTCCATCGTGCAGGAGATCGAGGGGATGCTCGGTCCCGAGGTTCGGGTCGAGCTCGTCTCGCCCACCGTGAGCCTGCCGGACGAGGTCACCCCGCTTCCCGGGCCGACCCCGCGCGTGCGGGAGGTGGCCCGGCCGAGCGCGCCACGACTGTCGGCCGGCGTCATCGACCCCGAGGACGCGCGGATCCTGCTCACCGACGTGGCCGTGGACGGCGACGGAAGGTCGACGGCCGACGTCCGCGTCCTGTGGAAGGACCAGGAGCTGCGGGGGCGGGGCCACGGTCGCGCGACGACCGCCGGCCGGTGCTTCGCCGCCGCCGAGGCGGTCGCCGACGCGCTCCGGCCCCTGCTCGACACCGACATCGTGGTCGAGGGGCTCTACTCGGCGAGCACCGAGGAGGGCACGTCGGTCCTGATCGCGGCCGTGCAGCTCGAGGGACGCCGGCTGATCGGTGCCGTATACGACCCGACGGGGCAGCCGGAGTGGGCCGGCGCGCGCGCGGTCCTCGACGCGGTGAACCGCCGGCTCACGCAGGTCGCGGGACGGAGCGGTCGCATCTGACGACCGGCCGCGTCAGCGCCGGCGCCGCGCCGCCCACCTCACCAGGAGGGCCGCCCCGAGGAGCACCGCGGCCCCGGAGCCGATCAGAATCACCAGCGAGACGGGGGAGCCCTCGTCCGCCGGCGGCTCGTCGATGATCGTCGGCGATGGCGTCGGCCGCGCGGCGATCGGACGTGGAGCGATGCTCACCTCGAACGCCCCTGCGGACACCTCGCGCGGCCCCTCGTCGCTCTCGAGGTCCCCGACCAGGACGGTGCCGTCGGCGTCCACGTAGGCGAGCACGCTCCCCGAGACGTCGAAGGACCGCACCTCCTCGGCGATCGTCGCACCCTCCGGATCGACGAGCGTCCCGGGGGGGCCACCTTCGCCACCGAGGAGCGTGATGATGCCGCCGGGCGCGTAGGCGGCGTCCAGCACGGTCCCCTCCGCCTCGTCGCGCACCGTGCGTGGGTCCTCTCCGGAGGCCGGATACTCCTCGAGCGTCGTCGAGCCCTCGACGGAGAAGACGACCAGCACACCGTCGGGACCCCAGTCGACCGGGCGGTACCCGCACTCGCAGTACCCGTCCACGGCCTGCAGGACCCGTTCGCCACCCTCCTCGAGCGCCACGAGCTGTGGCTCGAGGAGGTCGTCGCCGAACCGCCACCCGAAGCCGAGCAGCTCGTCGAAGGTGACCAGCGGCTCGGCGAAGGCGACCGCCTCCTCGCTGCTTCCGAACTCCCCGACGCTGTAGAAGACGTCGCCCTCCTGCCAGTCGAGGAAGCACGACGACGCGCCGCACGAGAACGATCCCTCGGTGCCCCGCACCGAGACGGGCGTGGAGCCGGCCGGGGGCGGCACCGCGTGCGTCGAGCCGCCGACGAACCGGTTCACCTGCTCCGCGTGCGAGAGCCGTCCCTCCGGGTCGTTCGTGAACAGGAGCTGATAGGAGCGACGTGTCGCGTCGGTGACGGTGCCGGTGGTCCCCGGCGGGCGGTCGGGGGGAGCCAGCACGGGGATCTGCGTTCGGCGCAGGGGCCGGAGCGAGTCGGCGAGGTGCTCGGGGACCTCGAGCTGGGAGGGGACCGACCGGCCGACGACCGGCACGCCGTCCGGCGAGACGGCGACGCTCGAAAGGAACGTGCCCTCCGGCCCCGCGGGCACCACCTCGGGAGCGCCCCCCTTGACGGGGAGCCGAACGAGCTCGCTCTCGTCGAGGGATCGCCGGACCGCGTAGACGGTGCCGTCGGGCGCGATGTCGACCGAGGCGACGCCCCCATCGAGCAGCAGCCGCTCGCCGCGGCCGTCGCTCCGCACCGAGGAGAGGCTGCCCTCGAAGGCGCCCTCGTCGCCGCGGACGATCGTGAGCCACCGCACGGTTCCGGGGGCGGCGCTCGAGGGGGAGCCGAGGAGGGCGAGCCAGAGCAGGAGGAGGGCCCCGAGCGCGCGTGGCATCGGCGGGAGCCTACACGCTACGCTGACCCGTGTCCCCGTACCCCGCCA
>DASWKG010000134.1:0-6435 GCA_036396755.1 Actinomycetota bacterium
GGGGGCGCCCTTTTCCTGTTCCACGACCCAGGCCTCCGTTCGATCCGGGAAGCAGGAGTTCGCGGCATCCGCGTCGAACCGATACTAAGAAGGCCCTTTTGCCCGAGACGAAAGGAGGGCCCATGCCCGTACGCTCCGTGAGGCTCGGCGTGCACCTCGCCGCCGTCGCCGTGCTTGTCTCGCTCGTGACTCCCGGCTTCGTCCAGGGGGCCACCCCCACCTCGATCGGCTCGCTCGCGGCGACCGTGAGCGGCACGCAGGTCGCCGTCACCGGCGCGGCCAGCTTCGGCGGCCAGGACCCGGTCACGGTCACGGTCGATCCCGTCGGCGACGCTCCCGGGGCGCCGGACCTCGGCGACGAGACGGGGGTCGACCTCGTGGCCGCGCGGTTGTACCAGCCCAACGCGAACGTGCCGGAGCTCGTCGTCGAGTGGGAGCTGACCGGCCTGCCGCCGTCGGGCGGGGTGCCCGAGGGCACCCGCTACTCGCTGCCCTTCAAGGTCGGCACCAAGGAGTTCCAGGTGCAGGCGAAGTTCTCGAACCTCGCCAGCATCACCACCTCCGACGACCCGCCCGGACACGTGACGCACGTGGGGGCGACCTTCCAGCTCCGCGGCAACTGCACGACGAGCTGGAACGGCTCCGGCGTCGCCTACTGCTACCACCTGGCGTGGCTCACCGGCGAGTTCGTCCCCGCGCAGAAGGTCGTCCGCGTCCGCCTGCCGCTGGGCTCATCGGCGGCGCCCGACATCGCCCCCGGAGCCAGCCTGGTCCGCAACACCTCGACGAACGCGAACCTCAACGCCGTGCTCGCCGGGTACCAGGCCGTGGTGGCCCTCAGCCCGACGACCAACGACGAGGCGTCCTTCGGTCCCGAGGAGGAGGAGACCTACACCTTCGTCGTGCCGAAGAAGACCGTGGCCCTGGGGATCGCTCCCGCCGGAACACCGGTCGGCTCGGTCACCTTCGGGACGAACGCGGCGGTGGCCGCGGACAGCTCGTTCTCGGGGTCCGTGAGCACCGCGGGACTCGTGCCGGGCAGCTACGACGTCTGGGCGAAGGCCTGCTTCGCCGGCAACTGCGCGGCCAGGTCGGCGACGATCACGATCTGAGCCTCAGGGAGGCGCCTCGCGGCGGTCCGTGGCCGCCGCGAGCGCGCCCCTGAGCCGGGACAGCGCGGCGCCGCCCGCGACCGGCTCCGCGAGCGCCCGGTCGGCGGCGACGAGCCGAGCGTCCCCCGTGGAGAGCCAGGAGAGCGCCGCCCGCACCTCGTCGACCGCCTCGACGGGAAGGGGGAGGGAGAACCCCTCCTCGTCGCCCCGGCGCTCGAGCGCCCCGCTGCGGAACGCGACGCGCCGCCCCTCGGTCTCGACCTCGAGCCGACCGGCCTCCACCAGCCAGCGCTCGCCGCGCGCCCGCGTGAGGGCCCCCACCAGCGAGCGGAGACGATCGCGCACGAGCGTGGCCTCCTCGTAGCGCTCGGCTGCCGCCAGCCCGGCCATCCGGCCCTCGAGGGCCGCGAGGAGCTCGTCCGGGGAGGAGAGGGCTAGCTGGAGAGCCCGGACGAGCCCCGCGTAGCGCTCGGGGCCGGCGCGGCCGTCGCAGGGGGCGACGCAGCGGCCGAGATCGGCGAGGGCGCAGGGGGCGAAGCGGGTGGCCTTGCCCATGCGCGTCGTGCAGCGCCGGATCGGAAAGGCCTCCTCGAGCGCCTCCTTCGCGAGGTTCGCCTGCGCGCGGCTCCGGAACGGCCCGAGGTGCTCACCGACCCCGGTCGGGCGCGAGACCACCTTCAGCCGGGGCCAGGCCTCGGCGAGGTCAAGCTTGAGGTACGCGTAGCGTCGCCAGGTCTTGCCGCGGCGGTTGTAGGGGGGCGCGTGGCGCCGGATCAGCCGGGCCTCCACGACGAGGGCCTCGAGCTCGCTGCCGCAGGGGATGGCCTCGACCTCGCCCGCCTCGGCGAGCAGGTCCTCGACCTTGCGCCGGTCGTCGCCGTAGAAGTACGAGCGGACGCGGGTTCGGATGTCCTTGGCCTTGCCGACGTAGAGCACCGCGCCTCTCCCCGACGCGGAGGCCGCCCGGCGGAACAGGTACACGCCCGGCGCGTGCGGGAGGTCGTCGGTCAGGCGGACCTTCCCGTAGTGCGGCCGGCCCTTCGCGCGAACCGCGGTGTGCAGGTCGCCGAGGCTGAGGATCCCGAGGCGCCCGCCGAGGTCGAGGAGCCCGTGCAGGACCTCGCCGCAGGCCTCCGCGTCGGCGAGCGCGCGGTGCGTGGGGCGGACCGCGGTGCGGAAGTAGTCGGCGAGGGTGGCGAGCCGGCAGTTCGGGACCTCCCGGCCGAGCACGCGGCGGGCGAGGCGGGCGGTGCAGACGGCCGGGGTCGCGGGCCGCTCGTAGCCGAGGCGGTCGGCCTCGTGGCCGAGGAAGCGGACGTCGAACGCGGCGTTGTGCGCGACGAGGACCCCGCCCCGGGCGAACTCGAGGAAGGCGGGCAGGACCGCCTCGATCGGTGGCGCGCCGCGGACCTCGAGCTCGTCGATGCCGGTGAGGTGGGTGATGAAGCGGGGGATCGGCACCTGGGGGTCGACCAGCGTCTGGAACTCGCCGATCCGCTCGCCCCCGAGGTACTTCACCGCGCCGACCTCGGTGATCCGCGAGCCGGGCGGGGCGCCGCCGGTGGTCTCGAGGTCGACGCAGACGAACGTGACCCCGGAGAGCGGCACCCCGAGGTCCTCGAACGACAGCTGCGCCGCGCGCACGCGCGCTCCTTTCCCTTGGTCGTTTCCGATGAGGCGCGCGCAGGGTGATGCTACTCGAACGTGCGTTCGAGGTCAAGCATCAGGCAGGAGTTGGGGTTCCGGGTGGCGAATCCACCCTCAGGAACCCGTCCACGTCGTCAAGGAGGTCGGTCGATCGTGCGCGTCCGTCACGCAGCCCTGCTGGTACCCCTGCTCGCCCTGTTCCTTCCCGGACTTCCCACGGCCCCTGTCGCGGCCCCCGCCACGTCGCCGGCCTCGTTCATCGACGACTCGGTCCTCCTCCAAGCGGGCTTCAAGGGCTCCGTTCCGATGGCGGACCCCGCGGGCGACTGGCTCGTGCAGTCCAGGCAGGGGCCCAACGGCCGTCTGAACCCGCAGGCCTACGCCAGGGCGCTGCGGCAGGCCCGAGCCCTCGCGGCTCGGACCGAGCGCGTCGCTCCCGAGGTCGCCGACGCGGCCTGGACCGGGATGGGCCCCACCAACATCGGCGGGCGTGTCTCGGAGGTCGCGGTCGACCCAGTTCGTGGTGCGGTCATCAGCGCGGACGGGCCCGTCGGCAGCTGGA
This sequence comes from Actinomycetota bacterium, assembly GCA_036396755.1. Taxonomy (GTDB): domain Bacteria; phylum Actinomycetota; class UBA4738; order UBA4738; family CALAEC01; genus DASWKG01. The sequence goes on from DASWKG010000134.1 coordinate 3,322, forward strand.
TCTACGCCGCCACCGCAAGCGGCGGCCTGTGGAAGAGCACTGACGGCGGCGCCACCTGGACCTACGCCTGGGACCCGAACCTCACCCAGGCCATGGGCGCCGTGGCGGTGGGCTCCGACGGCGTGATCTACGCCGGCACCGGTGAGGCGAACCCCGGCGGCGGAAGCATCGTCTTCGGCGGCACCGGCGTCTACCGATCGACCGACGGCGGGACCACCTGGCAGCTCTCCGGCCTCCCCACCTCCGGAGCCATCGGCCGGATCATGATCGATCCGAAGGATCCGAAGACGATCTTCGTGGCGGCCACCGGCAACCTGTTCGTCCCCGGCGGCGAGCGCGGCCTGTATCGCTCCACCGACGGCGGGACCACCTGGACGCGGGTGCTCGAGGGCGCCAACGACACGACCGGCGCCGTCGACATCGCCATCGACCCCGTGAACCCAAACAACATCCTGGTGGGCATGTGGGACCACGTCCGTCTCCCGACCCATCGCGTGTTCGCGGGGGTGGGCTCCGGCGTGTACCGCTCCACCGACGGCGGGGACACCTGGACCAGGGTTTCCCTCCCGACGGGCACGCTGGCGCCCAAGGAGGTCGGACGCATCGGGGTGGCGATCGCCCCGTCCAACCCGAGCCGCGCCTACGCGATCGTCGCCAATCGGCTCAACGGCAACGGCGTGGGCCTGTACCGCTCGGACAACGGCGGAGCGACCTGGACCAACACCGGGGTCGGCGCCGGGTCGCTCAGCCAGTCGAGCTACGGCTGGTGGTTCGGGAAGATCTGGGTGGACCCCGCCAACGCCGATCGCCTGTTCGTGGCGGGTCTCGAGCTCGTCGAGAGCACGAACGGGGGAAGCAGCTTCACGGCGCATTCGGTGAGCACCGTGGGGGTGGTCACCGGGCTGAACGTCACGCCCCACGCCGACCAGCACGGCATGGTCTGGGACCCGAGCACCCCCGGGCGCGTCTATCTGGCGAACGACGGCGGCATCTTCATCTCGAACGGGAACGGCCAGATCGGAACGTGGGCGCAGGCAGCGACCCAGGGATGGACCCAGCACTACACCGTGGACGTGAGCGAGCAGAACCCCGGCCGGGTCGTCTCCGGGCTCCAGGACAACATGTGCCAGCGGAACTACCTGGACGGGCCCACCGGCCATCCCTCGACCTGGACCAAGTACGGTCTCTGCGGCGACGGCCTCCAGACCCTGGTGAAGCCGACCAACGAACGGATCATCTACGGCTGCGCGCAGTACGGAGGCGGCTGCAGCCGAACGCTGGACGACGGCAACGCCTTCCTCTCTCTGGGAGCCACGGACTCGGACCGGCGGGGATGGCTCATGCCGATCGTCTTCGATCCCAACGACGACACCGTCCTTTACGCCGGGGGAAACAAGCTGAACCGGTCCACGAACCAGGGCGATAGCTGGGAGGCGATCAGCCCCGACCTGACGACGGACCCACCACAGCTCGACCCGAACTCCGGGTACCGCATCTACGGGACCATCACGACGATCGCCGCGTCGAAGTCGAGCCCCGGAACGATCCTGGTGGGGACCGACGACAGCCAGCTGCAGCTCACCACCGACGGCGGCAACACGTGGGCCGAGCTCGACGACCACGACGACGGCGACGAGGACGAGACCGACGACGACCAGCTCCCGAGCGCCTGGATCACCCGCGTGGTGATCGACCCGAGCGACGCGAACACGCTCTACGCGACCTTCTCCGGGTTCCGCGCCGGCGACGACGCGGCGTACGTGGTCAAGAGCACCGACGGCGGGTTCATCTGGGACGACATCAGCGGCAACCTGCCGAACGCGCCGGTGATCGACCTGGTGCAGGTCGGCTCGAAGCTGGTCGTGGCGACCGACGTCGGTGTCTACATGAGCACCGACGGCGGCGCCGAGTGGCTGCGCGTGGGGACCGGGCTCCCGACGGTGCCCGTCCTCGACATCGAGTACCACACGCCGACGAACACGATCACGGTCGCGACCTTCGGCGCCGGGATCCAGCGCACGACGCTGCCGTAGCGGGCCGGTACGATTGGGCCTCCCCGGGCCGCCGGCCCGGCCGAGGCTCGGAGGATCGTGGAACCGGACGCCCCGACGCGGCTCCGCTGCGCGCAGTGCGGCAACCTGACGCGCTTCGACGTGGTCGAGACGCGCCGGACGCGCGCGTTCCATCACTACGCGCTGTCGGGTGAGCTCACGATCGAGGACGAGGAGGTGCTCGGCGTCGAGCGCGAATCGATGACCTGCCGGTGGTGCGGCTCGAGCGACGTGGAGGAGGTCCCGCTCGACGCCGAGGCCGACGCCGACGGGGACGCGTCGTGACCGGGCCGCTCGCCGGCGTCCGCGTCCTCGACCTCACGCGGCTCCTCCCGGGGAACTACGGGACCCTGCTGCTGGCCGACCTCGGCGCCGACGTGATCAAGGTCGAGGAGCCGGGGCAGGGCGACTACATCCGCTGGATCCCACCGCTGGTCGACGGCGAGGGCGCGATCCACCGAGCGCTCAACCGCGGGAAGCGATCCGTCACGCTGAACCTCAAGGCCGACGGGGCGCCGGAGGTGCTCGCGCGCCTGGTCCGGGACGCCGACGCGCTCATCGAGTCGTTCCGCCCCGGCGTCCTCGCCCGGCTGGGCGCCGGCTACGAGGCGCTCTCGGCGGAGAATCCCCGGCTCGTCTACTGCGCGATCACCGGCTACGGGCAGGACGGGCCCTACCGGGACCGCGCCGGCCACGACATCAACTACATCGGCGCCGCGGGGATGCTGCACGCGGCCGGGCCTCCCGATGGGGCGCCCGTCCTGCCGCCGGTGCAGGTGGGGGACTTCGGCGGAGGGATGGCAGCAGCGCTCGGGACGGTCGCGGCCGTGCTGGAGGCGCGTGCCACGGGCCGGGGCCGCTTCGTCGATGTCTCGATGCTCGACGTCGTCACCTCGTGGCTCGGGGTGCTGATGAGCTCGTACCTGGGGACGGGCGAGGTTCCGCCCCGCGGCGGGATGCGGCTCACCGGAGGGTTCGCCTGCTACCGGGCGTACGCGACCGCCGACGGGAGGTTCGTGTCGGTGGGCGCGATCGAGCCGCAGTTCTGGCACGCGCTGTGCGC
>DASWKG010000135.1:0-11532 GCA_036396755.1 Actinomycetota bacterium
CGACACCGGCTACACGACCTGCCCCGGCGACCGCCTGTACGCCAAGCTCTCCGTGCTGCGGGGCGGCGCCCGCCGGATCGGGATGCCCAAGATCTGGGACGTGAGCGCGTCCTCCGACGAGGTCCGCTACCCCGACATGCCCGTCCAGCTCACCGCAGACTTCTCCGGTCTGCTCGATTGGACGGTAACGATCACGGACCAGCTCGGCACGCCCGTGCGGACCGACAACGGCACTGGCGACCTCTTCGCATACGGGTGGGACGGCACCGACGCGCTCGGCATCCCCGTGGCTGAGGGGAGCTACACCATCACGATCGCAGCCCGCGACCCGGCGACCGACGGGGACGCACTCCCGGCCACCCTCTCCGTGCTGGTGCTCGCCCCCGCGCTCTAGGCTCGCGCGGCGGTGACCGACTCGGCCAACACGTCGAGTCCCTCCTCGAGCTCCTCGTCGGTGATGACGAGCGGCATGAGGTGGCGGAGCACGTTCTTGTAGATGCCACACGTCACCGTGAGGAGCCCGCGGTTCATCGCCTCGCCGACGATCCGGCCGACGAGCTCGCGGTCGGGCTCCTTCGTCTCGCGATCCTTGACGAACTCGACGCCGATCATCGCGCCGAGGCCGCGGACCTCGCCGACCTCGGGCGCCTCGCGCGCGATCTGGTCCCAGCGGTCGCGAAGGACCTTGCCGATCTCCTCGGCGCGCTGGACGAGGCCCTCGTCCTCGATCACCTGCAGGGTCGCGTTCGCGGCGGCGCACGCGACCGGGTTGCCGATGTAGGTGCCGCCGATCGCCGACGGCCCGGGCGCGTCCATCACATCGGCGCGCCCGACGACGGCCGAGATCGGGTAGCCCGAGCCCATCGCCTTCGCCAGCGTGATGAGGTCGGGCTCGATGCCGAAGTGCTCGCTCGCCAGGAACCTCCCGGTGCGGCCGCAGCCGGTCTGGACCTCGTCGGCGATCAGCAGGATGCCGTGCTGCTGGGCGAGCCGCGCGACGCCCGGGAGGAACTCGGGATCGGGGACGACGTAGCCGCCCTCCCCCAGCTCGGGCTCGACGATGATCGCGGCCACCTGCTCGGGGTCGACGAGCGTGGTGAACGCCCGCTCAAGGGCCTCGAGCGCCAGCGCGCCCGACCGCTCCGGCACCGGGCTCCGGTAGGGGTAGGAGAAGGGGACCCGGTAGACCTCGGGCGCGTAGGGCCCGAACCCCTTCTTGTACGGCGTGTGACGGCTGGTCAGCGTCATCGCCATCAGCGTGCGGCCGTGGAACGCGCCCTCGAACGCGATGATCGCCTGCCGGCCGGTGGCGGCCCGCGCGATCTTCACCGCGTTCTCCACGGCCTCGGCGCCGGAGTTGAACAGCCCGACCTTGCGGTCGCCGCCTCCGGTCGCCACGACCAGCCGCTCGGACAGCTCGACCCAGGGCTCGTAGGGCACGACGGTGTAGTCCGTGTGAGCGAACCGCCCGGCCTGGGCCCGTACGGCCTCCACGACCTTGGGGTGGGAGTGGCCGGTGAGGAGCGCCCCGAGACCCCCCGCGAAGTCGAGGAACGTGTTGCCGTCGAGGTCGGAGAACGAGGCGCCGCGGCCCTCGGCGATCACGACCGGCGCGTGCAGGTCGAAGGGCGCGGCCACCACCCTCGCGTGGCGGTCGGTGACGGCACGGGACTTCGGGCCCGGGATGTCCGTGACCAGGTTGATCGTGCCCACTCGGCTCCTCCTTCTCGTGCAGCTCCTCGGGCCCACACCAGGATACGGGCTCGGGCAGGGAACGAACATCCATCCCGCGTGGAGATAGGCTTGAGAGCATGATGGATCTCATCGAGGTCGAGGGGCTCGTGAAGGTCTACCCCGACGGCACCCGTGCGGTCGACGACGTGTCCTTCCAGGTGGCCGAGGGCGAGCTCTTCGGCTTCCTCGGGCCGAACGGCGCGGGGAAGACCACGACCATCCGGATCCTGGTGACGCTCCTGCCGAAGACCTCCGGGGAGGCCCGGGTGGCCGGCGTCGAGGTCGACGCCGACCCCGAGTCCGTCCGCCGCGCGATCGGCTACGCGGCGCAGTTCATCGGGGTCGACGACGACCTCACCGGCCTCGAGAACCTCGTGCTCCAGGGGCAGCTCCACGGGATGACGGCCGCCGACGCGCGCCGCCGCGCCGACGAGCTGCTCGAGATCTTCGCGCTCGTCCCGGCCGCCGACAAGCGCGCGCGGGCCTACTCCGGTGGGATGCGACGCCGGCTCGACCTGGCACAGTCGCTCGTCCACCAGCCGCCGCTGCTGTTCCTCGACGAGCCCACGACCGGCCTCGACCCGCAGACGCGCAACGCCCTCTGGCAGCACCTCGAGGAGCTGAACAAGAAGGGCACCACCATCTTCCTCACCACCCAGTACCTCGAGGAGGCCGACCGGCTCTGCGAGCGCCTCGCGATCATCGACAACGGGAAGATCGTGGTGACCGGCTCGCCCAAGGAGCTGAAGGAGGAGATCGGCGGCGACGTGGTGACGCTCACGCTGCCCGAGGACGCGGGCGACGAGGTGCTCCGGCGGGCCGTGACGGCGCTCTCGGAGCTCCCCGGGGCGGGGGAGCCCTCGACCTTCGACCACGCCCTCTCGATCACCGTGAAGAACGCCGGCGCCGCCCTCTCCGACATCGTCCGTCGGCTCGACGACGCCGGGGTGCCGGTCGCCCAGCTCGCGCTGTCGTCCCCGACCCTCGACGAGGTGTTCCTCCGCCACACCGGCGAGCGGATGCGGGTCGAGACGCTCAACGACCGCGCGTCGAGCTCGATGTCCCAGGTCATGGGCGGAAGGCGGCGGCGCTGATGCTCCGCACCGCGCGCGAGTCGACGATCCTTTTCCGCCGGAACCTCAAGAAGCTGCTCCGCGTCCCGATGATGCTGTTCTTCTCGCTCTTCCAGCCGCTGCTCTGGCTGCTCCTCTTCACGCAGATCTTCCAGCGGCTCGGCAGCTTCCCCCAGTTCCAGGCCGAGGGCTTCGACTCCTACCTCATGTTCTTCGCGCCGAGCGTCCTCACGATGACCGTGCTGACGTCGGCGTTCCAGTCGGGGATGGGGATGGTGACCGACCTCGAGACGGGCATGCTCGACAAGTTCCTCATCAGCCCGATCCACCGGTCGAGCGTGCTGATCGGCAAGGTCATGGCCGACGGCTTCCGGATGGTCCTCCAGGGGGCGATGGTCCTGGTCGTCGCGCTCCTCATGGGGGCGCGCATCAAGACCGGGATCCCGGGGATGCTCATCATGCTGGTCGTCGCGGCTCTGTTCGGCATCGTGTGGGCGGGCCTCTCGAACATCGTGGCCCTCAAGACGCGCCACGCCGAGATGACGATGATGATCGGCATCCTGCTGACCTTCCCGATCATCTTCCTCTCGACCGCGATGATGCCCGAGGGCTTGCTCCCCGGCTGGCTGGAGACCGTCGGACGGTTCAACCCCATCACCTACGTGATCAACGCGACGCGCGAGCTGATGAACTTCGGCTACGACTGGGGGCTGGTCGGGCTCGCGCTCGGGGTGATCGCCGGCGTCGGTCTCTTCACGCTCACCGGCGCGACCCGCGCGTTCCGCAAGGCGACCAGCTAGCGTTCAGGTTCGCAGCGCGCGGTCGGCCTCGCCGAACGCCTCCAGCGGCGAGATCAGGTCCCCGAGCGCCAGGACCAGCGACTCGAAGTCGAGGCTGGGCGCGTCGAGCCGCATCCGCTCCGCGCCGCGGGCCGCCTCGTCGAGCGCCGCTCGGCACGCCTGCCACGCGCCCTCGGTCTCCTCGGTGCGCCAGGCGTCCATCAGGACGGCCGCCTCCGCGATCCCCCGCTCGAAGGCGTGGAGGGCGTCGGCGAGCGGCACCGGCTCTCGCCGCGGGGCGGGGACCCCGGCCAGGAGCGCGTCCTTCGCCGCCTCGATGCGTGCCGCGGCCGCCTCGAACGCGACGCGATGGGGCGAACGCCGGGACCTTCGGATCACGCCCCGAGTGTACGAGCCTCGGCGATCCGGGCGAGAATGCCGGGATGCGCCTGCTGCTCGTCGCGAACGTGCGCGCCTCGTCGGTGACGCCGCGCAAGATCCGCTTCATCCACCGCGCACTGTCCTCGCAGGCCGATACCGACCTGGTGCGCACCCAGCGCCACGGGCACGGCGTGGAGCTGGCCGGCAAGGCCGTCGCCGACGGCTACGACGTGGTCGCGGTGCTCGGGGGCGACGGCACGATCAACGAGGTCGCGAACGGGCTCGCGGGAACGGACGTCCCGCTCGGCGTGATCCCCGGCGGCGGCACCAACGTCTTCGCGCGCGCGCTCGGCATCCCTCGCGACCCCGTCCGGGCGGCCGGGCACCTCCTGGCGCTCCTCCACGCCCCGCCGAGGCGGATCAACCTCGGCCGCGCCGAGGGACGGTACTTCGTCTTCACGTGCGGGTTGGGGCTCGACGGCGCCATCGTCCGCCGGGTCGAGCGCCGGCAGATGCTGAAACGGGCTGCCGGGCACGGCTACTTCGTGTGGTCGGCCTTCCGGGAGCTGCTCGCGATGGACCGGCGCCACCCCAAGGTCCACGCGCGCTGGGGGCCCGAGCTGGAGCACGGACGCGACGGGCTGTTCCTCGCGATCTCGCAGAAGGGCCGCCCCTTCACCTACCTGCTGTCGCGGCCGATGCACCTGTGCCCCGAGGCCGATTTCCGCGGGGGGATCGACCTGTTCGCCGCCGACCGGCTCGGCTTCGCGTTCGTCCTCAAGACGGTCGCCGCGACGTTCGGCTCGCACCATCACGTGCGGGACCGGCACGTCCTCGTCCTGCACGACCAGGAGCGCGTCGAGGTCACCTGCGACGAGCCCCAACCCGCTCAGATGGACGGCGAATACCTCGGCCTCCGCGACCGTCTCTCGCTCGAGGTCGCGCGCGACGCCCTCGCGGTCCTCGCCTGATCCGCCGTTCGCGGCGAGGCTAACCCGACCGTCCCACGACTCGGTCGCGCACGGCGACCCCCCGGCGCGGATCGTTCGTAGCGACGGCGTCGACGCCCCACGAGAAGAGCGTGGCGAGCTCCTCCTCCTCGTCCACCGTCCAGGTGCCGACCGCGATGCCCGCGCCGTGGGCCGCCTCGACGAAGCCCGCGCCGGCCTCGGTCACGGCCCGGTGATGCGGCAGGACCATCGCGTGCCCCGCTTCTCCGGCGAGCTCGAGCGCGGCGAGCGGGTCGCCGATCGCGAGGAGCCCCGTGGGGACCTCGGGTGCCAGCTCCCGCGACCTGGCGACCGTGACGGGGTTGAAGGACGTGATGAGCGCGGGGGGGCGGAACCCCACCTCGTCGAGCACCTGCAGCGAGGCCTCGAGGATCCCCTCGCGGGCCGCTTCGTACGCCGGCTCGCCCGGGATGTTCTTCACCTCGATGTCGACCCCGATGCCGAGTCGGCCGAGCATCGCGAGGACCTCCGCCAGCGTCGGGACCTCCTGGCGCGGCCCGCGCCCGCCCGACGCGTCGGCGCGCTTCACGTCGGCCAGCGTCAGGGTATGAACGGGGCCCGCCAGATCCGTCGTGGCCGCGAGATCCGGGTCGTGCAGGACGACCACCACGCCGTCGGAGGTGAGCCGGACGTCGAGCTCCACCATGTCGGCGCGCGCCGACGCGGCCGCCTCGAACGAGGCGAGGGTGTTCTCCGGTTGCTCCGCCGAGGCCCCCCGATGGGCGACCACGATCGGAAAACCCCAGGTCAAAGGTCTTGTCAGAGGTCGGACCCGGGCACTATACTTCGGCCTCGCGCCCCTGTGGGCGCTTTCAAATCAGGGACTTTGTGAACGCATTCACAAAGTCCCGGTCATAGCGGGCCGCGACATGGAAGGTGGAGGACCATGGAGTGGGTGCAGCGAGCCAGGTGCAAGGACGAGGACCCGGAGCTTTTCTTCCCCATCGGGACCAGCGGCCCCGCGTCCGAGCAGATCGAACGGGCCAAGACCGTCTGCATGTCGTGCGCCGTCCGGGACGAATGCCTCGAGTGGGCGCTGACCACCGGCCAGGATGCCGGCGTCTGGGGGGGCACGTCGGAGGAGGAGCGTCGGTCGATCCGCCGGGCCCGCCGCCGCGAACGGGTCGCGGTCGCCACCGGCTGACCCGCCCATGACCCGCCTGCTCCCCGAGACTCAGCACCTGCCCATCGGGGTGTCGCAGGAGACGTTTCGGACCTCTCGTCGCTGGGTGCTCCTGGCGTTCGTGATCGCGACCGTCGCCGCCGTGGGAGTGGCCGCCGCCCTGCTCAAGACCTGAAAGGAGCCCCGTTGACCGCACTCGCCCAGAGCCTCGTTCGATCGCGTGGCGCCGCCCGCTTGGCGGTGGACGCGGGCCTCGTCCTCGCCGGAAGCCTTGTCGTGGCGGCTCTGGCGCAGGTATCGATCACGCTTCCGTTCACCCCCGTTCCCGTCACCGGCCAGACGCTCGGCGTCCTCGTCATCGGGACGGCGCTCGGGTGGCGTCTGGCCATCCCGGCGCTGGCGCTGTACCTCGCCGAGATCGCCGTGGGGCTCCCGTTCGCCGCGGAGGGGAAGGCAGGCGTCGGGACGCTCACCCTGTCGACCCCCAGCGCGGGCTACCTCTGGGGGTTCCTGGCCGCGGCCGCGCTGATGGGCTGGCTCGCCAACCGGGGCTGGGACCGGAGCCTCCGGTCCTCGATCAGCCTGATGCTCCTCGGAACGATCGTGATCTACGCGGCGGGGATCCCGTGGCTCCACAACTCGACCGCGTTCGCGTCGTTCATCGGCCACGATCCGACGATCCAGGACACGTTGACCGCGGGGCTCTACCCCTTCATCATCGGCGATCTGATCAAGCTGCTCATCGCGGCCGGCATCCTGCCGGCGGCCTGGCGGCTCGCCGGCAAGCGCTGACGAGGGATCAGTCGGCCAGCGTCACGGCGCCGGTGGGCTCCCGCTCGAGCGGCAACTCGCATGTGAGGACCGTGCCCCGGCCTTTCGCCGAGACGATCGCCAGCCGGCCGCCGAGGTTCTCCACGCGGTTGCGCATGATGCGCAACCCGTAGCCGCTCCGGCTGGCCTCGAGCTGCCCCTGCTCGAATCCCTGCCCGTCGTCGGACACGGTGAGCACGGCCCGGCCGTCCTCCTCCCGAAGCGAGATCACGACCGCATGGGCCCTGCCGTGATGCGCGCCATTACGAGCGGCCTCCCGGGCCACGCCGAAGAGGACCTCCTGAGCCGAGCGGCCGACCGTCAAGGGCTCGGCGCGCAGCAGCACGCTGATCGAGTGCTCCTCTTCCAGCTCCCGGCGCAGGTGGCGAAGGGCTCGATGGAGATCGCGCGGACGGTCGCCGCGGAGCAGGTCACCGATGAGCGACCGCACGCGGACCCGAGCGGTCTGGGCCGTCTCCACCGCCGAGCGGATGTGCTCGGCGGACTCGGGGCTCCCCTGCCACGCGACGCGCCCGGCCGACTCGATCAGCAGACCCGCGGCGGTGAGCTCCGGCACGATCTCGTCGTGGAGGAAGGCGGCCACCTCCTGCAGGTGCCGACGCCTGTCCTCCTCCCGCAGCCTCTCCGCCGCCCGTGCCTCGGCCTCTCGCCGAAGCCGCGCCTCCTCGATCTCGAGCGCGCGCGAGGCGAGGAGCAGGTACCGGAGCGCGAGGAGCGGCGGAACGACCCCGACGAGGGCCCACGTCCCCATCTCGCGGACGACCAGCGCCGTCAGCCCACCGAAGAGACCGATCGTCGCGTAGGCCCCCTGCAGAGACCAGCGGCCGCCGACGAGGAGACGCCGGATCACCTCGGCGGCGGAGCGCCCGAAGTCAAGACGGGCCGCCACCCCCACGAGCCCCATGTTGACCGTCATGTGCGCGAGGCCGGCCGCCGCCGCGGCGGCGAGCGCCAGGGGACCAAGCTCCTGTGGCTCGAGCACGTGGAACGCCTCCGAGGCGACGACGCCCGCGGCGGCGACCTGCGCGCGGTTGAACAGCGAGCGCAGCAGGTCGGAGCCGCCGCGGACCTCGCGAGGATCACCCGTGCCGATGAACACGAGCGCCCCCACGACGACGGGCTCGTACAGTCCGGCGAGCAGCACGACGAGGGGATAGCCGAGGGAGATCCGAACCGAGCGCCACAGCGGGATCGGGAGCATCTCGGCGAGGAAGAGCGCCGCGACCCAGGGCGTCGCTCGGAGGAGCCGCTCGGGCGCCCCGGCGGTGACCGCCACCCCGGCGACGAGGCCGCCGATGACCACGATGACCACCCCGAGCAGGTACGCCCGGAGGCCGGACGGGCGTCGCGACCCGGCTACATGAACGCGCTCCGCGTCCATGGGTCAGTACTTGTAGTTCTCCGCACCCGCGATCCCGGCCGTCGCGAGGACGAGGATCACGAGCGCGACCGCGAACGAGACGTGGTGCGGGCGGCGGAGGGACCTGACGAACGCGCGGAGCAGTCGGAAGAAGGGACGGCTCTCCATGGTTCACCTCCAAGGGGGACGGATGACTAGCCCAAAGGTACTAGTCAGACCTGGCAAGCTTGAATAGCTCGAAATGACTATTTCGCGTAGGCCATTCGGCTGATGAGCCTCAGACCCGGCTGGAGGGGCAGAGGTGGGCGACCACGCACTCCTCGCAGCGGGGCGTCGGTGCCTTGCACACGGCCCGGCCGTGCTCGATGAGGACGTAGGTGAAGCCGTACCAGTCGTCCTTGGACACGACGGCCATCAGGTCGCGCTCGACCTTGACCGGGTCCTTCTGGGTGGTGAACCCGAGCCGCTGAGCCAGACGACCCACGTGGGTGTCGACGGCGATGCCGGCGTCGGCATCGCGCCCGGCCTTCTCCGGATAGGCATTCCAAAGGACGATGTTCGCGGTCTTCCGCGCCACGCCCGGCAGCTCGAGGAGGCCGGCGATCGAGTCCGGGACGGTTCCACCGAACCGCTCGACGATGACCCGGCACGCTCCCCGGACCGACTTCGTCTTCTGGTTGAAGAACCCCGTCGGCTTCAGGTCGGAACGGAGCTCGTCCTCGGGCACGCGGAGGTAGTCCTCGGGCGTCCGGTACTTCACGAAGAGCGTCTCGGTGACCTCGTTGATCTTCTTGTCGGTCGACTGGGCGGACAGCATCGTCGCGACGAGGCACTCGAGGGGGTTCGTGAAACGAAGCGCGACCCTCGCCTCGGGATACTCCGCTCGGAGCATCCCGATGACCTCGGGGGCACGCTGCTCGAGCGGGCTCTGGCGGGTCGGCCCGGGCATCAGTGGCCCTTGAACTCGGGCTCTCGCCGCTCCCGGAAGGCCTGGATCCCCTCCTTGAGGTCGTCACTGGCGAGGGCGCGGGCCACGAGCTGGTCGAACTCGGCGACGCGATGGCCCTCGCTGGCCCGGTCGATCGAGACGTACTCGAGCGCCCGGCGGATGCCAAGCTTGGAGGCCCGGACCGAGATGGGGGCCCCGGCCACGATCGCGTCGGCCAGCTCATCGGCGCGGCGCGCGAGCTCGTCGGCGGGGACGGCCTCGTTGACGAGGCCCCACGCCACGGCCTCGGTCCCGGTGAGCACCTGGCCGCCGAGCAGCATCGCCCCGGCCCGCTTCGGCCCGATCGCCAGCACGAGCCGCGCGACGTTCTCGTAGCCGATCACGACGCCCAGCCGCGACGACGGGATGCCGAGCCGGGAGTCGTCGGCCACCACCGCGAGGTCGCAGGCGACGGCGAGCTGGCAGCCCGCGCCGAGCGCCGCGCCGTGGATGACCCCGATGACCGGCAGGGGGTGCTCCTCGATCGCGCGAAGCACGCCCTCCAGCGACCGGCCGTAGTCGGCCCCCCCGTCGACCCCGCTGGCGAGGTGGAGCTCATCGATGTCGGCTCCGGCACAGAAGTGGCGCCCCTCGCCGGCGAGCCAGACGACCCTGGCTCCCCCGTCGCCGGCCGCCTCCTCGAGCGCGCGGGACAGCTCGCCCAGCATGGGGGCCGAAACGGCGTTGCCCACGTCGGGACGAGCCAGCGTGATGCGCCACACGGCTCCCGGGCGCGTTCGGACGAGGTCCATGCGCCCACTGTAGCGCGAGCCGTGGACAGCGCCCGATCAGAAGTCGAGGTCGGCGGCGCCCGACTCGGTCGCCGGCGTGCCCTGGCAGGCGTTCCCGGTCATGTCGGTCGCCGACGTCGAGGGGCTCCACACCATGGCGACGCTGCTCCCCGTCCTGACGCCCCCGCTGTTCAGCGTGCCCAGCGTCACCGTGATGACGGACCCGCTCCGAACCATCGTCGAGGCCGTTCCCGAGGCGCCGAAGGTGGCGGTCGCGGTGACGATGTCGCCGTTGGCGTCGACCGAGCCCAGGTCGAGCTGGGTGGTGTCCGCGGCGTTCCAGATCGTCACGGTGTCGTCGGAGGACCCGCTGTTGGCGATCCGCACGACGACGCTGGTCGATGAGCCGTCCCAGCCCGAGAGGATCGAGTTCGCCGACATGGTCTCGGAGAACGTGTACGTGATGGTGTCCCCGAGCTCCGGCCGTCCGACGGTGGCACCGCCGTTGCTCGCCTGAACGTCGACGGCGTTGGGGAACAGGTCGAGAGTCGTCGCGGAGGCCACGTTCGAGTAGCTCGAGTTGCCCGCCCCGTTGTACGCGCGCACGCGGTAGTCGTACGAGGTGGTCTGGGGCAGCCCCGTGTCCTGGTAGGCGGTGACGCTCGCCCCCACCGAGGCCATCTCGGCCCAGGTGCCCGCCCCCGCCGGCGAGCGCTCGATCTTGAAGCCGGACTCGTTCGAGGAGCCGTCCGTCCAGGCGAGGTCGATCCGCGAGGAGACCGGGGTGGCGCTCAGCGAGCTCGGCGCGGCCGGCGCCGAGGTGTTCACGGGCTTCAGCGACACCCCCGCGATCGCCCACTTGTTCGCGTTGACGGCCGACCACAACATCGTGACCGTCGCCTGACCGGGCTTCGTGCTGGCGGCGCCGAACTCGCTGCCGTCGCTCGTCCCGTTGCTTCCGCTCCAGCGCTCGGTCTGGCCCCCGCCGAGCGTCATGCCGTTGTGGTCCCCGCTGATGGAGACGACGGCGAGGACCAGCTCGTCGCCATCGCTGGCGACGTCGACCGTGGGCGTCTGGTTGTTCCCCCCCGCCCCCGTGAACGTGCCGAGCGGCGTGGTCTGGTGCACCCCGGTGAACGAGACGGCCCCGGCGACCGCATCCTCCCCCCCGCTGAGCGTGACCACGACGTTGGCCGTCCCGACCGTGGGCATGAGCTGGTACCAGATCTCCACGCGGTGGTCCGTTCCGTCGAAGGTCTGCGTCCCCGCCTGCGTGAAGCCACCCACACCGCCGTAGGTGACGTTGGTCACGGTCTTGGCGCTCTTTCGGATGGAGACGCCCACGATGAGGACCCGGTTGGAGCCCGAGCCCACGGTGTGGGACCAGGTCAGGCTGCTGCCGGTCCCGGTCGTGCTGCTCGTGTTGTCGACCGCGACCCCCCCGGCCCCCGACGCCGTCGTGGCCGAGGCGACGTTCGAGTACGGGGAGTTCCCGCCCGCGTTGTGGGCGCGTACCCGGTAG
>DASWKG010000136.1:0-7885 GCA_036396755.1 Actinomycetota bacterium
CCGCCGGGGCTCCCCCTCGACCCCGAGTCGGCGCGGGTCGTCGCGGAGCCGCTCCCGGTGCTCCACAACTGCTCGGGCAAGCACGCGGGGATGCTGCTCGCCTGCGTCCGGGGCGGGCTCGACCCGGCTTCCTACCTCGACGCGCGGCACCCCCTGCAGGGCGCGGTGCTGGAGGCCGTCACGGCCGCCGCCGGCCGGCCGCCCGTCGCGATCGGGGTCGATGGGTGCGGGGTGCCCGTCCACGCCCTGCCGCTCGCCTCGCTCGCGGCCCTGTACGCGCGGCTCCCCCTGGCGGCGCCGAGGCCCGTCGCGGCGATGACCGCCTCTCCCTACCTGGCCGCCGGGCGCGGGCGGCTCTGCACGGCGGCGATGGAGGCGATCCGGGGCCTCGTGGTGAAGAACGGCGCGGAGGGCATCATGTGCGCCGCGCTGATCGGCAGGGGGCTGGGGGTCGCGGTCAAGGTCGAGGACGGCGCCATGCGGGCGGCCGAGGCGGCCTTGGTCCGCACGCTCGCTCTCCTCGGGGCGGTGCCGCCCGAGGCCGAGGAGGCGCTCGCGCCGTTCCTCGCCCCCCCCGTCCTCGGCGGCGGCCGGCCCGTGGGCCGTCTCGTCGCCGAGTTCGGCCTCGT
The DNA here is from genome assembly GCA_036396755.1 of Actinomycetota bacterium. GTDB lineage: Bacteria > Actinomycetota > UBA4738 > UBA4738 > CALAEC01 > DASWKG01. The sequence continues at coordinate 630 of DASWKG010000136.1, forward strand.
CTCGGCCTGAGCCCCAAGAAGGCTGCTTGCTCGAGGTTGCCAAAGTGCTTGCAAGTGTTATACACTCTGCGGCATGAAGGTCAAGGTTCGGAACGTCGGAGAGTTCATCCGAGAGCAGCGCCGCTCGGCCCAGCTCTCGCTGCGCAAGCTCGCCGCGGCGGCGGGGGTCTCGAATCCCTACCTCTCGCAGATCGAGCGCGGCCTCCGGCGGCCCAGCGCCGAGATGCTCCAGGCGATCGCGAAGGGGCTCCGCATCTCGGCCGAGACCCTGTACGTGCGGGCCGGCATCCTCGACGAGGACAGGGCGCACGACGTGGTCGGATCCATCCTGGCCGACCAGTCCATCACCGAGCGGCAGAAGCAGGCGCTCGTCCAGATCTACGACAGCTTCCGGGCCGAGGCCGCCGCCGACCGCGCGAAGAAGCGGACGGTGGCCGGCGCCGCGGCTCGGAAAGGATCGGCGGGAGGACGGGGAACGAAGAACGACCCCAAGCCCTCACCCGGCTCCTCCTCGTCCTCCCGCCGCCAGTCCAAGCGAACCGAATGAAGGAGGTGACAAGGATGGAGCAGCTCAAGAAGGCAGGGTACGCCGTGATCGGCATCGGTGGGCTCGCCGTCGAGAAGACGGGCGAGGTCATCGGCAAGGCCCGGTCGACGAGGCCCAGGGACCTGACGAAGACGCTCAACCGCCTCTCGAAGCGGGGCGAGAGCATCGTCTCGGGCGTCTACGGGTCGAAGCCGGTCAAGCGGGCGACGGCCCAGACCAAGAACGCCGCCCGGCAGCTGAAGGGCGCGGCCACGAGCCTGAAGAAGGCCACCGGCGCCGAGGAGCAGAAGGCCAGCTAGGCTCCCGTTCGAACGCGACCGGCCCGCCCCCCGACCGGGGGCGGGCCTTCGTGTTTCCCGCCTCGTGAATATTTCCTTCAGAATTTTTTCCGGCCTCTGACCTGCGGCGATGGAGCGCGAACAGGAGTTTTGTCGCCTTGACGGGAATCTCCCCCCAACGTACATTCCGTTTCGCTCCGAGCAGTTGAGCAGCAGGACTCAGGGCCACGAACGGGGCCCCCTGGGAAAGCCGTAAGGTGAACTGGGCGCACTTAGCCGGTCGGTTGGGATAGCGAACTAGCTGATCGGTTGGGGAGGCTCGGGACACCCCAAAGCCCAACGAAAGGGGCTACCGCGAGAGGTACCGGGCGCGCTGCGAGGTTGCTCGGAGCACCTGGCCCGAGGGGCTAAAGGTGGCCGCATCGAGCGGAGAGGCTTGCCTCGAAGCTTGAGACGGCGAGCCAGAGGTCCCTCGGGCCTTTCTCTTTATACTTGGCTCGTGCCGGGACGCGTGCTCATCGTGATCGACACCCAGGAGGGCTTCACGCGCCGGGGCAGCCTCGCCAGCCCCCGCACGACCGCCGCGATCCCGCGCATCCGGGCGCTGGTCGAGCATGAGCGCACGGCGGGGATCCCGATCGTGTTCACCAAGGACAGCCACGTCGAGAACGACGCCGAGTTCCAGATGTTCCCCCCGCACTGCATCGTGGGGTCGCAGGAGCACGAGCTGGTGGAGGAGCTGCGTGAGTTCGAGCCCGGCGCGGCCGCCGTGGTGCAGAAGCGGCGCTACTCCGCGTTCTTCGACACCGAGCTCGACAAGGTGCTGGAGCAGCTCGATCCCGACGAGGTGCATCTCGCCGGCCTCTGCACCGACATCTGCGTGCTCCACACGGCGGCGGACCTCAGAAGCCGGGACTACCCGGTCGTGATCCACCGCGACGCGGTCGAGACGTTCGACGGGCCGGGCCACGACGCGGACGAGGTGAATCGGTTCGCGCTCGAGCACGCCGAGCGCGTCCTCGGCGCGAAGGTGGTCTGAGATGACCGAGCGGAGGGTCGCGTTCCTGGGTGGGGGGAAGATGGGCGAGGCGCTCCTGTCGGGGCTCCTGCGCTCGGGCGCCCGCTCGAAGGAAGAGCTCATGGTGACCTGCCGGCGCGAGGAGCGCGCCCGGACGCTGGCCGAGCGCTACGAGGTCTCGACCACGCTCTCGAACCCCGAGGCCGTCGCGTGGTCGAGGACGTTGCTGATCACGGTGAAGCCGCAGGACATGGGTGCGCTCCTCTCCCAGATCGCCGACCACGTCACGCCCGGCCACGTCGTGATCTCCGCCGCGGCGGGCATCCGCACCAGCTTCATCGAGCGCCGCCTTGCCGAGGACGTGCCGGTCGTGCGGGTGATGTCGAACGTTCCGGTGCTCGTCGACGAGGCGATGTCGGTGATCAGCCCCGGCACCCACGCCGACGACAAGCACCTGGCCGTGGCGCAGGAGCTCCTCGGGAGCGTGGGCAAGGTGATCCAGCTCCGCGAGGAGCACCAGGACGCGGTGACCGCCACGTCGGGCTCCGGCCCGGCCTACTTCGCGCTCCTGGCGGAGGCGATGATCGACGCGTGCATCCTCTTGGGGCTCGACCGCGAGGTCGGGACCGAGCTGATCGTGCAGACGATGACCGGGACCGCCAAGATGCTTCGCGACATGGGCAAGCACCCGGTGGAGCTGCGCGAGATGGTGACGTCTCCCGGCGGGACGACGATCGTCGCGATCCGGGAGCTGGAGAAAGCGGGCGTGCGGGCGGCATTCCTGGCCGCCATCGACGCGGCTCGCAACCGGAGCGCCGAGCTGGCCAAAGGCGACGACGCCGAGGACATCTGAGACCGAAGGAGGAACCATGGGACGGGGAGACAAGAAGAGCGTTCGCTGGGCGTCGGACCGCCAGCGGAAGAAGAAGGCCCGCGATGCGCGGAAGGCCCAGGAGCGGCACGCCGAGCGCACCGCCAAGAAGTAGAGAGGAGACCGCGCGATGTTCCCACTGTCGAGGGGCCGGGTCGCCCGCCAGGCCCACGTCGGGCTTCCCGACGGCACGTTCGAGGAGGAGCACGGCCGGGAGGCGTTCGACGGCCGCGCGTCGCATCTCTACCGGACCCACCCGCCCACGGCGTGGATCCGGATCGAGGGCGACCTCCGGCCTCGCGCCTACGACCTCAACGGGCTGAAGGCGCCCGACCAGGTCGACCCCGGGAAGGGGTGGCAGCGGATCCTCTCGAACGACGACCTCGCGATCTACGTGTCCCGGCTGTCGGGCCCCATGCCCTACTACCTTCGCGACTGCGACGGCGACGTCTGCTACTTCGTGCACCGCGGCGAGGGGACCCTCGAGACCGACTACGGGCCGCTGTCGTACCGGGCCGGTGACTACCTCGTGCTCCCCAAGGGCACGACCCACCGCCTGCTCCCGTCCGGGGACGACTCGTTCCTCTACGTGATCGAGTCACGGGGCGAGTACGCGCTTCCCGAGAAGGGCATCCTCGGACGCCACGCGCTCTTCGACCCGGGGATGCTCGACACGCCCGAGCCGGAGCCGCACGACGAAGAAGGCGAGTTCACGGTCCGCGTGAAGCGTGACCACACCTTCACGACGCTCGTGTACCCGTTCCACCCGCTCGACGTGGTGGGCTGGCAGGGCGACCTGTGCCCGGTCCGGATCAACGTCGCGGACTTCCGGCCGGTCGTCTCACCCCGGTACCACCTGCCGCCGAGCGTGCACATCACCTGGGCGTCGGAAGGGTTCGAGATCGGCACGTTCGCGCCGCGGCCCACCGAGACCGGCGACCCCGACGCGCTCCGGGTTCCGTTCTTCCACTCGAACATCGACCGCGACGAGGTGCTCTTCTACCACCAGGGGCAGTTCTTCTCCCGCGCCGGGATCGGCGAGGCGTGGATCACCCATCACCCGCAGGGGCTGCACCACGGTCCCCAGGCGGCCGCGATCGAGGCGTCGAAGACGAAGGAGTTCGCCGACGAGTACGCGATCATGGTCGAGGCGGAGCGGCCCCTCGTGACCGATGAGTCGCTCGGCTCGGTCGAGGACGAGGGCTACGCGACCTCTTGGGCGCGGGGGCTCGGGCTGATCTGACCCGGCCGCGAGCCGGTCAGCCCCGCGGGTTCGCGAGCTGTCGCAGCGCCTGCACCAGCGACTCGACCACTCCCGGGTCGGGGTCGGCGATGAGCGCCTGCTTCAGCGGCTGGATCGCCGACGACTCGCCGATGGCCCCGAGCGCACCCGCCGCGTTCGTCCGCACGCGAGGGTCGGGGTCCTCGAGCCTGCGGACCAGGTCGGGCACCGCGCGCATCGCCCGCATCACGCCGAGACGGTCGGCCGCGGCCAGCCGCAGGTCGGGGTGCGGGTCGCTGAGGTCGGCGATGAGCCGCTCGGTGACGCCGCCGGCCTCCAGCACCTCGCGGATCAGGGCCCGGGTCTCGGGGTCGGCGTCGGCCATCGCTCGGATCAGCATGTCGACCTCGCCCAGCTCCGAGAGCAGCACCGCGGCGGCGCGACCGCGCTTCGGCTGCGGCAGCTCCTGACGGAGCAGGCGGACGAGGGAGTCGGACCGCCGACGCTCGAACACGGCGCGAGCCGCGCCGCGAACGTCCTCGGACGGGTCCTGCATCGCGTCGAGCAGCTGCAGCATGACCGGCTCCTCGGGGATCTCACCCAGGATCTCGACCGCCCGGCGGCGGGTGGCGGGGTCGGGGTCGGTCAGCCGCGCGCTGACGGCGTCGAGCGGCACGTCGTCGGGGCGCCCGCGCAGCTCCTCGAGCGCCAGCGACCGGACCTCCGCGTCGGGGTGGCTGAGGCGGTCGCCGACGGAGCCCTCTGCGGCGGCCGGAGGGGGTGGCGGCTCCTCGTCCGGCTCGATCGGCTCGCCGGCGTCCTCCTCGCGCACGTCGCTCATCGCTGGCTCCCCCTCCTGGTCGGTCGTCGCGGCGGTCTCGGGCTCCTCGGGTGCCGGGTCCGGCTCGGCATCGATCGCTTCCGCAGTCTCGTCGTCGGCCCGCTCGAGGCGGCCGTTCACGCGGTCGAGGACCACGCGGAGGACGGAGCCCTCGGCTTCCGCCTCGGGTTCGGTCCCGGTCCGTCCCTGCGCCTCGTCCACCTTCCCGAAGAGACTCTTGAGGACGGTGCCGAGCATGCCCTCCATCTCGTCTTGCTCTGGCTCGTTCCGCTCGTCCGGCATCGGCTGCCTCCCAGGATACGCTCGCCGCGGGGGTACGGAGATGTCCCGATTGAATGTCGGCGCCCCCAGCGGGGTCCTTTAGGGTACGGTGCCCGGCCGCCGCCGCGTATCGGGCGAGTGGTCTCCCGCAGATGGGGAGAACGTCCTACGGCTCGAACCCGAGGAGGGCCTCGGCGATCTGGATCGTGTTCAGCGCGGCGCCCTTCCGCAGGTTGTCGCCGGCGGCGAACACGGCGAGGCCGTTCGGGAGCGCCGTGTTGGCCCTGATGCGGCCGACCAGCACGTCGTCGAGGCCGGCCGAGCGGAGCGGGGTGGGGTAGTCGCCGTCCCAGGGCTCGTCGTGCAGCGCGACGCCCGGCGCGGCGGCGACCAGGTCGCGCGCTTCCTCGGGGGAGAGCGGTCGCTCCAGTGACAGCGAGAGCGACACGGCGTGGCCGACCGCGACGGGGACCCGCACCGCCGTGGCGTGGACGACGATGTCGGGGTCACCCAGGATCTTGCGGGTCTCGCCGGCGAGCTTCGCCTCCTCGGTCGTCGTGGTGTCGCCCGTGGGGAACGTCTCGCACTGGGGGATCACGTTGAACGCGCTGAGATGGGGGTAAGCCCGGGGGTCGGGGAGGTCGAGCGGCTCGTCGCCGCGCAGCGCGTCGACCTGGTCGACGGCCTTGCCGGCCTGCTCGAGCATCTCCTCGAGGGCGGCGCGACCGGTCCCCGAGACCGACTGGAACGACGTCGAGATCATCGACAGGATGCGCGCGGCCTTGTGGATCGGCGCGACGGCCATGAGCGCGACCGCGGCCGTGCAGTTGGGGTTCGCGACGATGCCGCGGTGCCGCTCGAGGTCCTGGGGGTTGATCTCGGGGATCACCAGCGGCACGTCCGGGTCCATCCGGTAGGCGGACGAGTTGTCGACCACCACGACGCCCTCGGCCACGGCGACGGGGACCCAGACGCGAGCGAGCTCGCTGCTCGTTGCGCCGATCGCCACGTCCAGCCCGCGCAGGCGCTGGGCCGTGGGGAGCTCGAGCTGGACCTCGCCACCCGCCCAGGGGAGCTTCCGCCCCGCCGACCGCTGGGAGGCGAACACGCGCAGCTCGTCGACGGGAAGCTTCCGCTCCTCCAGGATCCGGAGGGCGACCTCCCCGACGAGACCGGTTGCGCCGACGACGCCGACCCGATACCCCATCGCATCGACGATACCATCCGGCCCTCCGTCGTTGACGGACGGAAGCGCGTCCCCCTACGGTTGCCGGAAAGAAGGGAGCAGAGCGTGGCCGACGACCAGGGATCCCCCAAGCGCACGACCGGGAAGAAGGTGCCCGCCAAGAAGACGGCGGCCAAACGCACCACCGCCAAGAGCGCGACGGCGAAGAGCGCGACCGCGAAGAAGACCGTCGCGAAGAAGACGACGGCGGTGAAGAGGTCCGCCGCGAAGAAGACGACCGTCAAGAGCACGACCGCGAAGAGGACCGCCGCGAGGAAGCCCGCCGCGAGGAGGGCGATCGCGACCGAGCCGGTCTCGATGAGAGCCGCGCCGCCGTCCTCTCCGCCGAAGGTGCCGGCCGCGCCGCCTCCTGCGCCCGCGGCCGCCGTCGAGGCGCCGCCGCTCGCGGTGGGGCCCGAGCCCGCGCAGCCGTCGCTGCCGCGCCGCCGGCGCCGGACCGCCGGGATCGTCGCCGCGATCGTCGCGGGAGCCGCCGCGCTCGGCGGGGGAGGGTACGCCCTGCTCTCGGGGGACACCGAGCGCGGGTCGCCCGAGGAGAGCGTCCGTGGCTACTACCGGGCGCTCGAGGCGGACGACTGTCGGCTCGCGGCCACCTTCGTCGACCCGGCGTTCGCGACTCAGCAACGGCTCTGCGAGCAGTTCGACGACATCCGGCGCGCCTCCGGAACCCTGTCGGACGTGCTGTCGGTGGACGTCCGCGACGACCGCGCCACGATGCGCATCGTGCGGGTGGTCGCCGGCGTCAGCGAGGAGCGCCTCGTCGGAGCCCGTTCGGTCGAGGAGGGGTGGCTGCTCACGGGAGGGAAGTCGTGCTACGACGTGCAGCGTCCGGAGGACCTCGGCAACGATCACCTCGAGGAGGGCGAGGTATTCAGCGGGTACAGCTCCAACCCGCCGACATCGGGCCCCCACGACGCGATCGCGACCGAGCCCGGCGTGATCTACCAGGAGCCGCAGCCCGTCGAGCGGCTG
>DASWKG010000137.1:0-7464 GCA_036396755.1 Actinomycetota bacterium
GCCGCCGCCTTCGCCGTCGCGAGGGAGACCGCGAGCACCGCGTTCGCGCCGAGCTTCGACTTGTCGGGCGTGCCGTCGAGGTCGAGCATCGCGCGGTCGACCTCGCGCTGGTCGAGCGCCTCCGCGCCGTAGAGCGCGGGCGCGATGATCTCGTCGACGTTGCGACAGGCCTGGAGGACGCCCCTACCCCCGAAGCGCGCGTCGCCGTCACGCAGCTCGAGCGCCTCGTGCTCGCCGGTGGACGCGCCCGACGGCACCGCGGCGAGCCCGAGGGAGCCGTCGGCGAGCAGCACGTCGGCCTCGACCGTGGGGTTGCCGCGCGAGTCGAGGATCTCCCGCGCGCGGATGCGTTCGATGTGGGGCATCGGACCTTCGATATTACGGCTTCGATGCCCCGAGACGGGGATTTCTCACGCAGCTCCGCGCCCGGCTCGTCCACGCGCTCTTCGCTGCCTACCGCCACGGTGGGTAGCTGAGAAAACGTGATGGGGGCCTGCCGGGGGGCCCTCGAGCCGAGCCGGCGGGCTCGGTCAGCCGGCAGGGAGCGGGCGGACCTCGTCGGCGGCCCCTCGACTTCTCCGGCCCCCGCGCTCGGCTCCACGGACGCTTCCCTTGGAAGCCAGCGTGGCCACTCCCCCTAGCACCAGCACCACCCCCGCCCACTGCACGGGCGCGAGCCGCTCCGAGAAGATCAGGTAGGCCCACAGCACGGTCGACATCGGCTGGACGAGGAGGAGAACGCTCGTCTCGAGCGCCGGGAGCCGGGGCAGGGCCCACGAGATGAGCAGCCAGCCGATCACCTGGGCCGTGACGGCGAGCGCGACCAGCCATCCGTGCTCAGGCCAGGACGGCACGAGCGAGAACTCCGAGTCGAAGACGAGGCCGACCCCGAGCGTGCCGATCGCGGCGCCGATGGTCGCGTCGAGCAAGGGTCCGGCCGGTGGCACGAGCTTCCGGTTCGACGCGCGAAGGAGCAGGAGGAACCCGGTGTACATCAGCGAGGTGAGGATCCCGAAGATCACCCCGGCGCCCGGGTTCTTGCCGAAAGCGGCGTCGCCACCCAGGCCCGACATCAGGACGACGCCCGTGAAGACAACCGGCACCAGCAGGAACGCCAGCTTCGTCGGCCGCTCGCGGAAGAGCGCCCACGCCGCGAACCCCACGAAGACCACCTGCACGTTCCCGAGGACGGTGCCGAGCCCGGCGCCGATGTCGCCGATCGCGCGGTGCCAGAACGCGAAGTCGACGGCGAGGAACAGCCCGGCCGCGTACGCGAGACGGCGCTCCTTCGCCGAACGCGTGTCCTTGCGGCGGAAGGCGAGCCACACCACCACCAGCGGCGGGATCGCGTAGGCGCAGCGGAAGAACGCGGCCGTGTCGGGGGAAACGCCGGCGAGGCGAACGAAGATCGCCGAGAACGAGATGGCGACGACGCCGGCGAGCGCGAGGAAGTGGATCAATCGATCACGCGTCGCGGGCGGCCCGGAACCGGCGGATCAGGTCCTCCTCCGGGAGGTCCTCGAGGCGGACGCCCTCGGCCTGCGCCGTCGCCTCCATCGCCTCGAACCGCCTCACGAACTTGCGGATGGTCGTGCGCAGCGCGCTCTCGGAGTCGACGCCGAGCTTCCGCGCGAGCGCGGTGACGGCGAACAGCACGTCGCCGACCTCCTCCTCGAGCGCGTCCTTCGCCTCGCCCTCGCGGTCCTGCCCCTCGTGCGCGCGCGCGGCCTCCTCCAGCTCGTCCAGCTCCTCGCGCACCTTCCCCACCGCGCCGGCCAGCTCGGCCCAGTCGAACCCGCGGCCGGCCGCACGGCGCTGGATCTTCTGCGCGGCGAGGAGCGCGGGGAGCGCCTTCGGCACGCCCTCGTCGACGGCGTGCTCGCCCTTCTCCTCGACCTTGATGCGCTCCCAGTTCGCGTACACGGCCTCGGGCGTATCGGCGGAGACGTCGGCGAAGACGTGCGGATGGCGACGGATGAGCTTCTCGACCGTGCCCTCGGCGACGTCGTCGATGTCGAAGTCGCCGGCGTCGGCGGCCATCTGGGCGTGGAAGACGGCCTGGAGCAGCACGTCGCCGACCTCGTCGCGGATGCGCTCGGGGTCGCCGTCCTCGATCGCATCGAGCAGCTCGTAGGCCTCGTCGAGCATGTGCCGGCGAAGCGAGGAGTGGGTCTGGGCGACGTCCCAGGGGCAGCCGCCGGGGCCGCGCAGGCGCGCGATCACGCGCACGAGGTCGAGCAGGCGGGCCCCCTCGCGACCCGCGGGTACCGGCCCGGTGGGCACGTGGTCGAGCGGGTTGGGGGTTCCTCGGACCTCGCTCAAACGCGCTCGATCCCTCGACGCTCTCTCACGCCGCCGATCGTAGCGCGCCGTCCACGATGGCACGCCCGTCGATCGGCTCGTCGAGGGAGACCGTGACCGCCTTCAGCAGCGCGATGTCGATGCAGACCTCCGCGCCGGGTCGGCGCCCCTCCGAGAGCGTGATCACGATCTCATCCTTGCGGTACCGCACGTCGACGGCGGCCAGCCCGTAGCAGTCGGGGGTGCCGCCGTAGAACGAGAGGCGCACCGTGTCCTCGTCGATCACCTCGCGGCCGTCCCAGGGCTGGGGCCGCGCGTCGAGCAGGCCCGGCTCGGGGGTCACCTCGGTCGGCCGCGGAGACGCGTTGGGGTTCGGAGACGGGACCGTCGTGCCCACGGGCTCGTTGGGCCCCGGCTCCGGGGCGGCGCCCGGATCGACGCGTCCGCCGCACGCAGTGGCCGACAGCCCGAGAAGGAGCACGAGGGTCGTCGCGCGGATCACGATCGGTAGGACGGCTCGCCCTCCGGGGAGGTTCCCCGCTACGGGGTGACCTGCGGCCCGGGCTCGGGCGTGGTGGCGGTGCGCGGCACGACCTGGCCGGCGTCGTCGTCGTACACGCCGTAGCGCGGGTTCACGCGGATCTCGGCCCCGCCCGCCTGCTCGAGCAGCCACTCGACGAAGACGTCGCCGCTGCGCTCGCCGATCAGCTGGGCGCGCGCCTCCTCGAACGGCGTGACCTCGCGCGCCTTCACCCAGATCACGTGGAACCCGAACTGGGTCCGGACCGGCGCGCCGATCTCGCCGACGGGGATCTCGAGCGCCGCCTGCGCGAACGGTCCGACGAAGTCCGCCGCCGGCCGCTCCCCCAGCTCCCCGCCGCTCTCCGCCGACCCGGGATCCTTCGAGAAGCGCGCCGCGAGCTCGGCGAAGTTCTGCGGGGTCGCGTCCTCGTAGATCTGCTGCGCGCGCGCCCGGTCGTCGACGAGGATGTGCGCGACGTCGACGGTCGCGAACTCGGGCAGGCGAGCCTCGTAATCGGCGCGCAGCTCGTCCTCGGGGATCTCCTCGGCCACCACGCGCTCGGCCACGCTCTGGCGGAGGAGCTGCGCCCCCACCAGCTCCTTCACCTCGGCCTGGGTGAGCCCCGAGTCGGCGAGCTGCTTCCGGAACGACTCCTCCCCGCCGAGCTGCTCGATCTGCTGGTCGAACAGCGCGTCGAGCTGCTGCTCGTCGACCTCGAGGTCGTTCTCGAGCGCGTAGCCGTCGATCAGCTCCTGGTGGATCAGGAAGGTGAGGAGCTGACGGACGACCTCCTGCCGCTGCCGCTCCCCCTCCCCGCCCGCGGGCAGGTCGGTGAACTGCGGCCCCGCGAGAACGAAGTCGACCCGCTGGACGAACTCCTCGTTCTCGATCTTCGCGCCGTCGACGACGGCGGCCGCGGTCTCGAACGCGCCGCACGCCGGAAGCGCGAGGGCGCCGGCCGCGACCAGCGCGAGGAGACGCTTGGAGGTGAGCACGGGCGCGATTCTATCCGCTGCCCGCGGCGACGGCCGCCTCGGGGGGCGCGGCGGCCCGCTCGAGCCGCAGGCGCACCCACGCGGGAAGGCCCGGCCCCATCTCGCGGGGCGGCGGGGTGAGGTTCAGCGTCCTGGTCGTCGCGTGGTAGGCGGCCTCCTCGGGCAGGTCGTCGCCGACCGTCACCGGCCGCACGCGGATCTGCTCGCGGTAGGTGGAGACCTCCTCGACCCCGAGGTGGAGCGCCGCGATCCGCAGCCGCGCCAGCTCGATCAGGGTCTCGGCCTGCTTCGGGAGCGGGCCGAAGCGGTCCTCCGCCTGCGCGCGCGCGGCCTCCAGCTCGTCCTCGCCCGACGCCGACGCGACGCGGCGGTACAGCTCGAGGCGGAGCGACTCCTGCCCCAGGTACTCGACCGGGATGAACGCCTTCACGGGAAGGTCGATCCGCACGTCGCGCTCCTCCTGCATCGGCTCGCCCTTCAGCTCGGCGACCGACTCGGCGAGCAGGCGACAGTACGTCTCGAAGCCGACGGCCGCGATGTGGCCCGACTGCTCGGCGCCGAGGAGGTTGCCCGCGCCGCGGATCTCGAGGTCGCGCGCGGCGATCTTCAGGCCCGAGCCGAGGGCCGTGTAGCGGCTGATCGCGGCCAGGCGCTCGTGCGCCTCCTCGCTCAGGTGGTCACGCGAGCGGAAGAACAAGTACGCGAACGCGCGCTCGGCCGAGCGTCCCACGCGGCCGCGGAGTTGGTAGAGCTGCGCGAGGCCGAGCTTGTCGGCGCGCTCGATCACGAGGGTGTTCGCCGTCGGCACGTCGAGGCCCGACTCGATGATCGTCGTGCACACGAGCACGTCGGCGTCGCCGGCCCAGAACGCGAGCATCGACTTCTCCAGCTGCGACTCGTCCATCTGCCCATGGCCGACGACGACGCGCGCCTCGGGGATCGCCTCGGCGATCTTCGCGGCGGCGCGATCGATCGTGCGGACGTCGTTGTGCACCCAGAACGCCTGCCCGCCTCGGCGAAGCTCCCGGCGCAGGCCCGCGAGCGCCATCTCCCGGTCCCACGCGCCGACGTAGGTGAGCACCGCCTGACGGTCCTCGGGCGGCGTATCGACGACGCTCAGCTCGCGGATGCCCGACATCGCCATCTCCAGCGTTCGGGGGATCGGCGTCGCGGTCATCGTGAGCACGTCGACGGACACGCGCAGCTTCTTCAGGCGCTCCTTGTGCGCGACGCCGAAGCGGTGCTCCTCGTCGACGATGATGAGGCCGAGGTCATTGAACTTCACGTCCTGCGACAGCAGACGATGCGTCCCGATGATCACGTCGACCTTCCCCTCGGCGAGGTCGGCCATGACGGCCTTCTGCTCCGCGGGCGAGACGAAGCGCGAGAGCATCGCGACACGGGTCGGGAACGGCGCGAACCGCTCCGAGAACGTGACGTGGTGCTGCTCGGCGAGGATCGTCGTCGGGACGAGCACCGCGACCTGCTTGCCGTCGGCCACCGCCTTGAACGCCGCGCGCACCGCGATCTCGGTCTTTCCGTAGCCGACGTCGCCGGTGACGAGCCGGTCCATCGGACGGGCGATCTCCATGTCGCGCTTCGTGTCCTCGATGGCCGTGAGCTGGTCGGGCGTCTCCTCGTGCGGGAACGCGTCCTCCAGCTCGCGCTGCCACGGGCCGTCGGCCGAGAACGCGTGGCCCTCGGCCGCCATCCGCGCCGTGTAGAGGCGCACGAGCTCGCCGGCCATGTCGCGCAGCGCGCGGCGGACGCGCGTCTTCGTCTTCACCCAGTCGCTCGAGCCGAGGCGGTGGAGGCGCGGCTCCTCGCCCCCGCTGTAGCGATCGACGATGTCGAGCTGGTCGGCGGGCACGTACAGCCGATCGCCCTTCGCGTATTCGACGAGCAGGTAGTCGCGCTCGGCGCCGGCGACCGCGCGGCGGACCATGCCCTGGTACCGGCCGACGCCGTGCACGCGGTGGACGACGTAGTCGCCGGCCGTGAGGTCGACCGCGAACTCCCCCGCCGGCCTCCCCGCGATGCGCGGCGCCTCGTGGGCCGAGCGGCGCCGCCCGAACAGGTCGTCCTCGCCGACGACCGCGAGGCGGCCCTCGTCGAACACGAAGCCCGCGACCGGGCCCTCGGCGATCTGCGGGTCGGGGGTCGCGCCGGCCCGGGTGAGCACCTCGACCGCGCGTTCCAGGCTCCCGCGGCCCTGCGCGGAGGCGGCCACCCGGTGGCCGTCGGCCGCGAGCGACGCGGCCCGAGCGGCGACGGCCGCCGCATCGCCCGCCTCGGCCCACGGCACGATGCCGAGGTCGGTCCCCTCGGCGAGCTCGGTCAGCTCGAGCCGGGGCCGCGCCCCCCAGGCGGCGTCCGGCCCCACGAGCAGGGATGGCCCACCCCAGCCGATCGCGTCCGCCAGGCCATCCGACTCGCGCGCCGCGGCCTCGGCACGCTCGCGAACCCGGCGCGACGACGCCAGCACGATCCACGCGCCCTCGGGAAGGAGGTCGGCGAGGAGCGGCGCGTCGTCGTGGATCAGGTAGGCCGCCTGCTCCATCCCCTCGAAGAAGAGGCCCTCGGAGAGACGATCGAGCAGCTCGCGGAACCGGTCCTTGCGGCCCGGGAGCAGCTCCCGCGCGCGTTCGCGCACGGACTCGTCCGGGAGCAGCTCGCGCACGGGGTGGACCTCGACCCGCTTCGCGGGGCCGGTAGAGGTCTGCGAGGAGGGGGAGAACTCGCGGATCGCCTCGATCTCGTCGCCGAAGAAGTCGACGCGCGCGGGCCGAGCGCCGGCGCCCGGGTAGACGTCGACGATGCCGCCGCGCATCGCGAACTCGCCCCGGTGCTGGACGAGGTCGGTGCGAAGGTAGCCGAGGGAGGCGAGCCGCTCGGCGAGGTCGTCGGGCGCGAGCCGCCCGGCGCCCGCCTCGAGCGCGAGCGGGTCGTTCGCGCCCAGCGTCGGGACCACCCGCTGCACCGCGGCCAGCGCCGGCGCCACGACGACGAACGGCCCGGTCGCGCGCCGCAGCCGGTGCGCGGCCTCGGCCCGGCGTGCCGCCACCTCCGGGCTCGGGCTGATCCCCTCGTTCGGCAGCGCCTCCCACGAGGGGAAGTGCGCGACCCGCTCCGGCGACAGGTAGGCCGCGACGTCCCGAGCCAGCGGCCCCGACTCCCGCGGGCCCGGCGCCACCACCAGGATCGGAGACTCCAAGGCCTCCGCCAGCGCCGCCGCGACGTACGCGTGCCCCGAGGGGTCCACCCGAGCGGTCCCCGGGCGCGCGAGCAGCCCCTGGAACGCAGGGCTGTCGATCAGCGGCTGAAGAAGGGAGCGCACGGCGCTCAAGATTCTAGGGCCGGGCGTCCGATAGCATCCCTGTGATGCGCCGATTCTCGATCGGTCTCGCCGTAACGGTTGCCCTGCTCGCCGGTGCGTTCCCGGCGAGCCCCGCACCGCACCGCGTTCCCCCGGCGGGGACCGACTGCCCGCTCTTTCCTCGCAACAACCACTGGCACGCCGACGTGCGGAAGCTCCCCAAGCACCCGAAGAGCGACGAGTGGATCCGGGCGATGGGCGGGCCGGACCAGCTCCTGCACCCGGACTTCGGCCCGTCGGGCGGCCAGCCGTACGGGATCCCCTACGAC
>DASWKG010000138.1:0-21540 GCA_036396755.1 Actinomycetota bacterium
GACCGTGAGACCGAAGATCCTGCTCTCGACCGCGCCGTGGTTCCGGCGCCCCCTCCGCGAGGCGTTCCACCACGCGCGCGAGGCGGGGTACGAGGCCGTCGAGGTCATGGTGACCCAGGACCCGGCGACCCAGGACGGCGACACGATCTCGGCGCTCGCCGAGCAGTTCGGGCTTCGGGTCGAGGCGCTCCACGCGCCGTTCCTGCTGGTGACGCGCCGCATCTGGGGGACGGAGCCGGTCGAGAAGATCTACCGGGCCACGCAGGTCGCCACCCAGGCCGGCATCCCGCTCGTGGTCGTGCACCCGCCCTACAAATGGCAGACGCGGTACCGCCAGTGGATCGCGCGCAGCCTCATCGAGTACTCGGCGCACACCGGCGTGATCATCGGGGTCGAGAACATGTTCCCGATCAAGCTCCCGGGCGAGCGCGGGATCCGCTTCCACGCGCGGCAGCAGCTCGAGGAGCTGGACCACTACCCCACCCTCGTGCTCGACACGAGCCACCTGGCGGTATCCGGGTTCGATCCGCTGGAGGTCTACGAGCGGTACCGGACGAAGGTCGTCCACTTCCACGTGTCGAACAACGCGGGGAAGGGGTGGGACTCGCACCTGTCGGTCGACGAGGGCGTGCTGTCGCTCGACACGCTGCTCACGCGCATCGGCGAGAACGGCTTCGGCGGCACGGTGGCGCTCGAGCTGGACCTTCGCCGCTACATCGGGGACGACGCCGCGGTGACCGAGGTGCTGATCCGCAACCGCGAGTTCTGCGAGGAGCACCTCGGGGTCAGGGCGTGACCACGCGGGTGGTGATCGTTGAGGACGCCCCCGATGTTCGCGAGATGCTGATCACCGTCCTGGCGATGCACGACTTCGAGGTCGTCGGCGAGGCGCGCGACGGCTCGGAGGCCGCCGGGGTGGTCGAGGCGACCGACCCCGACATCGTCGTGATGGACTACATGATGCCCGAGGTCAACGGGCTGGAGGCCACCCGCCGCATCCGCGCGACCCGCCCCGACCAGCGCGTGATCCTGTACTCCGCCTATCTCGACGGCAAGCTCCGGGCCGAAGCCGTGGACGCCGGCGTCGCCGTCTGCGTCCCCAAGGGCGCCGGGGTCGAGGAGCTGGTCCGAGAGATCAGCGCCGCGGCCGTCGAGCTCGGGGACTGACCCACGCGCCGGAGCACCCGCGTCATCATCGTCGTCCTCCTGCTGATGATGCTCATCGCGGCGGTCGCGCAGCTGTTCCTGGCACAGGGGGACCGGGGACTCCCGGGGCCCGGGGTGACGCCCTCCCAGGGGCCCTGAGTGTAGGGTTTCCGCCAGGAGGGATTGATTGACGCAGATCGAGCGACTTCCGCTGGGGCCCGGGCCCTCGCCCGTCCACCCGCGCGTCCGCGAGGCGATGGCCCAGCCCATCATGGGGCACCTCGACCCCGACTTCCTCGAGATCCTCGACGAGGTGAGCGACCTCCTCCGCCGGGTCTTCCGAACCGAGCAGCTCGCGTACGCGGTCTCGGCGACCGGCAGCGGCGGGATGGAGGCCGCGATGGTGAACCTGCTCGAGCCGGGCGAGACCGCGATCATCGGCGTGGCGGGCTTCTTCGCCGACCGGATGGCGCAGATCGCCGAGCGGGTGGGGGGCAACGTCGTGCGGGTCGAGGCCGAGTGGGGGCGGCCGGTCGATCCCGAGGACATCCGGACCGCGCTCACGGACCATCCCGCGGCGAAGGTCGTCGGGATGGTGCACGCCGAGACCTCGACCGGCGTGTGGCAGCCGATCGAGGACGTGGCGGCGATGTGCCGCGAGCGCGACACCTACTTCGTGCTCGACGCGGTCGCCTCCCTCGGGGGCAATCCGCTCGAGATCGACACCCTGGGGATCGACGTGTGCTTCTCGGGGAGCCAGAAGTGCCTGTCCGTGCCGCCGGGCCTGGCCCCGATCACCTACTCGGCCCGGGCGCTGGAGGCGGTGGAGTCGCGGAAGACGCCCGTCCGGTCCTGGTACTTCGACGTCACCGGCGTCCGCCAGTACGTCGGCACCGAGCGCCGCTACCACCACACCGCGCCGATCTCGATGATCTACGCGCTCCGCGAGGGGCTGCGGATGGTGGTCGAGGAGGGGCTCGAGGCCCGGTGGAAGCGCCACGAGGAGGTGGGGCGCCGGTTCCAGGAGCGGCTCGAGGGGCTCGGGTTCACGATCCTTCCCGCGCTCGAGCATCGCCTCCCCCAGGTGACGGCTGCCCTGCTCCCCGAGGGCCTCGACGACCGCGCGAGCCGCACGCGGCTCCTTCGAGAGCACGGGATCGAGGTGGCCGGCGGCCTCGGCGAGTACGCCGGCCGCATGATGCGCTTCGGCCTGATGGGCGAGGGCGCGCGCGACGAGATCGCCGACCGCCTGCTCGCGGCCATCGAGCACGTCATCTGATCAGCGGCTCCGCGCCGCGCCCAGGCGACCGCTACCAGAACACCGAGCGGCGGTGCATGAGGTTGCGGTAGAGCATCTGCTGGATCTCGTCGCGCACGCGGTCGGTGAGCTCGAAGACGAGCAGCGCGTCCTGCCAGGCGTCGTCGGGGTACTCGTCGGTGCGGATCGGCTCCCCGAACTCGATCACCCACTTCGACGGCAGCGGGATCGCCCCGAGCGGGCCGAGCCACGGGAACGTCGGCGTGATCGGGAAGTACGGCAGGTTGAAGATGCGCGCGAGCGGCTTCGCCTGCGAGAGCATCGGATAGATCTCCTCGGAGCCAACGATCGCCACGGGAACGATGGGGGCCTTCGCGTGCAGCGCCAGCTCGATGAAGCCGCCACGCCCGAAGCGCTGGAGGCGGTAGCGGTCCTTGAAGCGCTTCCCCACGCCCTTGTAGCCCTCGGGGAAGACGCCGAGGAGCTCGCCGGCCGTCAGCAGTCGCAGTGCGTCGGCCTCGGTGGCGAGCGTGTTGCCCGACTTGCGCGCCAGCTCGCCGACGAACGGCATCCGGAACGCCAGGTCGGCCGCGAGCAGGCGGACGTGGCGATGCGCGGGATGCTCGTCGAGCAGCCCGAACTTCATGATGACGGCGTCCATGGGCACCGTGCCGGCGTGGTTCGCGACGAGGAGCGCCGACCCTTCGGACGGGACCTGCTCGAGGCCTCGCCAGTCGACGCGGAAGTAGTCGTGGTGCAGGAGACGGGCGAGCGGGGCCAGCACCTTCTCGGTGAGCTCGCGGTCGAAGCCGAACACGTCGATCTCGTAGTCCCCGGTGAAGCGCCGTCGGAGGAACGCGAGCAGCTCCTCGACCGCCTCGGCGTCGAACGGGCCGATCTTCTCGCGCGGGGGCGGCTTCCCCTGCCCCGGCCGCCCGAGATGCACGCGGCACAGCCCTTCGTCCCCGATCGCCCGGTTGCGGCAGCGCGCGCCGCTCGCGGTGGTCGCGGTGCAGCGGGGGTCGGCCTGCTTCGCGCCGATCGGGATCACCTGCGCCACCCGGCTCACCCCTTCGCCTTCTCGAATCGCTCCTGGCCCTTGCGGCGCAGGAACGCGTAGAGGTCGCGCTCCCACTCGGCGACCCGGTCGGGGGTGATGCGGCCGCGGACCTTGAGGCTGGCGGCGAAGTCCTCGAGCGCCTCGCGGGTGGTGCGCTCGGGCCGGAACCCGAAGCGCTCCTCGAGCAGACCGTTGTCGGCGACCCGCCCGTACACGAGCAGACGCAGCTGGTCGGTGGAGAAGTCGACGAGCCCGAACCGGCGCAGCGCCGAGCCCACCGGCAGCGCGAGCGGCAGGAGGATCGGGATCGAGGGCCGGCCGAGCACGCGGAGCGCCTGCGAGAGGTAGAGCACGCCGTCGGCGGCCACGTTGTAGGTACCGGGGTGGTCTTCGCGGACGGCGCGGTAGAGCGCCTCGACCGCATCGTCCTCGTGCAGAAGCTGGAGCCGCGGGTCGAACCCGAGCGGCGTGGGGACGACCGGCAGGGAGAAGTACCGCGTGAGCGACGAATGGATGTTCGGTCCGATGAAGTTCGCGAAGCGCAGGATCGTGAGCGCGGCGTCGGGGCGACGGCGGGCGAAGCCGCGAGCGTAGCCCTCGGCCTCGAGCGAGTCCTTCGCGTAGCCACTCGGGGGCTCCGATCGCGCCGACATCTGCTCGGTGAAGACCGCCGGGTCCTTGGCCCCGGCGCCGTACACGGCGGTCGTCGACTTCATCACGAGCTTCCGAACGACCTCTGCGCGCTGGCAGGCGGCGAGGAGCTGCATCGTGCCGATGACGTTGATCTCCTTCATCTGGCTGCGGCCCCCGACACCCGCCGGCGTGGCCAGGAGGTTGAGGTGCACGACGGTGTCGACCTCGGTCGTCTGCAGCACCTTCACCACGAGCGGGTTCCGGATGTCGGCGCGGACGAACTCGAGGCGCTCGAGGTCGAGCCGAGGCTCGTCCACGTCGACGCCCACGACGTACTCGACGTCGGGGTCGCGCTCCAGCCGCCGGGCGAGCATGCCCGCCAGGTGCCCCGCGATGCCCGTGATCAGGACGCGCCTGCCCATCGGGCCCAGGCTACCCGACGGGGCCCGGGAGGACGACCCGCGAACGAGGTGCGCTAGGCTCGGGGATCGTGGCGGTCGAGACGACGGAATGGGCGAGGGACATCCTCACGCGGGCGCACCAGGCGGCCCGGCGGTTCAACGCGGAGGCGCAGATCCGCGTGGCCCGCACACCCGCGGGCGTCGAGGCCCTGCTCACGGACGCCCCAGCCGACAGCGACCACCGGCTCGCGGTGGGCGAGGCCACGATCTTCGTCGAGGCCGGCCTCGAGGGGCTGCTCGACGTCGAGGAGCCGCACGACCGGCTGGTGCTCCGGCCGCCGGGCTCGACGCCGAACCCGCGCGGCGAGCACTGAGTCAGGCGTACCGGCCAAGGAAGAGCAGGATCAGGTTCCGCACCTTCTCCCCTTCGCGACCCTCGAGGATCGCCGTGCCGTGGTCGCTGCCGACCAGGACCTCGACGCGTTTCGGAGGAGGGGACGCGGCGAACAGCGACTCCGCGGTGGACTGCGCCAGGCGATCGCCCTCCGCCGCGAAGAACAGCTTCGGCTCCTCGACCGCGGCCGCGGCCTCGCCGGAGACCTCCAGGCCGAGGAAGCTCGCGGTCGCCGAGAGCGCGACGATGCCGGCGAGCGGGACCGACTCGCCGGGCGCTGCCACCAGCGCGGCGGAGGCCCCGACGTCGGCGCCGATGACGAACACCTCCTTCGCTCCTCGCGAGCGCGCCTCGGCCGCGGCCGCCGAGACGTCCGCCGGCGATCGCACGACGTCCTCGGCGCCGGCGGAGCCGCCGGTGCCACGCAGGTCGAACGCGAGCGTCAGATAGTCGCGGTCGGCGAGGAAGTCCGCGAGCTCCGCCATCGCCGCGCGGTCCTCCCCGTAGCCGGGCGCGAGCACCACCGCCACCTCGCCCGAGCCGCGGACCTCACCCTCGAGCGTGACGCCGTCGTCCGTCGTGAAGCGGATCACCTCTCCGGGGGGCGGGGGCTCGGCGGCGGAGCAGCCCGCGAGGAGCAGCGCCAGGAGCGGCGCCGCGAGGAGGCGCATCACTCAGAGCCGAGGAGGTTGCGCAGCTCGACGCGGCGGGCGCGATGGCCTTCCTCGAGACGCACCGAGCCGAGAACGAGCGCCTTCGGCGCCTCCGAGACCGGCGAGATGAGGCGGAGCCCACCGTCCTCCGGCACGTGCTCGAGGTAGCCGATGCCCAGACAGCCGCCCTTGCCGTCGGAGAGCCCGACGAGGATGTGCTCGAGGACCGACAGGTCGAACAGGTCGGGCAGCGTGGGCATGAACACCGTGGGCTTCACCCGCCAGCGCTGCAGCGGCTCGGTGAAGTAGCGGCGCATCGCGCCCTCGCGGTTGAGCGCGCGCTGCTCGACCGAGGTGGGAACGACGTCGGGGTGCACCTGCAGCTCCATGACCTCAGCGGCGGAGAAGCGCCGCACCACGCCGAGGACCGGCTCCAGCTCGTCACCGCGCGAGAGCCCGATCACGAGGTCGGGCTGGAGGAGCTGCACCTTGTAGCTCTTGAGGAGCTGGCCGTAGACGCCCGAGACGAGCCCGGTGGTGTCGATGACCACGAGGTCTGCGCCCTCGCCCAGCGCGCGGTCGAGGAGGAGCCGGGTGCCGATCACGAGCGGCAGGAGGTGCCCCTGGGGGGAGGTCGAGCCCACGAAGGCGAGCCCGTCTGCCTTCGCCAGCGACTCGGGGTCGAGGTCGCCGTTCGTGCGGCAGAGCCGCATGCCGATCGTCGTGGGCGGGCCCACCGTGGACTGCCCGACGTCGGCGTCGATGTACGCGACGGACAGACCGGACTCGAGCCCGGTCCTCGTCAGACGCCGTGCCAGGGTGGTCTTGCCGCAGTCCAGGCCGCCC
Source organism: Actinomycetota bacterium (assembly GCA_036396755.1). GTDB lineage: Bacteria > Actinomycetota > UBA4738 > UBA4738 > CALAEC01 > DASWKG01. The sequence continues at coordinate 6,392 of DASWKG010000138.1, forward strand.
ACGAGGAAGACGACTCCTCGACGGGATACGGCCTGCTCGACGGCGCTCTCGTGTGGATCCATCCACGCCTCCGAACAGGGCCCACCCGCCCGGAAGGCTCGGATCCGTGACTGTGCCTAGCCCGCCTCGGTGTACCTCGCGTCCAGGTACCGGTTCACGTCCTCTTCCCGAACCCGGTACCCACGTCCGATCCTCACCGCAGGGAGATCTCCCTGCTTGATGAGGCGATACACGGTCATCTTGGACACTCGCATCACCTGGGCGACCTCGTTCACGGTCACGAATTGAGCCTCACGGAACGATCTATCAGGGGCCACGCTGGGGCGATTGTAGCCCAGGGCCAGAGCGAGCGGCCAGCCCGGGTAGTCAGAAGGGGCTATAGAGCGGCGGAGCGGCAGGTTCCATACTCGGCGCATGGAGCGGGTCCGAACCGCCCTCGAGGTGATGCCCGACCCGGCGCTCGCCTGCGACGGTGCAGGCAGCATCCTCGACATGAACGACGAGGCCTGCGCCCTGCTCGGCTATCGGCGCGAGGAGCTCGCGGGGCTCCCGATCGAGACGCTCGTACCGGCCGGTCTGGTTGCGGCTCACCGAGAGCACCGCAGCACCTTCTGGGAGCGGCCGAGGCGCCGGCGGATGGGGACGGGACTCGAGATCCGAGCGCTCCGCAAGGACGGGAGCGAGATCGTGGTCGACATCGCCCTCAGCCCGATCACCACCGACCACGGAGTCGTCGTGATCGCCGCCATGCGCGACATCTCCGAGCGCCAGCGGGCGGAGATCCGGATCCGCGACAGCGAGCGCCGGCTCGCGGAGGCCCAGCGAGTGGCGCGGGTCGGGAGCTGGGAGTGGGACGTGGACGGGAACCGCGTGACCTGGAGCAACGAGCTCTACCGGATCTACGGCCTCGATGAGCGGACCTTCGAGGCCACGTACGAGGGTTATCTCTCGAGGGTGCACCCGGAGGACCGGGCGACGAGCGCGGCGGCGATCGAGCACGCCCTCGAGTCGGGCGCGGACTTCTCGTTCGAGGAGCGGATCGTGCGGCCGGACGGCGAGATCAGGTGGTTGGCGACGTGGGGAAAGGTCGAGACGGCCCCCGACGGCACGCCCGGGCGGCTCACCGGGATCTGCCAGGACATCAGCGATCGCAAACAGGCCGACGAGATCAAGGACGCCTTCCTCGCCGCCACCTCGCACGAGCTCCGAACCCCCCTCACGGGCGTGCTCGCGGCCGCGCGGACGCTCGCGAACGCGTCGGCCCGGCTCGGGGAGGCGGAGCGGGCCGAGCTGCTGGAGCTTCTCGAACGGCAGGCGACCAAGCTCGATCGGCTCCTGGCCGACCTGCTCGACATCGACCGGCTCACCCGAGGGGTGGTCACGCCGCATCGCCGCCCGACGGAGATCGCCGAGCTCGTACGCCAGATCACCCAGAGCGCCGAGCCCGACGGCCACATCCTTCACGTGGACTCCGATACGCTGATCGCCGACGTGGACGCCCCGAAGCTGGAACGGATCATCGAGAACCTCCTCAGCAACGCCTACCGTCACACGCCCGCGGGGTCGAACGTCTGGCTCCGCGCCGAGGAGCACGCCGACGGGGTCCTGCTCACCGTGGAGGATGACGGGCCGGGCGTCCCCGACCACCTGAAGAAGCTGGTCTTCGAGCCATTCCAGCGGGGGGAGACCCCGGAGTACCGGCCGGGGACGGGCATCGGGCTCTCGCTCGTCAGCAGGTTCGCCGCGCTGCACGGCGGCCACGCCTGGGTCGCGGACCGTCCCGGAGGGGGCGCCTCGTTCCGGGTCCACCTCCCCGCCGATGTCGAGGGGGGGACGGGGACCAGCACGCCCTCAAGGGTTCCGGGCCAACACGCCCCGTGAGCGGAACGCTATTCGTGGGGACGTCGGGCTTCGCCTACCCCGAGTGGAAAGGGGTCTTCTACCCGGAGGGGCTCCCCAACACCGGGATGCTGGACCACTACGCGAGGCAGCTCCCCTCGGTGGAGATCAACTACACGTTCCGGAGGTACCCGGCGGAGAGGACGCTCGAGCGGTGGGCGTCGCAGACGCCGGAGGGCTTCCGGTTCACGCTGAAGGCGAACCAGCGGATCACGCACTCGCGGCGGCTCGCGGACGCCGACGAGGCCGTCTCGCTTTTCCTCGACCGGGCGCGGCTCCTCGGTGAGCGACTCGGGCCGATCCTGTACCAGTGCCCGCCGAACCTCCGGTTCGATCGTTCGCTGATCGAGTCGTTCCTCGCCCACCTGCCGCCGGTGCCGCTCGCCGCGATGGAGTTCCGGCACGAGTCCTGGGGGGAGGCGCGCGACATCCTCACCGGTCACGGTGTCGCGTGGTGCGTCGCCGACACCGACGAGCGCGTGGGAGGCGAACTCGGTGCGGGGCCCTTCGCCTACGCGAGGCTGCGCAAGGACGAGTACGCCGACGAGGAGCTGTCGGAGTGGGCGCGGCGCATCCGCGGCGCGCTCGACGACGGCCGCGACGTCTACTGCTACATGAAGCACGAGGGGCCCGAGGGCCCCGGCCGGGCGCTGCGGCTGCGCGAGCTGGTGTGGGCCTCCGCGGACCCCGGCTAGCGCGGGAACCGCGAGGCGATCATCTGGAAGCACGGCCAGTAGGCGGCGGGCTGGACGTTGTCGTCCATCACGACGAGCGGGCCGCTCCGGCCGAGGTGGTGCGCCACGATCAGCGCGGGATCGTTGATGTCGGCGATCGAGACGGTGTCGACGCCGGCCTCGATCGCCGCCCCGGCGAAGCCGTGGTCGGAGAAGACCAGGTCGGGCGTGACCTCCTCGAGCATCCGCTCCATGGGCCCGGGGCTGTGGGTGTGCAGGGCGGAGGCCCGGTCGGTGTAGACGGCGACCCCGTTCAGGTAGCGGATCTGGCGGCTGCGCCCGTCGACCTTCCAGGTGAAGCCCTCGAGCGGCTGGAGCAGCTTGGCACCGTGCTCGACGAGCAGGCGGCCGGCCGCCTGGTACAGCAGGATCAACCCGGTGGGGTGCCCGGTCGCGAGCAGGACCCGCTCGCCGCGCTCGGCCGCGAGCGCGAGGCGGTCCCCCACCTCCTCGAATGCGTCGAGCACGCGGGCCGGGTCGACGATCACCACGCCGTGACGGACCTCGGGGTCGGCGGAGAAGCCGCCCGCATGGGCCGCGAGCCCGAGCACGGTCTCGTACGGCAGCTCGCTCACGCCCGAGAGCCCGAACTGGAGCTCCGGGTCGCCCTCGACGAGCCGCTTGATCTTCCAGAGCACGTTGGGCCGGTCGTGGGAGTTCACGCCGGCGCCGCCCCCGTCGATCAGCGCGTCGATCAGTCGCTCGCGCGGGTAGGGGGCGGGGATCCAGCGGTCGGGTTCGGACCCGGAATGTGGTTTGCTCATCCCCGATCCATCCTATAGGGAGGTCGCTCGCATGCCTGAGCTCGACGGCAAGGTCGCCCTGGTCACGGGCGGCAGCAAGGGGATCGGCAGGGCCATCGCCCTCGCGCTCGCCGAGGCGGGCGCCGACGTGGCGCTGGCGGCCCGCGGTCGGGACGACCTCGAGCGGACCGCGAAGGAGGTGGAGGCGACCGGACGCCGGGCCCTCGCCGTTCCCACCGACGTGGCCGACCCCGACCAGTGCCGCGCCCTGGTCGACCGGACCGTCGCCGAGCTCGGCACGCTCGACATCCTCGTCAACAACGCGGGGGCGGCGCCGTTCTTCTCCCAGATCGAGACCGTGCGGCTCGACGGCTTCGAGAAGTACTTCCGCATCAACTTCTCGAGCGCCGTCTACTGCACCCAGGCGGCCGGCCCGGCCCTGCTCGAGAAGGGTTCCGGATGCGTGATCAACGTGGCGTCGGTGGCGGGGTTCATCGCCAGCCCGGGCCTCACCTACTACGCGTCGGCGAAGGCCGCGCTCATCAGCCTCACCAGGACCGTCGCGCGAGAGTGGGCATCCTCCGGCGTCCGCGTGAACGCGATCGCCCCGGGCTGGATCGAGACCGAGATGAACTCGACGGCCCGGCAGGACCCCGGCTTCTTCGAGGGCGTTCGGTCGCAGATCCCCATGGGCCGCTGGGGAAGGCCCGAGGAGGTGGCGGCCCTGGCACGCTTCCTCGCCTCCGATGCGGCGTCCTTCATGACGGGGTCGGTCGTCGTGATCGACGGCGGCCAGACGCTGACGGCCCTCGGCGCACCGTAGTGGCCTCCAAGGTCGTCATCGTCACCGGCGCGTCGAGCGGCATCGGCGAGGCCATCGTCCGGCGGGTGGCCCGAACGGGCGCGCGCGTGGTCCTGGCCGCCCGGCGAGAGGAGCGGCTGCGGGCGATCGCCGGCGACATCGCGGCATCGGGGGGCGAGGCGCACCCCGTGGTGTGCGACGTCACCAGGAAGACCGACCTGCGCAAGCTCCTCGCCGAGGTGGAGCGGCGGTACGGACGCTGCGACGTGCTCGTCAACAACGCGGGCGTCCCGGGCGGCGGCCTGTTCGCCGAGGTCGACCTCGCCCAGCTCGACCGGGTGACCACCACCAACTACCTGTCGGTCCTGTGGACCTCGAAGCTGTTCCTGCCGCTGCTCCTCGCCTCTCGGGGCCACCTCGTGAACGTGTCGTCGCTGGCCGGCCGCTATGCGCTGCCGGGAGGCGCGGCGTACTCGGCCACGAAGCACGCGGTGGTGGCGCTCTCGGAGGCGCTCTACTACGAGCTCAAGCCGCACGGCGTCATGGTCACGGTGGTGAACCCGGGGCTGGTCGAGACCGAGGCGTTCCCGCAGAGCGGCATCAAGCGAGACCCGATGCTCGGCCGGTTCGTGATGGCCCCCGATCGCATCGCCGAGGTGATCTGGGACGTCATCAGGCGCCGGCGCGGGCCCGAGATCTCGATCCCGCGCTGGCTCGGCTCGCTGCAGGCCACCCGCGTGCTCGCGCCGCCGCTCTACCGCGCGGTGATGGAGCGGCTCGTGGGCCCACGGAACCGGCCGGGGGTCGGGGAGCGCCCAGCCGGGTAAGGCGCCTCAGTACAGGAACATCGGCTTGCCGCCGACGTGGCGAACCTTGGGCCGGTAGCCCTCGGCGTCGTAGAGCTCGTCGACGTCGACGCGCTTGACCCCTTCTCGCGTCACACCGATCGGAACGTTCGTGTAGGTGCCGCTCCGGAGCGCCACCATGCGGCCGCTCGATCCCTCGAGCGCGAGGTCGGCCGCCATCACCGCGTAGTTGGTGGCGACCATCAGGTCGAGGGAGTCGGGGCTGCCGGAGCGCACGAGGTAGCCGAGCTGCTGCTCGACGATCCCCTCCCCCGTGATCTCCTTCAGCAGCCGCGACACCGTGGCGCCGATGCCGCCGAGCTTGCGGTGGCCGTAGGCGTCGGCCTCGCCGGAGAGGTGGAGGTCGCCACCCTCGAGGGTCGCGCCCTCCGAGATCGTCATCATCGCGTAGTTGCTTGGGTTCGACCGCTTGTCCTCGAGCAGCAGCCCCGCGAGCCGCTCGATGTCGACGGGCACCTCGGAGATGACGGCCCGATCGACGTGGGCGAGGTACGCGGTGATCAGCGAGGTCTCGCCGCTGTAGCGGCCGAACAGCTCGACCACGGCGATCCGCTCGTGGGATCCCGTGCTGGTGCGCAGGTTGTGGATGAACTGCACACCGCGCGTGACGGCCGTCGAGAAGCCGATGCAGTAGTCGGTCCCGTGCACGTCGTTGTCCATCGTCTTGGGGATCGCGAGGACGGGCACGCCCTCCTCATGCATGCGGAGCGCGTAGGAGAGCGTGTCGTCGCCCCCGATCGGGATGAGCACGTCGATCCCCCGCGACTCGAGCACCCTCAGCACGTGCGGCGTGAGGTCGTGCGGCTCCTCGCCGGTCGCCTGCTCGCGGAGGAACCCGGGGACCTCCTCGGTTCGCATCCGCGCGGGGTTCGTGCGGGCGGTATGCAGGATCGTGCCGCCGGTCCGGTCGATCGTTCGGACGGCCGCCCGGTCGAGCGGCAGGAGGTTGCGCTCGATCGACCCGGGGTCGTCCGGATCGGTCGAAACCAGGCCGTCCCATCCCCGCCGGATCCCGACCATCTCGTGACCCGCCCCCGCAACGCGCTCCACCGCCGCCTTGATGCACGGGTTCAGGCCGGGGACGTCCCCGCCGCCGGTCAGGATGCCGATCCGCATGATGTCGCTCCTCTCAGCGAAGGTCCCAGAACAGAAGGAGGCCGTGGCGCGCGAGATCCAGGCGCTCGTAGAGGGCCACCGCCGGCCGCTCGTCCTCGTGCGTGTGCAGGAGGATCGAATCGCACCCCGCTTCCTCGGCCCGGCGGCGGGCCTCGCGCATCAGCGCGCTCCCGATCCCGCGCCGCCGGAACCCTTCGTCCACCACGAGGCCGTCGAGCCATGCGGCCGGCGTCTCGTCCATCGGGTTCCACCGGGTGATCAGCAGGGTGCAGGCGCCGACCACCGCGCCGCCCTCCTCCGCGATCAGCACGACGCCGCCGGCGGCGAGGAAGTCCTCGAGCCCCTCGCGCGCACGGGCATCCCCCGGAAGGATCGCGGTTCCCACGAGCCGCATCAGGCGAGCGACCTCGTCGGCATCGGCCGGGCGCGCATCACGGATCGCGGTGGTCACGGGAAGAGCGTAGACGCGGCGCGCCGACGATGCTGCGTGCCGACGCCGACCAAGACCGAGGGCCCGGCCGAAGCCGGGCCCTCGTCGGAGGATCGCCGTCTGCTGGGGCTAGGCCTGGCAGTCGGGGTGGGTCGGGTTCGCGGAGCAGACGACGCTCTGGGGGACGTCGGAGCCGACCACGAACACCTCGGGCCGCGGCGTCTCGTCGATCGTCGGCGCCGTCACGCTCGACGTCCCGACCGGAGCCGGAGCCGTGGCGCTGACCCATGTCCGCACGTGGGGGGCGTTGCTGTTGTTGGTGAACGTCCCGTCCGGGTCGATCTGCGTCCCCACCTGGATGAGCCCGCCCACCGAGGCGCCCGTGAACGCCTCGAACGGGTAGTTCATCGTGATCACCTTGCCGGTCACGTCGATGCTGAAGCCCGACGTCACGACCGCGGCTGTTCTGGTGGGATTCGTGCACGCCGCGGGGATGCGGACGTCGGCCCGCTGCGGATCGGTGGCCGCCGCCGCGTTCGATCCCTGGACGACCGCCTCGAACCACGCATCGCATCCGCCGATGTTCGTCAGGATCCGGAAGATCAGGCTGGGGCCGAAGGTCGGCAGGACGTTCCCCTGCGTCTCGATCGTGGCCCGGAAGCCGGTGGCCGTGTAGAGCACCTGCTTCACGGTCCCGTCGGGGTTGAGGACCTTCGTCGTGAAGTACGGGGTCGAGAAGGAGATCTGGGTGATGTCGGCGCCGTCGATCGAGGCGGGCCTCGTGTCGGGGCCGGACGTCGGCGACACGTTGGTCAGCTGGTTCGAGTTGACGAAGTTCGCGTCACCCGCTCCGTCGGTTGCCACCACGGCGGCCGCGGTGTCGGCCGTCGCGGGGAGCTGGAAGCAGAGCGCGGTCATCGCGAGGGCGACGCCGGCGAATACCGATCTCGATCGCATGCCGATCCTCCTTGTTCGGTTGCATGAATTGGTCAGTTGCCCAAATTCGATGCCGCGCTGGCGTTCGCCTTTGTGCATCTGCACAAGAACTTCAGCGACCGTTTCGATTCGCGCCGAATGACCCGATCCGTCCCCTGGACAGGGGGCTACGAGCCGACGCGGTGGACCTTGAGGAGGTTCGTCCGCGCGCTGCCCACGGGTGTCGAGGCGACCATCACCACGCGGTCGCCGGGGTCGGCGAGGCCGTCGCCGGCCAGGCGCGCGTTCATCATGGCGATCATCCCGTCGGTGTCCGCAGGAAGGTCCGACAGCCGGGGCTCGACGCCACGGAGGATGGCGAGCCCCCGGACCACGCGTTCCTCGGAAGAGAATGCGTAGACGGGAACCCGAAGCCGGACGGCCGAGAGCAGCCGCGCCGTGAGGCCCGTCCGTGTGAAGCACGCGACCGCGCGGGCGGCGCAGCCCCCCACCGCGGTCGCGGTCGCGTGCGCGATCGCCCGGGCGTCGCTCACGCCCAGCGCGTCCTCCCGAGGCGCGGCCAGGAACCCCGCGCCCATCGTCTCGGCGGTCTCCACGATGCGGACGGCCGTGCGGGCGGCCTCGATCGGGTAGCGCCCGATCGCCGTCTCGGCCGAGAGGAGGATCGCCGCGGCGCCGTCGAAGACCGCGCCGGCCACATCGCTCGCCTCGGCGCGGGTCGGCCGCGGCGAGGCCGTCATCGACTCGAGCATCTGGGTCGCCACGACCGCGGGCACCCCCCTGCGCCCGGCCCGGGCCAGCAGGTCCTTCTGGATGACGGGGATCTCCTCGAGAGCCATCTCGACCCCGAGGTCGCCCCGGGCGATCATCACCGCGTCGGCGGCGTCGAGGATCCGCTCCGCGTCGGCGACCGCCGCGCCCGTCTCGATCTTGGCGACGATCAGCGGGCCGTCGTCGCCGAGGCGGGCCCGCAGGCCCGTCACGTCGGCCGCGCTCCGCACGAACGACATCGCGACGAGGTCGACCGCCGCTTCGCTCACCCACTCGAGATCGCGCTCGTCCTTCGGCGTGATCGCGGGAAGTCCCAGCCGCTCTGAGGGCACGTTCAGGCCGGCCCGCGACCGGATCAGCCCACCTCGCACCACCTCGGCGGTCACCTCTCCTGCCGTAACCGACCGCACGCGCAGCTCCACCGCGCCGTCCGAGAGCAGCACGCGGTCCCCCGCCTCGAGCTCGTTCGCGAGGTTCGCGTAGCTCACCGGCGCGGACGCCGCGTCGCCGGGCTCGCCGGGGCCGCGGAGAACGAACGAGGCTCCCTCGACGAGCTCCGCGGCCTCCGTGATCAGCTCACCGAGCCGCACCTTGGGCCCCGAGAGGTCGGCCATCACCGCGACCACCCGGCCGGCCTCGTCGGCGGCCCGACGGATGGACTCGAGCGACCGCTGGTGCTCATCGCGCGTGCCGTGGCTGAGGTTGATGCGCGCGACGTCGAGCCCGGCCGCCACGAGCTCGGGACCCAGCTCGGCCGTCGCGGGGCCCAGCGTGCAGATGAGCTTCGTCGCTCGCATCGGGCTCAGACCCCCGGCAGACCTCGCCTGACCTGAGCCAGCACCGAGTCCACCTCGGGACCAGCCCCGCCGTCGGCGGGAGCTGCCTCCGACAGCGTGGCGGGCACGGGGCCGCCCGCCTCCTCCTCGGCGAGCGCCACCCACGCCGACGGCAGCTCGTCGGACAGCTCCACGCCGGCCATCTCGGCGAAGTAGATCGTCCACGCGCGGGGCACCACCCGGGCCCACTGGTAGCCGCCGCCCCCGGTCGCCAGCCACCGGCCGCCCGTGACCTCGTGCACCAGGGCGTGCAGGCGCCGGGCGGTCTCGCGGTACGCCCGGGTCGACAGCGAGAGGTGCGCGAGGGGGTCGGTGTGATGGGTGTCGCAGCCGAGCTGGCTCACGAGCACCTCGGGGCCGAAGCCGCGCACCGCCCAGGGGACGACCTCGTCGAACGCCCGGAGCCAGTCGTCGTCGGAGGTGGCCGGCGGGAGGGGGACGTTGACCTTGGTTCCCACCGCGTCGCCCGCCCCGCGCTCCCCCACCGACCCGGTGCCGGGGAAAAGGTACCGCCCGCTCTCGTGCAGAGAGATCGTGAGCACCCGCGGGTCGTCGTAGAAGATCGCCTGGGGCCCGTCACCGTGGTGCACGTCCACGTCGACGTACGCGACCCGCTCGACGCCCCGCGCGAGCATCCAGCGGATGGCGACCGCCGGGTCGTCGTACACGCAGAACCCGGAGGCCCGGTCGGGCATCGCGTGGTGGAGTCCCCCGGCCGGGTTGAACGCATGCTCGGCCCGTCCCGAGACGACGGCATCGGCCGCCACGAGCGTGGCGCCCACCACCAGGGCCGACGCCTCGTGCATCCGGCGAAACACCGGGTTGTCGCCGGGCCCGAAGCCGTAGCGGGCCCACGCACCCGCCTCCCCGGCGCCGGCACGCTTGACCGCGTCGATGTACGGCGCGGTGTGGACCAGGGCGATCTCGTCGTCGATGGCGAGGCGGGTGGGCACCTCGGCGACCCCGCCGGCCTCGAGGAGCCCGTAGGCCGAGATGAGCTCCCGCGTCAGGACGACCCGAGCGGGGCGGAGCGGATGCTGTGGCCCGTGGTCGTACACGGCGAGGTCGGGCGAGTACACGAGGACCACGCCGTGGCTCATCGCGTCCCGGACGATCCGCTAGTCGATCCCCTGGGCCTTCTGGACCTTGCCGGAGAAGTCCACCGAGACCGACTTCCACTCCATGAACTCGTCGAGCGCCAGCGGCCCGGCCTCGCGATGCCCGTTCCCGGTGTTCTTCATGCCCCCGAACGGCAGCTGGACCTCGGCGCCGATCGTGGGGGCGTTCACGTAGACGATGCCGAACTCGAGCTGCTGCACGGCCTTGAACACGTTGCCGATGTCGTGCGTGTAGATCGCGGCCGACAGCCCGTACTCGACCGAGTTGGCGATGCCGATCGCCTCGTCGACGTCGTCGGTGCGGATGATCGCCGTCACGGGCCCGAAGATCTCCTCCTGGGCGATCCGCATGTACGGCGTCACGTCGTCGAACACGGTGGGTGAGATGAAGTTCCCCTTGTCGTAGCCCGCGCCCGTGAGCTCCTCGCCGCCGGTGAGCAGCGTCGCCCCCTCCTGCTTGCCGATCTCGATGTAGTCGAGCACGCGGCGCTTCTGCTGCTCGTTGATGACCGGCGCGAGCTCGACGTCGGGCTCGAGCCCGTTCCCCACCTTCATCGTCCCGACCCGCTGCAGCAGCCGCTCGGTGAAGCGCTCCTTCGCGTCGTCGTGCACGACGAGCCGGGAGGTCGCGGTGCAGCGCTGGCCCGACGTGGCGAACGCGCCCCACGCCGCGGCCTCGACGGCGAGGTCCATGTTCGCGTCGGGCATCACGATCATGACGTTCTTCGACCCGAGCTCGAGCGAGCAGCGCTTCATCAACGCGCCGCAGCGCTCGTTGATCTTCCGGCCGACCTCGAGCGAGCCCGTGAACGAGATCGCGCGCACCCCGGGGTGCTCCACGATCGGAGCGCCCGCCTCCTCGCCGTAGCCGTGCACCAGGTTGAGGACGCCGGGCGGGAGTCCCACCTCCTCGAAGCACTGCACGAGCAGCGTCGCGAGCAACGGGGTGTCCTCGGCGGGCTTGAACACGCTCGTGCACCCGGCGACGATCGCCGGTGCGATCTTCCAGATCGGGATCGCGATCGGGAAGTTCCACGGCGTGATGAGGCCCACGACGCCGATCGGGTGCCGGACCGTCATCGAGAACTTGTTCCGGAGCTCCGACGGCACGGTGTTGCCGAGCATGCGCCGCCCCTCGCCCGCCATGTAGTGGAGGAAGTCGATCCCCTCCTGGATGTCGCCACGGCTCTCCGTCAGCGTCTTGCCCATTTCGCGGGTCATGAGCTCGGCGTACTCATCCTTGCGCCCCTCGAGGAGGAGGGCGGCGCGAAGGAGGTAGTCGGCGCGCTCCGGCCCCGGGGTCAGCATCCAGTCGCGATAGGCGTCCTGCGCCGCTTGGACCGCGCGGTCGACGTCGTCGGCGCCCGACCGGGGGAAGGCGCCGAGCGCCTCGTCGCGGTCCGCGGGGTTGCGCGACTCGAACGTCTCGCCGCTCGCCCCCGGCACCCACTTGCCACCGATGTAGTTCTGATACGTCTCCGCCATGCCTTGCCCTCCTCCGCTCACGGTTCCATTCCGGGACCCCGGTTCGCTCCATCCTACTCGCGCGCCCGTGCGGCTATCATCGGGCGGTGCGTCTGGTCACCTACGCGCGGAACGGCGCCCGACGCCTCGGGACGCTGGTCGGCGACACCGTGGTGGACCTCCCCGACTCGGTCGGGCACCCTGCCTTCCCGACGACGATGGAGTCGCTGGCGCGCGCCGGCCCCGGTGCGCTCGAGGTGGCTCGGGAGGCGCTCGATCGCGATCGCGCGCTCGAGCACGCCGTCCCCGGCGCGCGGCTCCTGGCGCCCATCCTTCCGTCGTCGCTCAGGGACTTCCTCGCCTTCGAGGATCACCTGCGGGCGGGGGCCGAGCGGCGCGGCGCGGCGATCCCGTCGGTCTGGTACGACATGCCGCTGTACTACAAGGGGAACCACCGCTCGGTCTTCGGTCCCGACGACGACGTGCCCTGGCCGCCGTACACGGACGAGCTCGACTACGAGCTCGAGGTCGCCTGCGTCCTCGGCGGTGGGGGGCGCGACCTGTCCGAGCGGGACGCCGCCGCCCTGATCCTCGGCTACACCCTGATGAACGACTGGTCCGCGCGCGACATCCAGCGCTCGGAGATGACGGGCGGCCTCGGGCCCGCCAAGGGGAAGGACTTCGCCACCTCGCTCGGTCCCTTCGTCGTCACGCCCGACGAGGTCGACGTCTCCGACCTGGCGCTCGAGGCGCGCGTCGACGGCGAGACGTGGTCGAAGGGCAACCTCGGCGGGTCACGCTGGAGCTTCCCGCAGATGATCGCGCACGTCTCGCGAGGAGAAGACGTCTGGCCCGGCGACGTGTACGGCTCGGGAACGTTCGGAGGCGGATGCGGTCTCGACCTCGGGAAGCTCCTGTGGCCCGGTGCCACCGTCGAGCTGGAGGGCGAGCGTCTCGGGGTGCTCCGCAGCTCGGTCGGCCGGAAGCCCTAGCCGGACCTCGGGGGCGGCCCCCTCGAACGCCGGCCCCCGCTCCGCGAGCGCCCACAGCTCCGCGAGCACCGCGGCGTCGAGCTCGACCTCAGCTGCGGCGGCGTTCTCCCGGGCGTGCGACGGGTCCCGCGTGCCGGCGAGCACCGCGGAGACGCCCGGTTGGTGGAGCGCCCACGCGAGGGAGAGCCGCGATGGGCTCACGCCCAGCCGGGCGGCCGACTCGCCCACCCCCCGCGAGACGGCGAGGCAGCGCTGCAGCCGGCTGGGCGTGAACAGCTGGCGGTAGTAGGGGAGGTCGCTTCCGCTCCGCCAGTCGAAGAAGATCTCACCGGCCCCGGCGAGGAGCCCGAAGCCGAGCGCCCCGAACGCGAGCCCCTCGATCCCCCGATCGGCGCACCAGGACAGCACCGGAAGGGTCTCGGGATGAAGGAGCGAGAGGTGCACCTGGAGCGAGGCCACCGGATGGACGCGAACACAGCGCGCCACGAGACCGCGGCCGAACCCCGACAGACCGATGCGGCGCACGAGCCCGTCCTCGACCAGCAGGGCCATCGCCTCCCACGTCTCCTCGATCGGCGCGCCGTCGGGGCCGGGATGGTGGAGCTGGTACAGGTCGACGACCTCGACGCCGAGCCGGCGAAGGCTGCCCTCGCAGGCCCTCCGGACCTCCGGAGCGCGGAACCCCGTGCCACGCGGGCGCGGGGCGACCTTCGTGGAGACGGCGACGCGGGACCTCGCGCGGATCGCTCGTCCCACGAGCTCCTCGGAGCGGCCCTCGCCGTAGACCTCGGCGGTGTCCACCCATGTGCTGCCGGCGTCGATCCCGGCGAGGATCGCCCGGAGCACCTGTGCGTCGGACCGATTCGGTCCCCACTCGGCCCCGCCCGCCTCCCAGCCGCCGACGCCGACGCGAGAGAACGGAAGCGGGCCGGGGCGCTCGGGAAGCTCCATGGGTGCCCCAGTTAGCCCGCTTTTGTCCCACCCTCACAGTCGGGCGTTGGGGCCGGGCTCGAAGGGGTGAACTCCCCGTCGGCCGGGTGGCCTACCGATGCTCGGGGCCGAGCCGGGCGATCTCGTCGATCTCCCGGACCGTCGCCTCGTCGAGCGCCACGGCGCCGGCCGCGGCGTTCTCGCGAGCGTGTTGGGGGTTGCGGCTCCCCGCGATCGCGGCCGTCATGCCCGGCTGCGCGGCGGTCCAGGCGATCGCGAGCTGCGCGGTCGTGACGCCGAGCCGCGAGGCGACCGGCCGCAGGGCCCGCTCCACGGCGAGGCTCCGCCCGAGCCTGCCGGGCGCGAACAGCGCGCGGTAGTAGCTGTCGCCGGTCCCGCCGCTCCGCCAGTCGTCGCGCGCGAACTCGGTGTCCTCGTCGATGGCGCCGGTGAGGAGGCCGAAGGCGAGGGGACCGTAGGCGATCACCCCGATGCCCCGCTCGCCACACCAGCGGATGAGGTCGCGGTGCGTGCGGACGAGCAGGGAGAAGTGCGGCTGCAGCGAATCGACGTGGCGGATCGCCTCGCACCGCTCGATGAGCGCGCGCCCGAAGTTCGACACGCCGATCCAGCGAACGAGCCCGTCGTCGACGAGATCGCTCATCGCCTGCCAGGTCTCCTCGATCGCGGGCTCGTCGGCGGGCCAGTGGAGCTGGTAGAGGTCGATCACGTCCCGCCCGAGCCGTTTCAGGCTTGCCTCGCAGGCGCGCCGCACCTCGCTCGCGCCGAATCCCGTCCCGTCGGGTCGTGGCGCGACCTTGGTCGCCACGAGCACGTGATCCCTGCCGGCCAGCGCCCGGCCGACCAGCTCCTCGGAGACGCCGTCGCCGTAGATCTCCGCCGTGTCCACCCAGTCGATCCCGGCGTCGAGGCCCGCGCGGATCGCCCCGATCACCTCCTCGTCTGAGTCATTCGCGCCCCACTCGTCGCCCCCCGCCTCCCAGGTGCCGAAGCCGACGACGGAGAGCTCGGGGCCCGCCGATCCCAGCCGCCGCCGACGCATCGTCACAGCGCGTCGCAGGGCGGCAGCGTGGCCGCGTCGCCCTCGCAGGCCAGCGCGCCCTCCCCCCCCGACCCGTAGAAGGTCATGATGAACCCCTCGATGTCGGCGCCGTCGACGCCGACGCACCGCTGGATCGCGCCCCATGCCGTCATGGCGAAGGCTCCGTCGACCCCGTCGTAGGGCGTGACGATCAGGGCCCCGTACCCCGCCTGGTAGAGACCGTTCACGGCCTCCTTCACCCGCTCCCCCAGCTCGGGCGTGGTGTCGCCGAGCCAGAAGACGACCGCGCCATGCTCCATCGCGTGCACCAGCCGCTCGACGGGCTGCGGCTCCTGGTAGATCACGCCGGGCTCGGTCGCGATCGCGTCGTGGGGGCCCGATGTCGGCGGGTTGGAGCTGTACCCGCTGAATACCTCGCCCTCCTCGAGGTGATCGTTGCCGAGGTCCTC
>DASWKG010000139.1:0-5366 GCA_036396755.1 Actinomycetota bacterium
GGTCGGCCGGCTCGCCCTGGATCTGCTCGGGGGCGAGGTACTGGACGGTGCCGGTGACCGTCCCCGGCGCGTGCGTCACGCGCGACTCGGCGAGCGCCCGCGCGAGGCCGAAGTCCGCCACCTTCACCACGCCGCCGGTGGTGACGAGCACGTTCTCGGGCTTCACGTCGCGGTGAACGATGCCCTGCGCGTGCGCGTGCTCGAGCGCCGAGAGGATCTGGGCGGCGACGTCGGCCGCCTGCGCCGGCTGCAGCGGGCCGCCGCGGGAGAGCAGCGCGCGCAGGTTCGGGCCGCGGATGAACTCCATGACCATGAAGTAGGTCTCGCCCGCCTGGCCCCAGTCGTGGACCGCCACGATGTTCGGGTGCGAGAGGCCGGCGGCCGCCCGCGCCTCGCGGCGGAAGCGGTCGATGAAGTCCTCGTCGCCGGCGAGCGACGCGTGCAGCATCTTCAGCGCGACCTCGCGGTTCAGCACCGGATCGTGGGCCCGGAACACCTCGCCCATGCCCCCGGCCGCGACGCGCGCGATGATTTGGTAGCGTCCGTCTACGGTTGTCTCGATCATCGGATCCTCGGAAGGGGCGGTCCCTACCGCAATTCTAGAGTGGAATCGGACGACTACCAGCAGGCGCTCGCCCGCATCGAGACCGAGGTCGATGCCGGAAGCACCGATCTCTCCTCCCTCGGCTTCTGGAAGCTGGTCGCCCGCGCCAAGCGGGACCCCCGGCTGAGCGACGGCGTCGCCGAGACCATCGGCCGGATCGACCGGAAGGCGTTCGAGTCCCGCGTCGGGCCCCTGTTCCCGGTGTGGCTGGGGAACCTCGTGCTCCTCGTGGGGACCGTGGTGCTGCTGATCGCGATCCCGATCGGGCTCCGGGTTGCCGAGGGGACCCTCGGGGGAGAGCCAAGGGCCTGGCTCGGGGGGCTGCTCGTGCTCGGGGCGGGCGCGGGCCTCGCCGTCACCGTGCACGCGCCGGCTCACTGGTTCGTCGGCCGCTGGAGCGGCATCCGCTTCACGCGGTACTTCCTCGACGGCCCGTTCCGCATCCAGCCGGGCGTGAAGACCGACTACGCCTCCTACCTCCGGGCCTCGCCCTCGGCGAGGGCGGCGATGCACGCGGCGGGCGCGCTCGCCTCGAAGGTGGCGCCGTTCGTGACGTTCGCGTGGGCGTACACCGTCCACTGGCGGCGCGACTGGGACCTCCTGCCCGCGTGGTCGCTCTGGGGGCTGCTCGCGCTCGGCGCGCTCCAGATCGTGACCGACGTCGTGTGGTCGACGAAGCGGTCCGACTGGAAGAAGGTGCGCCGCGAGCTGCGCGTGGCGCGGGAGCTCGAGGGCGGCTAGCCCGGCCCGCTGGTATCATCGAGCTCGGAACCGGGGAGCCCGGAGGACCGGGCTGAGAGGCCGGCTGGTTCCGCCGGCGACCCGCAGAACGTGATCCGGATCATGCCGGCGCACGGAGGAGACATGGACGACCCACTCGTCATCGCCGGCCGGGAGTTCGGCTCCCGGCTGATCGTCGGAACCGGGAAGTTCGGCTCGCACGAGGTGATGCGCGAGGCGCTCGCCGCCTCGGGATCGGAGCTGGTCACGGTCGCCCTGCGCCGCGTCGACCTCGACGCCACCGGCGGGCCCGACATCCTCGAGTTCATCGACGCCGAGCGCTCCCTCATCCTTCCGAACACCTCCGGGGCGGTCACGGCCGACGAGGCGGTCCGGCTCGCGCGCCTCGCGCGCGCCGCCGGGCTCCCCGAGTGGATCAAGCTGGAAGTCACCCCCGAGCCGCGGTACCTCTTGCCCGACCCCGTCGAGACGCTGCGGGCCGCGGAGGCGCTCGTCGCCGACGGGTTCACCGTGCTCCCGTACATCGGGGCCGACCCGGTGCTCGCCAAGCGGCTGGAGGAGGCCGGCTGCGCGACCGTGATGCCGCTCGGCTCCTGGATCGGGTCGAACCAGGGGCTGCGCACGCGCGACGCGGTCGCGATCATCGTCGAGCAGTCGGGCGTCCCGGTGGTGGTCGACGCCGGGCTGGGTGCGCCGTCGCACGCGGCCGAGTGCATGGAGCTGGGTTGCGACGCCGTGCTCGTGAACACGGCGATCGCGGTGGCCGGCGACCCGCCCGGGATGGCGGCGGCGTTCGCCGAAGCCGTCCGGGCCGGGCGACGCGCCTTCCTCGCGGGCCGCGCGGCACCCCGGAGCGAGGCGGAAGCATCGAGCCCCCTCACCGGCTTCCTCGACAAGCTCGTGACCTCCCAGGCGGACATGTCGGTGACCGACGAATGATCGAGACGCTCGCCGACCTCGCGGCGCCGATCACGGATCGCGACGGGTTCCTCGAGCCCCACGCTCCGCGCACGTTCGCGCAGGAGCTCGCCTCCCTGCCGTTCGCCGACCTGCTCGCCGCCGCCCACGGGGCCTCCGCGGCGCTCGTCGCGCGGGCGCTCTCGCGCGGGCCGATGCAGCGAACGCTCGAGGATGCCGCGGCGCTGCTCTCGCCCGCGGCGGGGGAGCGCCTCGAGGAGCTGGCGGCCGCATCCCGCAGCCTCACGCTCGCGCGGTTCGGGCGGACGATGCACCTGTACGCGCCGCTCTACCTGTCGAACGAATGCCTGACGACGTGCACGTACTGCGGCTTCGCCCGCACACTCGACGTCAAGCGAACCACCCTCGACCGCGCCACCGCCCTCGACGAGGCCCGCCACCTGCTGCGTCAGGGGTTCCGCTCGATCCTGCTCCTCACCGGCGAGCACGAGCGCAACGCGGGCGTCGACTTCCTCGTGGCGCACCTGCGGCGGCTCGCGCCGGAGGTGCCGTCGCTCTCGCTCGAGGTGCAGGTGTGGGGAGAGGCCGACTACCGCCGGCTGCGCGCGGCGGGCGCCGAGGGCGTCGTGATCTACCAGGAGACCTACGACCCGGGGCGCTACCGCGAGGTGCACCTCGCGGGGCGGAAGCGCGACTACCGGTGGCGGCTGCTGGGCCCCGAGCGCGCGGGCCGCGCCGGGATGCGACGCCTCGGGGTGGGCGCGCTCCTCGGTCTGCACGACGACTGGCGGTTCGAGGCCATCGCGACGATCGCCCACGCCCGGTTCCTCCAGCGCGTTTGCTGGCGGAGCCAGGTGACGGTGTCGATGCCGCGGATCCGGCCGTCGGCCTCGGGGTTCGCGCCGCGCGTGGAGGTGAGCGACCGCGACCTCACCCAGCTCGTCTGCGCGACGCGGCTCGCGGCACCCGACGCCGGGCTGGTGCTCTCGACGCGCGAGGCTCCCGAGCTCCGCGACGGCTTGCACCGCATCGGCATCACGCACACGAGTGCCGGCTCGCATACCGAGCCCGGCGGCTACGAGCACCCGGGCGAGGCGGAGGAGCAGTTCGAGGTCTCCGACCACCGCTCGCCGGCCGAGGTGGCCGAGGTGCTCCGGGCCGACGGGCTCGACGTGGTCTGGGAGGACCCGGCCACGCCCGAGGGCATCGAGCGAGGCCTGGCCGCGACCGCCCGGCCCTGAGGGCCGTCCTATCGCGAGCGAACCTCTACGATAGGAACGGATGACCGATCTGCACGACCTCGAGGGCATCGCGCTGCTCCGAGAGCCCGTCCGGCGCCAGCTCCTGCTCCACGTCCGCTCGACCGAACAGCCGGTGAGCCGGGACGACGCGGCGGCCGCGGTCGGCGTGTCGCGAAGCCTGGCCGCCTTCCACCTCGACCGCCTCGCGGCCGCGGGCCTCCTCGAGGTCGAGTACCGGCGCGTCTCGGGCCTGACCGGCCGCGGGGCCGGGCGCCCGGCGAAGCTCTACCGCCCCGGCCGCAGGATGCAGCTCAGCCTGCCCGCGACCCGGTACCAGCTCGCCGGCGACGTCCTGATCCGGGCCCTCGAGGGGAAGCGACCGGACGAGGCGGCGGTCGACGCGGTCCGGCGCGTGGCGGCCGAGAACGGCCGCTCGGTGGCGGAGCTGACGGGAGCGTCCGGGAGGCGGCGGTCGCCGATGGGCCGCGTCCGAGCCGCCCTGGAGGAGCTGGGGTTCGAGCCCACCGACGGCCGCGACGAGGTCCTGCTCAGGAGCTGCCCGTTCCACGAGCTGATGGATCGGCACCCCGGCATCGTCTGCCCGATGAACGAGTCCCTCCTCGGCGGGCTGGTCGACGAGCTCGGCAAGGGCGAGGTGGTGGCGGAGCCGTTCTCCCGCGACGGCTACTGCTGCGTCGCGGTGCGGAGGGCGAAGGGACCGTGAACAGGGTCGTCGCGAACGGCAAGCCGTTCGAGGTGGAGCCCGGGACCACGGTCGCCGACTTCGTCCGGGCGCGCGACCTCGACCCGCGGTTCGTCGTCGTCGAGCGCAACGGCGAGCCGCTCGAGCGAGCCCGCTACGCGGAGGTGACCCTCGAGGAGGGCGACCGGCTCGAGCTGGTCCGCGCGGTGGCGGGCGGGTCGCACGGGGGCGGTCTCCGCGAGCGCCTCGAGCGCTCCCGCCTGTACGTGGTCACCGACGCCCGCGAGGGCCGCGGCGACCTCGAGGACTTCCTGGAGGCGATCCTCTCCGCGGGCGTCGACATCGTCCAGCTCCGCGAGAAGGAGGCCGAGGCGGGTGACCTGCTGCGGTGGGCACCGGTGTTCCGGGCTGCCGCCGATCGCCACGGCTCGCTGTTCATCCTCAACGACCGCCCCGACGTCGCGCTCGCGGCCGCCGCCGACGGCGTCCACGTGGGACAGAACGACCTGCCGGTGGCCGCCGTCCGCCGCGTCCTCGGGCCGGAGCCGCTCATCGGGCTGTCGACGCACCGAGCGGCCGAGTGGGACGCCGCGCCGCCCGAGGCCGACCACCTGACGGCCGGCCCGGTCTGGGAGACGCCGACCAAGCCCGGCCGACCTGCGGCCGGTCTCGGCCACGTGCGCCACGCCGCGGCGAGCGCGACCCGCCCCTGGTTCGCCATCGGCGGCATCGACCCGACCAACGTCGGGGAGGTGGTGGCCGCCGGCGCGACCCGCATCGTCGTGGTCCGAGCCGTCACCGAGGCCGCGGACCCCGCCGCCGCGGTCCGCCTCCTCCTCGACCGACTCCCCGAAGCCGATCGGCCGCCGTGGTGACCGTCGGGGCCCTGGCGGTCGGTGCCGCGAGGATTCTCTAGCGCAGCCAGGTCTTGACGATCACCTTCGCGAACTGCCAGCCGTACTTCAGCGCGCGCGGCTTCTTCGACTCGCCGGCCTTGCGGGCCTGGACGGTGATCGGCACCTCGCGGATGCGGGCCCGGTGGCGCAGCGCCTCGATGATGATCTCCGACGTCCAGAACTGGTCCTGCTCGAGGATGAACCGCTCGAGCATCTCCGTCCGCACCGCTCGGTAGCCGTTCGAGACGTCGGTCACGCGCTGG
>DASWKG010000140.1:0-8028 GCA_036396755.1 Actinomycetota bacterium
AGGAGGTCCTGGATCACGCGGTGGAGAACGACTTCATCGTTGTGTCCAAGGACGAGGACCTTCACCAGCTCGCCCTGCTCCAGGGCCCGCCTCTCAAGGTCGTCTGGGTCCGGCTGGGAACTGCACCACCTCCGATGTTGAGGCCGCCCTGCGGACAGGCGCCGGCCGGATCGAAAGACTCGAAGCCGATGACGATGCGACGTTCCTCGTTCTCAGCGAGGCGAGTGGGTAGGCCTACCAGCGATCCAAAACCTCGCTCTGTGCCCCCGGCAGGATTCGAACCTGCGCCCCTCGCTCCGGAGGCGAGTGCTCTATCCCCTGAGCTACGGGGGCCCGTGACGAGATAGTAGCAACCGGGGAACTGCGCGCTCGCCGGCCGGGATCGCCTTCGGGCCTGGGCTAGAAGCCGCCGAGGCCGATGCCGCCGCCGTCGGAGCTGCCGTCGAGGGCGGGAGTCTCGCCGCCGGTCCCGGGGCCTTCGCTCCCCGTCCCGCCGCCGGAGCCCGACGAACCACTCGCGGGGGGCTGCTCGGAGCCGCCGCCGGTTCCGCCGGTGTCGGAGGTCACCGTTCCCTCGTCGGAGCTCGCGGGAGGTGGCGTTCCGCCGCTGCCGCCACTGCCGCTGCCGCTGCCACCCGGGTCCTTGCCGCTGCCGTCGTCCGCGGGCGGGGGAGCGACGGTCCCACCACCGCCGGATCCCCATCCCGTGTCCGAAGAGGTGGATCCCGTGCCGCCCGAGTCGGGCGGTGTGTCGGTGGCCGGAGGAGGCGGTGGCGCGTCGCCGGACCCGGAGCCGGTGGAACCGGTGTCGCCCGAGCCGTCCGCGGGTGTTCCGCTCGCCGGCACGTCGGTCGAGCCGGTGCCCGTGGTGTCGGCGGTGGGCACCGTCCCCGAGGACCCGGCGGAGCCGCCGGTGGCGGGCAGAACGGAACGCCCGGTCCCGCCGGTGTCGCCGGTGAGGGTGGGGCCCCCGACGAGCGCACCCACGGGGCCTTCCTCACGGGCCTGCGTGTCGCTGAACACCGGGACCGCCCGGTCGGGTCGCTCGTCGGAGGAGGGAGCAGAGGGAGAGCTCATCGCGCCGACGGCGATGATCGCCGCCGTGGCCACGGTGGCCAGCGTTCCGGCGTAGGCCGAGGCGGCGGCCTGGCCCGCTCCGCTGGTCGCGACCATCTGCTCGGAGATGCGGACCCGGCGCCACACGAATGCGACCGGCCACACCGCGACGCCCATCGCTCCCTCGAGAAGGACGCGCAGGCGGCGACGCCCGCGAAGGAGCAGGGACTCGACGGCGGGGACGGTCGTGCCGAGGGTCCGAGCGATCTCTTCCTGGGACAGACCCATCCACTCCTTCATGTGGAGGGCCTGCTGCTGGGAGTCGGTGAGGGAGCGGACCGCGTCGCGGATGCGGCGGCGATCCTCGAGCGCGACGACGGTGTCGGCGGTGTCGTCGGCCGTCTCGCGCTCGACGGTCGTGATGTCCTCGACGAGGTCGGGCTTGATGCGGCGGCTGCGGTCGATGGCGAGGTTCCGTAGGACGGTCATGAGCCAGGCGATGCCCGGGTCGCGGCCGCCGTGGTGGCGCCAGGCGCGCAGGAAGGTCTCCTGCACGAGATCCTCGGCCTCATCGGCCGGCAGCCAGCGCCGAGCGCGCCGGTAGAGCGTGGGGAAGTGGGCACGGTATGCTGAGTCGAGGTCGTGCTGAAGGTCCTCGGGAACCGCAACCATCCGTCCCCCCTTCGTCCCCAGGCCGGAAGCGGACCCTCCGGCCACCGTTCCTATCTGTATTCGACGTTCCCTTCCGGATTCCTGCTTCTTTCGGGTGTTTTTTTCCGGGTTCTTCCGGCCCGATCTGCCCTGGTATGATGGCCGCGCTCGTGGCGGATGCGGTTGGACGGATCCTGGTCGCCGACGACGACCCGGTGATCCTCAGGCTCCTCGAGGTCAATTTCACGCTCGAGGGGTTCGAGGTGGAGCTGGCCGGCCGAGGCGAGGAGGCCCTCGACAAGGCACAGGAGGGCGGCTTCGACCTGATCCTGCTCGACGTGATGATGCCCGGTCTGGACGGGTGGCAGGTATGCGAGCGCTTGAAGGCCGACCCCCTCACCGCCGATGTCCCCGTGGTGTTCCTGTCCGCCCGCACCCAGGAGCAGGACCGCGCCCGCGGCTTCGGCCTCGGTGTTGCCGCCTACGTGACGAAGCCCTTCGACCCCGACGAGCTGATCGAGCTGGCGAGGAAGCTCGTCAGCCAACCCACCTCCTAGCCGGGGCGGGGCGGCCGGGATGAGCGAAGCCGAGATCTCCGACCTCGTGCATCGGGCCGTCTCCGGCGCCGCCGAGGAGCTGGGCCTCGACGCGATCCCCGACCCGTCGGAGATCGAGATCTCCCGACCCCGGCAGAAGGAGCACGGCGACTACGCGACGAACGTGGCACTGGCGCTCGCGGCGCGGCTCGGGCGGAACCCCCGCGAGGTGGCCGAGGTCATCGTCGGCCACCTGCCGCCCAGCGAGCACGTGGCGCGCGCCGAGGTCGCGGGCCCCGGGTTCATCAACCTCACGATGGAGCACGGCTGGCTCCACCGCGTGCTGGAGGACGTCGAGCGGCTGGGCCGCGAGTACGGGCGCGTCGACGTCGGCGCGGGCGAGCGCGTGCAGGTCGAGTTCGTGTCGGCGAACCCCACGGGGCCGCTCCACGTGGGAACGGGTCGCAACGCGGCGGTGGGCGACGCCCTCGCATCGGTGCTCGACGCGGCCGGCTTCCGGGTGGAGCGCGAGTACTACGTGAACGACGCCGGGACCCAGGCCGCGGTCTTCGCCGCCTCGCTCGAAGCGCGCTACCTCCAGCGCTTCGGCCGGGAGGCGGAGGTGCCGGAGGGCGGATACCACGGCGAGTACCTGCGCGACCTGGCGGCCGAGGTGGCCGGCGATCTCGGCGACGCCCTGCTCGAGCTCCCTGCCGACGAGCGGCTGGCGCGTCTCCGCGAGGAGGGGATCCGCCGCTCGCTCGACGCCATCCGCGCGACCCTCGATCGCTTCGGCGTGGGGTTCGACACCTGGTTCCACGAGTCCGAGCTGCACGAGAGCGGCCGCGTACACCAGGCCATCGAGCTCCTGAAGGAGCGAGGGGTGGCCTACGGGGCCGATGGAGCGATCTGGTTCGAGTCCACCCGGTACGGCGACGACAAGGACCGGGTGCTCGTCCGGGCCTCCGGCGAGCCGACCTACCTCGCACCCGACTGCGCGTACCTCCGCGAGAAGTTCGCCCGCGGGTTCGACCGCGCGATCTACGTGTGGGGGGCCGACCACCACGGCTACATCAAGCGCGTGCTCGGAGCGGCGCAGGCCTTCGGCTACGACCCGGACCGGGTGGAGTTCATCATCACCCAGCTCGTCGCGCTCTACCGGGGTCGCGAGCCGGTGAAGATGAGCAAGCGCGCCGGCGACATCGTGACCCTTGACGAGCTGCTCGACGAGGTGGGCGTCGACGCGGCCCGCTACACGCTCTTGACCCGCTCGCCCGACACGCCGCTCGACTTCGACATCGAGCTCGTCGCGAGCCAGACCCTCGACAACCCCGTGTACTACGTGCAGTACGCGCACGCGCGCATCTCGAGCATCATCCGCTACGCCGAGGAGCAGGGCGTCGGGCTGGTGCCGTTCGAGGAGACGCCGGTCGAGCTGCTGACGCACGACGCCGAGCTCGACCTCCTTCGGAAGGTCTCCGAGCTGCCCGAGCAGGTGACGCTCGCCGCGAACCTGCGCGCGCCCCACCGCCTCACGCGATTCGCCGAGGAGCTGGCGGCCACGTTCCACCGGTTCTACACCGAGTGCCGGGTGGTGACGGACGACGAGGGGCTCACCCGGGCCCGGCTTCTGCTGGCGGCGGCGACCCGGCGGACGATCGCGAACGTGCTCGGGCTCCTGGGCGTGAGCGCGCCCGAGTCGATGGAGCGGCTCCGGAGCGAGGAGGGGACGTGACGTCCGGGCCGTGGCCGCCGTTCGTCGAGCTCGGGCCCGAGGGTCTGCTCGCGGGGGGCCGGCACGCGGAGGATCTCGCGTCCGAGTTCGGGACGCCCCTCGTCGTCGTCGACGAGGGGCACGTCCGGGCGCGGTGCCGGGCGTTCGTCGGGGCCTTCGACCGCGCGCTCTGGGCGGTGAAGGCGTTCCCCGCCCAGGCCCTCATCGACATCGTCCGCCGCGAGGGGATGGGCCTGCTCGCCGCCACCGGGGGCGAGCTCGACACCTGCCTCCGGGCCGGAGCCCCCCCCGAGGCCATCGTCCTCCACGGCAACAACAAGACCGACGCCGAGCTCCATCGCGCCGTCGCCGAGGGCGTCGGGCACCTGATCCTCGACAGCGAGGAGGACGTCCTTCGCATCGACGCCGTGGCACGTGGCCGCGGCGCGACGCAGCCGGTGCTCCTTCGGATCGCGCCGGGCGTCGAGGTCTCGACCCACCAGTACGTGACGACCGGCGCGCCCGACACGAAGTTCGGCGTTCCGGTCGCCGGCGGGATGGCGATGGCGGCCCTGAAGCGCGCGCTCGCGGCGCCGAACCTCGCCCTGCGCGGCCTCCACGTCCACGTGGGCTCCCAGCTCCTCGACCTCGCCCCCTACCTCGGCGCGCTGGAGGTCGCCCTCGACCTGCTCGCGGAGGCGCGCCGCGAGCTCGGGTTCGAGGCGGCCGTGCTCGACGTGGGCGGCGGCATCGGGAGCAGCTACGTCGACGAAGAGCCCCCGTCCCCCGAGGAGCTCGGGCGAGCGGTCGGGGAGGCGCTCGAGGCGGGGGCTCGGGAGCGCGGGCTCCCGAGGCCCGAGCTGTGGGCGGAGCCGGGCCGCGCGATCACCGGGGGCGCGGCGATCACGCTCTACCGCGTCGGCTCGGTGAAGGAGGTGCCGGGCATCCGTCGATACGTGGCGGTCGACGGGGGGATGTCCGACAACATCCGGCCGGCGCTCTACGGCTCGCGCTACACCTTCGCGCTGGCGTCGCGGCCCGGCGAGGCGCCCGAGTCGCCGGTGGCGGTCGTCGGCCGGCACTGCGAGTCGGGCGACATCCTCGCGGAGCGGGTCTCGCTGCCCGGGGACGTTCGCCGCGACGACCTGCTCGCGGTCGCCGCGACCGGGGCCTACGAGTACGCGATGGCCAGCACCTACAACAAGGTCGGCCGGCCGGCCGTGATCCTGGTCGGCGACGACGGCCCTCGCCTGATCCTCCGCCGCGAGGACGAGGACGACCTGGCCCGCCTCGACGTGGGGCCGCCCGGGGTCGACCTCGCCGAGGCGCCCCCGGGCGTTCGCGTCCGGTCCGCCGTGCCGCGCGATGCGCGCGGCGTGACGATCCTCGTCGAGGCCGTCGCGCTCGAGGGGCGGTACCTGCGGACCGAGCGCCCGGCCTTCCACCCGCGCGGGGTGCGTCGCCGGCTCCGCCGCTCGTGGACCCGGGAGTCCGCCGAGCTCGTGGCGGTCTCGGGCCGGCGCGTGGTCGGCCAGCTGAGCGCCGTGCGCGAGCGTGGCCGCGCGACGCACCACGTCGCCTCGTTCGGGATGGCGGTCGCCGCCGAGTGGCGGGGCAAGGGCGTGGGCTCGGCGCTCATCGCCGAGGCGATCCGCTGGGCGCGGTGGGCCGGGGTGGAGAAGCTCACCCTCTCGGTGTTCCCGCACAACGACGCGGCCCGGGCGCTGTACCGGAAGTTCGGGTTCCAGGACGAGGGGGTGCTGCGGGCGCACACCAGGAAGTCGTCGGGCTACGAGGACGAGGTGGTGATGGCACGGTGGGTGTGACGGTCCCCGTCGGGCTGCTCGGCTGCGGCACCGTCGGCGCCGCGACGCTCCGGCTCCTCCTCGACCGCGCCGACGACATCGAGCGGCGCAGCGGGTGCCGCATCGAGGTCGTGCGGGTGGCCGTCCGCGACCCGTCGAAGGCGCGGGACGTCCCGCTTCCCGCCGACCGGTTCACCGGCGAGCCGCGCGAGGTGGTCGAGGACCCGGAGGTCCGGATCGTGGTCGAGGTGATGGGCGGCACCGAGCCCGCCGGCACGCTCGTGCTCGACGCGATCTCGGCCGGCAAGCACGTCGTCACCGCGAACAAGGAGCTGCTCGCCACCCGCGGCCGCGAGCTGTTCGACGCGGCGGAGAAGGCGGGCGTGGCCCTGCTCTTCGAGGCCGCGGTCGGCGGCGGGATCCCGCTCGTGCGCCCGCTGCGCGAGTCTCTCGCCGGCGAGCGGATCGTCCGCATCATCGGCATCCTGAACGGCACCACCAACTTCATCCTCACCCGCATGCACGAGGACCGCATGTCCTTCGAGGACGCGCTGGCCGAGGCCACGCGGCTCGGCTACGCGGAGCCCGACCCCACCGCCGACGTCGAGGGCAGCGACGCGGCCGCGAAGTGCGCGATCCTCGCGTCGCTCGCGTTCAACACGCGCGTGGTCGCCGGCGACGTCTACCGCGAGGGCATCACCCGGGTCACCGCCGAGGACGTCGAGTTCGCGGAGCGCCTCGGCTACGTGGTGAAGCCGCTCGCGTTCGCCGAGCTCGAGGACGGCGAGGTGGCAGCGCGCGTGCACCCGGCGATGATCCCCGCCGATCATCCGCTCGCCGCCGTGCGCGAGAGCTTCAACGCCGCGTTCGTCGAGGGGGAGGCCGCCGGCGAGATGATGTTCTACGGGCGTGGCGCCGGCGGCGAGCCCACCGCGACGGCCGTGATCGGCGACATCGTCGACGCCGCCCGCCACGTGGTGCACGGCGGCATCCCGTCCGGCTCGGCCGCGTACCTCGACCGCCGCGTGCGGCCGATGGGGGAGATGTGGAGCCAGTACTACCTGTTGCTCGACGTCCCCGACCGCTCCGGGGTGCTGGCCCAGGTCGCGGGGGCGTTCGGCGAGCACGGCGTCTCGATCAAGAGCGTGTGGCAGGAGGGGACGGGCGAGGAGGCGCTGCTCGTCCTCATCACCCACCGCGCGAACGAGGCGGCGCTGCAGGACACGGTCGGGGCGCTCGAGGGGCTCGACGTGGTGTCGGAGGTGCGGAGCGTGATGCGGGTGGAGGGAGAGGAGTGACGCCGGGCCGCGCGGCGCCCTGGAGAGGCATCATCGAGGAGTACCGGGATCGGCTCCCGGTGACCGACGCGACGCCGGTCGTCACCCTCGGTGAGGGAGGCACGCCGCTCCTGCGCTCGGACCCGCTGTCGCGGGCCACCGGCTGCGAGGTCTACCTGAAGTTCGAGGGGGCGAACCCGACCGGCTCGTTCAAGGACCGTGGCATGACGGTCGCGATCTCGCGCGCGCTCGAGCTCGGGTCGAAGGTGGTGGCCTGCGCCTCGACCGGCAACACGAGCGCTTCGGCCGCCGCGTACGCGGCACGCGGGGGCCTGACCTGCGCGGTGATCGTTCCCCGCGGCCGGGTGGCCCTCGGGAAGCTCGCGGCGACGCTGGCGCACGGCGCCCGCGTGCTCGAGGTGGACGGCAACTTCGACGAGGCGTTCGTCGTCGCGCGCGAGCTGGCGGGCGCCTACCCCGTGACGCTCGTCAACTCCATCAACCCCGACCGCATCGAGGGGCAGAAGACGCTCGCGTTCGAGGTCTGCGACGCGCTCGGGCGTGCGCCGGACGTCCACCTGGTGCCGGTCGGCAACGCGGGCAACATCACGAGCCACTGGATGGGCTACCGCGAGTACCTCGACGTCGGTGTGATCGGGGCGACGCCGGCGATGCTCGGGTTCCAGGCGGCCGGCGCCGCGCCGATCGTCCGCGGCGAGCCGGTCGAGCGCCCGAGCACGATCGCCACCGCGATCCGCATCGGCAACCCCGCGTCGTGGAAGCAGGCCGAGGAGGCGGCGACCGACTCGGGCGGCGCGATCGACGCCGTGACCGACCGCGAGATCCTTCAGGCCTGGCGGCGGCTCGCCGGCGAGGGCATCTTCTGCGAGATGGCGTCGGGCGCCTCGGTGGCGGGATTGTTGAAGGTCTCGGCGGCCGGCGGGCTGGAGGCCGGGTCGACGGCCGTCTGCGTGCTGACCGGCCACGGC
>DASWKG010000141.1:0-13949 GCA_036396755.1 Actinomycetota bacterium
GAGTTCCTCGACGCGCCATCGAATCCCTCCTCGACCCGAAGGATCCTCGGGAACCGGCCCGACCCAGGAGGAGATCGCCCCGATGCGCCACCCGTCCGCCCGCGTCGCCGCGGCGCTCGTCACGCTGGCGCTGCTCGCCGGGTCGCCGCCGATCTCCGGCGCCCCCGCGGCCGCCCGGCCCGGGCCGCTCGCGGCTCGCCTCGATCCGGTCCTGCTGGATGCGCTGGGTGCCGGCCCGGCGATCGCGATCATGTCGTGGGACCCGGCGGCCGCGCGGCGACCCGCGATCGCGCGATACCTGCGGGACGCGGGCCTGAGGGCCACGGTCTTCGAGCGCGTCCCCGTCGCCTACGCGTGCGCGGGCTCCGCGGCCGACGCGCGGGCGATGGCCGCCGCCCCGGGCGCGCGGTCCGTCGTCGCCAACGCGCCGCTCACCCCCGCCCTCGACCGCAGCGTCCGCACGGCGTTCAACGGCGACCCCGAGGCACTGTGGTCGGTCCGCGACATCACCGGCAAGGGCGTGAAGATCGCGGTCGTCGACACCGGGGTCGACGGACGGCATCCGGACGTTCGCTACGGCACCCGGATGCACACGAACGTTCGCGTGGTGTTCGACCACTCGTCGCTGCTCGGGCCCTACCCGCCCCTGTGCGAGCCGGATCGCTACACCGACGAGTTCTTCGGGGAGATGGAGAACACCGACCTCTCGAGCGGCCACGGGACCTTCATCGCGAGCGTCGCGGCCGGCGACGGGTCGGCGTCGGGCGGCCGGTACACCGGCGTGGCGCCCGAGGCCGAGATCCTCGGGGTCGGCGTCGCCGACACCCTCACGGCGCGGGTCGACGGTCCGCCCGGCTGCGCCGCCCGCGGCGACGAGAGCTACGAGGAGGCCTACACGTGCCAGGCCCAGGTCTCGACGCTCGGCGCGATCGCCGCCATCGAGTTCATCCTCAGCCGGCACGTCGAGGTGGCCGCCCCGACGAAGGTGATCCTGGCGGGCTGGACCCTCGACGGGCTCTACGACCCGTGGCACCCCCTCACCTCTTCGATCGACAACGTCTCGTACTACGGGGTGAGCTTCGTGGTGCCGGCGGGGAACGAGGGGCCCGCACCGAGCGACTGCTCGCAGCCCGACACCTGCCACTTCAACCCGGTGGGGGCGGGGACGACGCCGATCTCCGTCGCCGCCGGGCTCAAGACGAGCCGGAGGGTGCTGGCCCCCTACTCCTCCCGGGGAGATCCCGTCGCACGCACCTACCACCTCGACACCCACCGATACGAGCCGACGCTGACGGCGCCGGGCGACGGCGTCGTCGCCGCGAGGGCCACGGTCGCCACGTCGCCGCTCGTCCAGCCGCCGCTGTTCGGCCGCTCGGCCGCCCACGGGTCGGAGCGGATCGTCGTCGACCCGAGCTACGTGGGCATGAGCGGGACGAGCGTCGCGGCGGCCCACGTCGCCGGCGCGATCGCCCTCATGCAGGAGGTCGCCGTCCGGGCCA
The DNA here is from genome assembly GCA_036396755.1 of Actinomycetota bacterium. Classification (GTDB taxonomy): domain Bacteria; phylum Actinomycetota; class UBA4738; order UBA4738; family CALAEC01; genus DASWKG01. Next base: position 1,500 of record DASWKG010000141.1, read on the forward strand.
AGGGCTGCTACCTGACCGCCGCGCAGGTGAGGGAGATCCTCGCGGCGACGGCGTCTCCGATGCCGGGGTACGAGGCCTGGGAGGTCGGCGCCGGGATGATCGACGTCACGCTGGCCGTCGAGTACGCGGAGTTCTGGCCGAAGATAACGAGCCGCGAGAAGTACATGTGCCCGCCCACCTGATCGATCGGAGGTCCTGATGTCCGCACTGCGAACCACCCTCGTCACCACGCTCCTCGCGGGGAGCCTGTCGGTCGTGCCGGCGGGCCCCGCCCCCACCTCGGAGGCGCCCGCCGCGGCGGAGGCCGCCGCCGCGCCCGGAGCGTTCGAGCTCGTCGGGCACGAGCCCCTGTTCAACCGGGGCATGAACGCCGCGCTGGCGGTCCACGGCGACTACGCCTACGTGGGCAGCCGCACCGACGGCAAGCCGGAGAACCAGAACCTCACCCACGGCGGGATCGCGATCGTCGACATCTCCAACCCCGCCGCCCCCGTCGTGGCCGGCGAGATGATGCCGCCGAACGAAGGGAGCGGGGGCGAGTCGTCGCGGGAGCTGCGCGTCTGGCGGTCGCAGGACATCCTCATGGTCCTCCACACGAACTGCGGCGCGGGCAACGCGCACCTCTGCCAGGTCCCCGCCGTCAACAACTTCCGCTTCTACGACATCTCCGGGGACAACGCCGCCGACCCCGAGCTGATCCTCCAGTTCGACCGCAACACCCACGAGTTCTACCTGTGGGAGGACCCGCTGGACCCCGAGCGCGCGCTGCTCTTCGCCGCCGGCGCCGGCTCGTCGATGCAGATCTACGACCTGTCGCCCCTCCTCGAGGGCCAGCCGCCCGCCCAGCTCTTCAACGGAGCGCACGGCTACAGCGGCGGGCTCCACTCGCTGTCCGTCTCGAACGACGGCACCCGCGCCTACTTCGCGCTCCTGACCGGCGGCTTCGCGATCGCCGACGTCTCCGACTTCACCGCGGGACGGCCGAACCCCGAGCTTCGGCGCATCACGCCGAGCGGGAACCGTCCCATCTGGGGGGCCCCGGGCGCCCACAGCGCGATCAAGCTGTGGGGGCGGGACTGGGCGCTCGCGGCCGACGAGGTGTACGGGCTCGCCTCGGGCGGCGACCACGGCTGTCCGTGGGGATGGGCCCGGTTGATCGACATCGCCGACCCCGAGGCGCCCACCGTCGAGGCCGAGTACAAGCTGCCGGAGAACCAGGCGTCGTTCTGCGAGCCGGCGGACACGCACCCCTTCACCTCGTTCTCGGCGCACAACCCGACGCTCACGCCGAACGTCGCCCTCATCACCTGGCACTCGGGCGGCCTGCAGGCCGTCGGGCTCGACGACCCGGCGAGCCCCGTGCAGCTGGCGGAGTTCAAGCCGGCCCCGCTCCAGTACGTGGTCACCGAGGACCCGCGGCTCTCGGCCGGCCAGGACAAGGTCGTGATGTGGAGCTACCCGGTCATCCAGGACGGGCTCATCTACGTGGTGGACCTCCGCAACGGGCTCTACATCCTTCGCTACTTCGGCCCCCATCAGGCCGAGATCGACCAGACGACCTTCCTCGAGGGCAACTCGAACCAGGGGCACGCGCTGTGCTTCGAGCCGGTGCTGCTGCCCAAGGAGAACCCCGAGGACCCCGACGAGTACCTGATCCCCGACTACTGCGATGACCGGGAGTCCGGGCCCACGGGGTCGCTGCGGCTCGTGGGGCACGACCCGCTCCTCGACCGGGGGATGAACGCCGCGCTGGCGGTCCACGGCGACTACGCCTACGTGGGCAGCCGGACCGACGGGAAGAACGGCAACGCCAACCACGCCGGCATCATGATCGTCGACATCTCCGACCCGACCGACCCGAACATCGTCAACGAGATGGGCCCGCCAGCCGAGGCGAACCCCGGCGAGTCGTCGCGCGAGCTCCGCATCTGGAAGTCGCAGGACATCCTCATCGTCCTGCACACGAACTGCGGCGGGGCCAGCGCGCACGTGTGCTCCGCCCCCTCGGTCAACAACTTCCGCTTCTACGACATCTCCGGCGAGCGTGCGACCGACCCCGAGCTGATCCTCCAGTTCGCGCCGAGCACCCACGAGTTCTTCCTGTGGGAGGACCCGCTGGACCCCGAGCGCGCGCTCCTGTTCGCGGCCGGCGCCGGCTCATCGATGCAGATCTACGACCTGTCCCCGCTCCTCCAGGGCCAGCCGCCCACCCAGCTCTTCAACGGCGGCCACAGCTACACGGGCGGCCTGCACTCGCTGTCGGTCTCCAACGACGGCACCCGCGCGTACTTCGCCCTGCTGACCGGAGGCTTCGCGATCGCGGACGTCTCCGACTTCACCGCGGGACGGCCGAGCCCCGAGCTGCGCCGCGTGACGCTGTCGGGGAGCCGCCCCACCTGGTCCGGCCCGGGCGCCCACAGCGCGATCAAGCTGTGGGGGCGCGACTGGGCGCTGGTCGCCGACGAGGTCTACGGCACGGCGACCGGCTCGGCCCACGGCTGTCCGTGGGGATGGGCCCGGCTGATCGACATCGCCGATCCCGAGGCGCCGACCGTGCAGGCCGAGTACAAGCTCCCGCAGAACCGGGCCGCGCTGTGCTCGAGCTACGAGCCCCGGCCCACGACGTCGTTCTCCGCGCACAACCCCACGCTCACCCCGAACATCGCGTTCGTCACGTGGCACTCCGGCGGCCTGCAGGCGATCTCGCTGGAGGATCCCGCGGCCCCCTATCAGCTCGCCGAGTTCATGCCGGAGCCGCTGCCGGTGGTCGGGACCGAGGACCCGCGGCTCTCCGCCGGCGTGGACAAGGTCGTGATGTGGAGCTACCCGATCATCGAGGACGGCCTGATCTACGTGGCCGACCTCCGCAACGGGCTCTACATCCTTGAGTACGAGGGGCCGTTCGAGGACGAGGTCTCGGACACCGGCTTCCTCGAGGGCAACTCCAACCAGGGGGAGGCGCTCTGCTTCGAGCCGGTCCTCCTGCCGAAGGAGAGCCCCGAGGACCCCGACGAGTTCCTGGTACCGGAGGACTGTTAGGGGGCGCCCAGGATGGCCGACGCCTTCTCGGCGACCTCGACCACCTGCGCGGCCACGGCCTGCACCCGGGACCTCCCGAGCCGCAGCCGGGGCCCGGAGACGGACAGCGCGGCCACGACCTCTCCCGAGTGGTCGCGGATCGGCGCCGCGACGCAGACGACGCCGGCGAGACGCTCCTCCGCGTCCACCGCGTAGCCACGGCGGGCGATCCGCTGGAGCTCGCGCCTGATCTCCGCCGGCTCGATCAGGGTCGCCGGCGTGAGCCGCACCGGGGGGTGGGCGCGGAGGATCCGCTCGACCTCCTCCCAGCCGAGGTGGGCCAGCAGCGCCTTGCCGAGCGCGGTGCAGTGGGCCGGGTGGCGGCCACCCGGCGTCGACTGGATCCCGAGCTCCCGCTCTCCGTGCGCGATCGCGAGGTACAGGACCTGCCCCTCGTCGAGGATCCCGAAGCTCGCGCTCTCGTTCACGACGGTCGCCAGCTCGGCCACGAGCGCCTGCGCCTCCTCGGCGATCGAGAAGCGGCTGAGGAACGCCGAGCCCACCTCGAACGCCCGGGGGCCCACCTCGTAGCGACCTCGGCGCTGCCGGACGAAGCCTCGGCTGCGCAGGGACTCGAGCATGCGGAGCGTGGTGGTGGGATGGAGGCCGGCCGCGCGGGCGACCGTGGAGAGGTCGGCCTGGCCTCGCTCCCCCAGGGCGATCAGGACGTCGAGGGCTCGGAGGACGGATCGGATCTCGTAGCCGCGGGCTTCCATCTGATGAAAGTGTATTTCAGTGGGTGAAACCAAGGCTAGCAGCGGACGCCCGGCGGGTCAAGGCGGCGATCTCCGCTTCGGCCCGCCCGCGTAGAATCTCGCAACGATGGACGACGAGGACCGGCAGGGCGCGCCCGGCCCCTCCTCCGACGACCGATCGCGGGATGCGCCGAGCGGCTCCTTCCGCACGATCGTCGCGGTGCTGATCGCGGTGGTGTCCGCCCTCGGCGCTACGGCCGCCTGGCGGGCCTCCGTCATCTCGATCCGGGCCTCCGACCTCACCGAGGACGGCCTGCTCGAGCTGGTCCAGAAGGAGCAGATCCGGGCCCAGCTCGACAGCCAGATCGACCAGGACCTGCGGCTCCTCGCCCAGTACCAGCGGCACGTGAACGCGTGGCGGCTGCTCCGCGAGGACGCGAAGGAGGTTCGCGGGGACGAGCCGCAGCTGGCCGAGACGCTGGAGGCTCAGGCGAGGACCGAGATCGGGCAGGCCCGCGCGCTCGCGCCGTTCTTCCGCACCTCCTCACCCGGGCTCGGCGAGGCGGACGGCACCTTCGAGTTCGACCGCGACTTCGTCCGCCGCCAGCTCCTCGAGTTCCAGCCCGAGTTCACCGACCTCCGGCCCGACGCGACCTTCCGGGAGTCGCGCGAGACGTTCGAGATCACGGTCAACCTCGTGCTGGTCGTGGCGCTCTTCATCGCAAGCCTCTTCTTCCTGACGCTCGCGCAGTTCACCTCCGAGCGGATCCGCGGCCTGTTCGCCGGGGCGGGCGTGCTGGTCGCCGCGGCCGCCGTCGCGCTGTTCCTCGTGGTCGGAGGGTTCGGATGAGGCAGGCCGGATGAGCTCCGCGCCCGAGCCGATCGAGATCGAGGTCGAGGAGGTCCGCGACCCCTTCTCGCGAGCGGTCGCGATCGCCATCGTCGTCGCCACGCTCTCCGGCGCGATGGTGGGCTACGCGCAGAGCCGCGCGTCGCGCGCGTCGTCCTTCGCGAACGTCGACGCGCAGCAGTCGCTGGTCCGGGCGATGGGCGGGCTCGTCCGGGCCGACCAGGCGGCGCAGGTCGACTACCACACGTTCGCGCTCGCCGAGCTGCTCCGTCACGAGGCGGCAGACGTGCGCCAGCTGTCGTTCGCGCGCGACTCGCGGCTCCTCCGCCTCGAGCAGGCCCGGCTCGCCGAGCTGGCTCGGCGGACCCAGAGCCTCACGTCGATCACCACCGACGGCGAGGATGGGCCCGAGCGGGACCCGATCTTCCCGTTCCGGTTCTTCAGCGACTCCCAGCTGAAGGCGGACCTGCTCTGGGCGCTGGCCGACGCCGCCAACGAGGAGGACGGCGCGTGGGAAGGGCGAGAGGCCAACTACACGGCCGTGCTGACGCTCTTCGCCGTCGCCGTCTACCTGCTCGGCCTCTCGCTGTCGCTCCGCATCCGCATCCGTCGGATGCTGGCGGCGGTCGGCATCGGGCTCATCGTGGTCGGCGGGGTCTGGGCGGTGTGGCTCGCCGTGCACACGCCGGCGCGCGCTCCGGCCGAGGCCGCCGAGGCCTTCGCCGACGGCCGACGGGCGCTGCTCCTCGCCACCGGGCCCGAGGGCTACCGTGAGGCGGAGTCACACTTCTCGCGGTCGATCGGGCTGCGCCCCACCTTCGCGCAGGCCTACGTCGAGCGGGCCGGCGCGAGGTTCCTGGCCGGCTCGCCGCAGAGCGTCTACTTCGGGAGCCTCAGCACGCCCGGGGCGACGCGCGCGGCGGTGACCGACCTGCGGACGGCGCTCGAGCTCGGGCTGGAGACCCGCGCGGTGCTCGGCGAGCTGGGCTTCGAGACGTTCCTCCTCGGGCTCCAGGAGAGCAACAGCACGCTCATCGAGGAGAGCGCGGGGTTCACGGCGCGGGCGATCGCGCTCGACCCCACCGACCCGGTGCTCCGCTACAACCTCGGCGTGGCGAGGCTCGCGACCGGCGACGTGGCCGGGGCTCGGGAGGCCTACCGCGTGGGGGCCCTCTCCACGATCTACGAGGATCCCGACCTCTCACCCGCCGCCGGCGAGGATCCGCCCCCGGGCGCGACCGGCCAGCTCGGCCAGCGGGCGCCCGAGCCCCAGGGGAACCTCCCGCTGCAGCAGCAGTGGCTCTCGGGGGCCCTGACCGACCTCGAGCTGCTCGTCTCGCACCGGCCGGAGACCGCGGAGGTCGCCGCACAGCTGAAGGAGTACCTCGTGGGCAGCGTCTCGCGGGGGGAGCCGGGCATCGGCGAGGCGACCGAGGCCGGCACCGCCGAGGTGAACCTGTTCCCGGCCGAGGCGCAGTGGCGGGCGCTCCTCCCCGGGTTCGACCCCGAGGACGACCTCATCTCCCAGCAGTGGTACCTCGAGACCCCGCAGGGCTGGTCGGGGATCCCCGAGGTCTCGGGCGTGCGGACGCCCGGGCTCGACCGGCAGGACCGGGACTGGTTCCGGCTCGAGAGCCTCGTCACCTCGACCTTCCCCGCACGATGCCTCAGCGACGGCCGCTACCGGGTCGAGCTGTACGTCAACGGCCACCTGACCGCCACGGCCGAAGGCGAGGCCGCCTTCGGCAGCCCGCAGGCGACCGTGCTCCGCGACCTCAGCGTGGCCATGTGCCGGCCGCCGGGATGGGAGCCCCTGGAGGACCCCGTGGCCGGCTTCTTCGGCGGCGCGGTGGCGCCGGACCGGACCGCCGGGGCCTACATCTTCCGGTTCCAGCATCCCGACCTGGTCGCGGGCCGCGACCCCACCGCCGCCGTCACCCCGAACTTCATCGACGTGTCGGTCGAGAACTTCGCCGAGCTGCTCCCCGACGGGGTGACGTTCGACTCGGAGCTCGAGGACCCGTACTTCATGGGCCTCGACGCTCCCGCGCAGGGGTACTACGCCTACCCCGGGGGCTACGTGATCGGCGCCGCCGGGGTCGCCGAGGACGGCGCGGTGATCGTCGGGCTGGTCTTCGGGCCCGCGAAGGACTTCAACGAGGGAGGCGCCGCCCTCCAGCTGTTCGACTCGCTGACCGAGTACGCCCCCCTCGTCTAGGTCCTCGCCGGGGAAGCTACGGCGTCACGTCGGCGCAGGTCACCGTCACCTCGAGCGTCCACGCGAAGTCCTCCGGCTGGGTCTCGAACGCCCGCACGAACCATCCGGTGGGGGAGGTGCTCCCCAGGGGGAACGGCGCGCTCGTGTTGATGGCCACGACCGGGAGGATGTCGACGCTGCCGCCTCCGCCCAGCGCCACCTTCCCGGGCGGGCAGTCGACGATCACCGCCTTGGTGTCGTTGGGATTCCCGGCGCAGTCGGCCGGGTCGCACTCGGTGACCGTCTCGTAGCCGCTCACGCCGTCGGCGCCGTCCTGGCCGTCCTGGCCGTCCTGGCCGTCCTGGCCCTGCGGCCCCGGGTCACCCTGGGGTCCCTGGTCGCCCTGGGGGCCCTGCGGGCCCGGGGGCCCCTGGGGGCCGACGATCGCCCAGTCGACCGGGCTCTCGTTGGGCTTGCAGGCCTCGTCGGGCGCGACGATGCGGGTCTTGCCGTTCGTGTCGTGCACGCACGCGTGGATCTGTGTGGCGTCTCCTCCGTGCGCGGCCGCGACGGCGGCCGTGCCCGCGACGGCGAGCAGCGCCAGGCCGAGATGGGCCAGCCGGCGGGCCGGCCTCGTCGTTCCAGCAGCTTCCATGGGTCCTCCTCTCGGACGGTCGCGCGATCATCCAACGCGACGCTTCGACTTCCCTTACACCTGCGCTCGCTCCTCCCCGCGCGGCGCGACGAGCCGGCCGTCAGTCCGCGCCGACCGTGACCAGATCGCAGCCGATGAACACGAGGTGCTCCGGCCCGTACTCGCCCCGCACGCACGCCCGGACCTCCCCGGTGAGCCGGGACTCCTGCGTGCGGAAGTGGGCCACCATGTCCGTGTCGCCGTCCCGGGAGGTCTCGTCGGAGCGCTCGATCGCGTCCTCGAGGTGCCCGCGGCCGTGCGCCTCCTTGGCGCCGCCCCCGGCCAGCACCCACGCCTCGGGGCCGAACCGCAGGGTTCCGGGGTGCACGGCGCCCGCGTCGAACGCCGCCGGCAGGCCGTACTCCCCCGCCGAGGTCGTCAGGATCGCGACCGGGATCACGCCCTTGGACCCCGGGTTGACGGGGTTCGTGAAGCTTCCCGGCTTGATGTTGATCGCGACGGCCATCATGCAGTCCACCGAGAACGACGCCTGCCCGCTGTTGTTCGCGGAGTCGGTCTCCTCGTCGTCCGCACGGTCCGGGGCAACCTCGCTCTCGAAGGTGAAGGTGGTGGGCCCGGGCCCGGCGCAGGCGACCTGGACCTCCTCGTCGACCGCGCGATCCTCGTCCAGGCCGAGCGCGGAGGCCGTGACGCTGCTCGTCGCCGGCGTCACCGATCCCCCCGAGGAGGACCGCGTCAGCCGCGCGTCCATCGGCGCGGCGGCGCCCCGGTTCGCGATCACCGAGCGGATGGTCACCGAGCGCGACTCCCCGGCCAGCATCTGGGAGGGCGGGTTCAGCACCTCGACCGACACGACCTCGAGGTCGGCCCGCGCCTTCACCAGCGTCTCCTCGCTCGCGGTGTCGTTCGCCGGCTCGAGGTCATCGGTCGCGGCGGATACTTCCGCCGCGTTCGTGACGGTGACGGGCCCGCCGGCATCGTGGACCAGCGCCCGGTCGACCAGCACGGTCACCAGGACCACGACCTCCTGCCCGGAGGTCATCGTCCCGAGGTCGCAGGTGAGCGTCCGGGACGGGGACTCGGCGCAGGGGACCGAGGTCGACTGCACGCTCGTCCCGGCCGGCACCGTGTCGACCACCTGCACGTCCGAGGCATCCGTCGGGCCGTTGTTGCGCACCGTCACGGCGTAGTCGAGCGACTCGCCCGCGTACGCGGGATCGGGGTCGTCGGTCACCGAGACCTCGAGATCGGCGTCCGTCCTCTCGATCGTGAAGTCGGCGTTCGAGACGTCGAAGAAGACGTTCCCGAGCGCCCGCACCATCACCCGGGCCGCGTCGGTGTCCGCCGCGGGCATCGTGACCGGCTCGCTCCCGTCGTTCGGCGTCGAGGAGGCGAGCACGTGCGGGAACGTGGCCCCGCCGTCGGTGGAGAGGAGTATCTCGACCGAGGTGGTGCCGACCGGCATCAGCGAGGTGCCGGCGACGTTCCAGGTGACCGTCTGCGTGGAACCGGCCGCGTAGGTGACCGCGGTGTTCGGCGACGTGACGAGGAACGGGCCCGTCGCGGGCGCGAGGGCGACGGTGGTGTTCGCGCTGTTCACGCCGCCGCCCCCCGGGTGGCCGTCACGAGCGGTCAGCCGGAACTGCATCGACCCCATGTAGACCGGGGTCGGGAGGAACTCGGAGTAGCAGTCGACGGTGTTCGCCGGCGCCGGCGGGCAGTCCGCCGTCTCGGCGTTCGTGTTGTTCGCGAGGATCTGCGCCATGTCCGGGAACACGCGGGTGGGGTCGGTCGTCGTGTGGTTCTCCCCCGGCGAGTCGTACGTGGCCGGCTCGTAGAGCGCCGCGTCCTGGGCCGTGCCGAACTGGCGGAAGAGCGGTCCGGTGGTCTTGATCGGGCTGATGAGGCCCACGGCCGAGCTGCCCGCGTTGTTCTGCTCCCACATGTAGGTGAGCGTGTCGCCGTCGGCGTCGGTGGCGCTCCCCGTCAGCGCGAACGGCGTCTGGTACGGGATCGTGTACATCGCCGGCGCCGCGACCGACGGGGCGCTGTTCCCGGTCGGGAGCACCTGCGATCCCTGGTTGTCGATCGAGCCGCCCTTCGCCGTCTCTCCCATGAACCCGGTGAGCCCGACGGGGTCGGTCAGGGTCAGCGGGCTGACGTTGACCATGGCGAGGGAGCCGCCGAAGGTCAGCTGGAAACCCGTGTCGCCCGGCGAGCCCGAGCCGCCGAAGCCGGCGACGCTCACCGTGGCGCCCGCGGGCAGGATCGGGGCGAGCGCCGCCTGGATCCCGGGCGCGGAGTAGGTGGTGCCCCTCGCGATCGGCGCGGAGGTGGACCCCTGGTAGGTGAGGGTGAACGACTCGCCGTCGGTGTCGAACCCCAGGAGCGAGGCGGTCTGCACCTCGTTGATCGCCGCCCGGCTGCTGGTCACGTAGGCGGTGATCTCGTCGAAGCTGCGCTGCGACCAGTAGGGATCCGAGTGGGCCTGGAGGTCGTCGGTGCCGCAGATGCCCGCGTAGGCCATGATCGAGGATCCGCTCCCCGGCTCGACCGAGGTCCCCCCGTTGCGGTTGCCCCCGGAGCAGTTCGCCTGGTTCCCGTTGAACGTGTGGTTGCCCGCGTACTGGTGACCCAGCTCGTGGGCCACGTAGTCGACGGCGAAGAAGTCGCCGACCGGGTTCGGGAGGCCCGTGCAGCCCTGCGCCTTGCTGTTCCCCCCCACAACGGCGAGGCTGGCGATGCCGCCGCCCGCCTTCCCGAGGGCGATGTGCCCCACGTCGTAGTCGCTCGCGCCGACGAGCTGGCCGAGCACGATGCGGTTCCGGCTGAGGGTGCCGCTCCCGCAGGTGCTCAGCTGGGCCGTGGTGAAGCAGGCCGCGGCGCCGCAGGGCCCGTTGGCCTCCGTCGCCTCGGCCGCGGTGTCGAGGTTGGTGCGGTCGGTCTCGTCCACGAGGATCATCCGGATCGCCGTCTCGTCCTCGTAGATCTGGGTCACGCGGTTCACGAGCACCACCTTCGCCGCCGTCACGTTCTCCGGGCTGGTGCCGCCCGGATCGAAGTAGGTGGAGTAGGAGGGGTCGGTGACCAGCGCGAGGCGGTAGACGCGGAGCTGCGGGCCGGTCGCGGCGAGCGCCTCGGCGCCACGCTCCGGCCCCTCGCCACCGCGCGGCTCCCGGCGCGCGGCACGCTCGAGGCCCCGCTCGACGAGCGGGCCGTGCACGTTCTCGAGGTCCCGCCCGAAGTAGCTCACGTGGACGCTCTGGTCGAGGTGGTAGTAGGGATCGATGAACCACGACCCCCGGCTGCCTCGCACCGACGCGTGGAACCCGAGCGGAGTCAGGCTCAGGCGGACGGTGGCCGTCGGGTCGGTGATGCCCTCGCCGACGTAGGTGCGCATGTCGGGGTGACGCCGTGCGAGCCCCGGCTCCATCACGGGCGACTCCCAGACCGAGAACCGCTCGAGCTCTCCCGTGGGCGCCGGCAGCCCCACCTCGGCCGGGATCGCCTGCGCCGCGAGCTCGAGCGGGGCGGCGACGAGCGCACCTTCCATCCGGGCCCGATCAAGGGTGAACGCGCGGAAGCGGTCGACGGCCAGCCCCGCCGGGTGCCCGTCGCGAACCTCGGGGAGCGGACCGACCACCGGCGTCCATGGGCTCGCAGCCGGCGTGGTCGTGACGGCGGGCAGAGGTCGGGGCGATGGCGCGGACGCCGCCGAGGCGGCGGGGACCACGAGCGCCGACAGGATCGAGACCGAGAGCGACACGAGCGCGATCCGGCGGTTCCGTGGCCTGGAGCGGCGAGCGGGCGACAGCAGGGCGACTGACATTCGGACCTCCTGGAGATGGCGGGCGGACGCGGGCAGTGTGGTTGGTCTACTTGACCACCGGGCGCCGACCGGTGTCAAGGCGGCTAGCAGCCGGCGTTACTCGTTGAAGGTGGTGCCGGGAAGTCCCAGGTCGCGGGCGATGAGCACGCGCTGGAGCTCGTTCGTGCCCTCGCCGATCTCGAGGACCTTCGAGTCGCGGTAGTAGCGGGCGACCGGGAACTCCTCCATGTAGCCGTACGCGCCGTGGACCTGGACGGCCTCGCGGGCGCAGGTGACGGCGATCTCGGTGGCGTAGAGCTTGGCGAGCGACGACTCGGCCTTGTACGGGCGCCCCTGGTCCTTCAGCCAGGCCGCGCGGTAGACGGCGAGCCGGGCGGTCTCGACGGCCACCTTCATGTCGGCGATCTTGAACTGCATCGCCTGGAAGGCGCCGATGGGCCGGCCGAACGCCTCGCGCTCCTTCGCGTACTTCACCGACTCGTCGAGGCAGCCCTGGGCGAGGCCGACCCCGAGCGAGGCGATCGCGATGCGGCCGTCGTCGAGCGTGTGCATGAACTGGGCGAAGCCGCGCTCGCGGTCGCCGAGCAGGTTCTCCTCGGGGACGCGGCAGTCGTTGAAGGAGAGCTCGTGGGTGTCGCTCGCGTGCCAGCCGATCTTCCGGTACGACTTCGAGACCTCGAACCCGGGGGTGTCGGTGGGGACGACGATCGCCGAGATGATCTTTCGCCCGGTGTCGGTCTCGCCGGTGACCGCGGTGATCGTGACGACGTTCGTGATGGGCGTGCCGGAGTTCGTGATGAACGCCTTCGAGCCGTTGATGACCCACTGGCCGTCCTCGAGCCGGGCAGTCGTGCGGGTGGCCTCGGCGTCGGTGCCGCCGCCGGGCTCGGTGAGACCGAACGCGCCGAGGGCCTCGCCCCGGCACATCGGGACGAGCCACTTCTGCTTCTGCTCCTCGGTGCCGTAGAGGAAGATCGGGGTCGCCCCGAGGCCGACCGCCGCCTCCAGCGTGATCGCGATCGAGGAGTCGACGCGCGCGATCTCCTCGATCGCGAGGCACATCGTGAGGAAGTCGGAGCCCTGGCCCCCGTACTCCTCGGGGAAGGGAAGCCCGAACAGCCCCAGCTCCCCCATCTGCTTGACGAT
>DASWKG010000142.1:0-2911 GCA_036396755.1 Actinomycetota bacterium
TGTCGGCCGAGGACGGCGGAGAGCTCTGGACGATGCGCTACCAGGGGCCCACCCGCTACTACGCCGCTCGGGACACGGGTCACACCGTCCGCGTGAGCCCCGACGGCGAGCGCGTGTACGTGGCGGGGCGGAGCACCGGGAGCAGCAGCCTCGAGGGTACGAACTTCGACCTCGTCACGCTCGCCTATGACGTCCCCGGGGTCGATGAGGCGCCGAGCTCCCAGTGGGCCTGGGCCGGGCGCTTCACCGTGGCGCTCAACGCGGGCGTGTCCGGCCGGGTCGGCCTCGGCGTGTCCGACGACGGGTCGCGGGTCGTGATGTCGGGCGAGGGCGACAACAACTTCTGGACCGTCGGCTACGACGCGGCCGGGGGCCAGGAGCTCTGGTCCGGTGAGCTGCACGGGACGCCGGTATCGCGGGGGTGGGTGAGCACCCTCGACGAGGCCAAGGTCGAGATCTCCGGCGACCGGGTGTTCGTGGCTATCTCGAAGGCGTGGGATCCGGGCCCGTTGCTCGCGTCCTACGACCTCGGGACCGGCGAGGAGCAGTGGACCACCCGGTACCCGGCCGGGCCCCCCCTCGAGACCTCGGCGATGGTGCTGGCGCCCGACGGCGGCACGATCTACACGCTCGCCTCAACCCTCGACGTCACGTACGGCGCGTCCGTCGCGGCCTTCGACCCCGAGACCGGGGAGCAGCGGTGGGTCGGCAGGATGAACGCCGCCGACGAGGATGTGTTCGGGAACGGCCTCGCGATCTCCGCGAGCGGCGATGCGCTCTTCGCCACCGGGGGCCTCTCTACCTACGAGGTCGACGGCCAGGAGCTCACGCGGGCGACCGACTTCTTCACCTGGTCCTACTCGATCTGAGGATCCGCCCGACACGATAGTGGACTCGATCCTCATGGAAGGCGCGTTGTCTTGAAGGAGGCGCACATGGCCAGCCTGTCGTCACGTCCGTTGCGCCATGGGTGGCGTCGGCCGATCGGTGGCGTGGCCGCGCTCGCCGCGATCGCCGCGGTGCTCGCGGGCACGCATCAGGTCGCCGCACAGGAGGCCTGCGCCCCGGCTCCGACGGTCAACGACCTGTGCCCCGACTGGACCTCGGTGCACGACGGCTCCACGGTCGGGCCCGTCATCAGCGTCGACTCCCCGAGCGCGCTCGCCGCCGCGCCCGACGGATCGCGCGTCTTCGTGGCCGGCCAGACGACATCCGACGAGACGGGGGGCGACATGACCACGATCGCCCTCGACTCCGCGGGGAACGAGCTTTGGGCCGGCCGCTACCATCAGCCGGCGGTCGGGGTTGAGATCGCCTCGGACATCGCCGTCTCGCCCGACGGCTCCGTGGTCTTCACCGTCGGGGCCGAGGACGTCGAGGAAGGCGGCGACGCCCGAGCCACCGTAGTCGCCTACGACGCCGGGACGGGGGAGAAGCGATGGATCGCCGTCCATGACGGCGCGTCTCCGGGGAACGACGGCGCGCGGGGCGTCGCCGTGTCGCCCGACGGGGAGATCGTGTACGTCGCCATGTCCAGCAGGCGGGCCGACGGCGTTCCGCTGCTCCGAACGGTGGCCTACGACGCGGTGTCGGGCGCCGAACGGTGGGCGCTGACGTTCGCTGGGACCGAGGGGCTGGGAGGTGGCCCCACGGACCTGGTCCTCTCGCCCGACGGCTCCCGCCTGTACGTGCTGGGGAGCCAGGGCACCGACGGGGGCGGGTCCGACTACCTCACCCTCGCCTACGACGTGGGTGACCAGGACGACCCGACGGCCCCGTTCTGGGCGGCGACCTACGACGGCCCCGGGGAGGGAGCCGACACGGCCGCCGCCATCGATCTCTCCTCGGGTGGGGAGGCCCTCTTCGTGACCGGGACCAGCGACGGGGACGGCTCGGGGGCCGACTGGGCGACCGTCTCGTACGACGCTGCCAGCGGAGTGCAGCGGTGGGTGGCCCGCTCGGGAGGTGACGGCGATCAACGGGCCGCCGGACTCGCCGTGGCCGGGGAAGTGGTGGCGGTCACCGGCAGAGGGATCGGGGACGCGGTGCGCGAGGGGCAGCTCTTCGTCAGTCAACCCACCGCGGTCACGGTCGGCTACGCGGAAGAGGACGGAGCCGAGGTCTGGAGCTACGGCCGCGCCCTGCCCGGGCATGTCGGAGAGGAGCCTGGTGAGATCACGGCCTCGCCGGACGGATCGCGTGTGTACGTGACGCACGTGAGCGGGGTCCTCACGCTGGGGTCCCAGGGCGGGTGCAGCGGGTCTACCGAGTGTCGCTCGGTGGTCGACCCCGGAACGGTGGCGCTCACCGCGCTCGCCGCCGAGGACGGGCGGGAGACGTGGACGGCGCGCCTCCCGGGGACGGGCAACCTGTACCGGCCGAGCGCCGTGCCGGTGGTCGCCTCGGGGGACCGGGTGTACGCGGCGGCCACTCAGGCCTATCCGTACGCGCAGACCGACACCGGGGTCCCGCAGGCCCAGAACCTGACCGACCTGTCGACCTCCGCGTACCGGGTCCCGGAGACCGACCCCCGGAGCTACACGTGCTCGATCCACCCCCGGGAGTCGGACCTGGAGCACACGGGCGGAGGCTTCGGTACCCCGCAGGTGCGCGTGGAGGGGGTGGTGACTGAGGCCACCGACCGGGGGCTGTTCGTCGCCGAATGTGGCTCAACGTCGTTTGAGCGGTTCGAGATGACGGTTCGCTACCGACTCGAGTTCAGCCCGTCGCCGGGGACCTGGGAGGCGCTTGCCGATTTCGCGTGCACAAAGAGCACCCTTCACGTGGGAGGCTCCTCCATCGCGGCGGCAGTATCCTCCGGCGACCCGAAGTGCCCGGAGGCGCAGGTCGAGATCCCGGTGGATCATCCCTCGCTCGGCCTCCCGCACCGCCTGTGCGTGCACGTCTTCGA
>DASWKG010000143.1:0-20654 GCA_036396755.1 Actinomycetota bacterium
CCCGGCCTTCGCCGACGCGCTCGCCTCGCTGGCCGACGCCTACGTCGACGACGCCTTCGGGGCGGCGCACCGCGTCCACGCGTCGGTGGTCGGCGTCGCGGAGCGCCTCCCGTCGGCGGCCGGCCTGCTGCTGCTCCGCGAGGTCGAGGTCCTCTCGCGCCTGCTCGAAGGTCCCGACGAGCCGTTCGTCGCGGTGCTGGGCGGGGCCAAGGTGTCGGACAAGCTCGCCGTCATCGGCTCCCTGCTCGACCGGGTCGACGCGCTGCTGATCGGTGGCGCGATGGCGTTCACGCTGATCGCGGCCCAGGGCGGCGAGGTGGGGGACTCGCTCGTCGAGCCCGACCGGGTCGACCAGGTGCGCGAGACGCTTCGGCTCGCGGATGAGCGGCAGGTCCCGATCGTGCTCCCCGAGGACGTCGTCGCGGCGCCGGAGGCTTCGCTGGACGCGAGGACCGCGACCGTCCCGGCGAACGCGATCCCTCGGGGCCTGAAGGGGCTCGACATCGGGCCGAGGACGGTCGAGGAGTTCGCCCGCGTGCTGGCCGACGCCCACACGATCTTCTGGAACGGCCCGATGGGCGTCTTCGAGCTCGAGCCGTTCTCGCGGGGGACGCGAGGGGTCGCGCAGGCGGTGGCGGCCGCCCCGGCGTTCACGGTGGTGGGCGGGGGAGACAGCGTCGCCGCGATCCGTCGGTTCGGCTTCGAGGACCACGTCGACCATCTCTCGACCGGTGGGGGCGCCTCGCTCGAGCTCCTCGAGGGCCGGGAGCTGCCGGGGGTCGCCGTCCTTTCGAAGGAGTAGAGTGCCGCCCGGCCCGAGCAGCCGCCCGAGCAGGAGGAGGACATGACCGACCGTCGCCCGATCGTCGCCGCGAACTGGAAGATGCACAAGACGCACCTCGAGTCCATCGAGACCGTCCAGAAGCTCTCGTACCTGCTCGACCGCGACGAGGCCGAGGCGGTCGAGGTGGTCATCTGCCCGCCGTTCACCGCGCTCCGCACCTTGCAGACCCTCATCCAGAGCGACCGCCTCGCGTTCCTCCTCGGGGCACAGGACGTGCACTGGGAGGAGAAGGGCGCGTTCACCGGCGAGGTCTCGCCGCGCATGCTGGCCGCGCTCGACGTCCGCTACGTGATCGTCGGCCACTCCGAGCGCCGCGAGCACTTCGGCGAGACCGACGAGACCGTCGCGCGCAAGGTCCGCGCCGTGTTCGACGCGGGGATGACGCCGATCATGTGCGTCGGCGAGTCGCTCGAGCAGCGCGACGCCGGCCGGGCCAGCGACACGGTGGTCGGGCAGGTGCAGGGGGGCCTCCGGAAGGTGAGCGCCGACGAGGCCGGGCGGCTCGTGATCGCGTACGAGCCCATCTGGGCCATCGGCACGGGCCGCGCGTGCGCGCCGGGTGACGCCGGCGAGGTGATCCGCGCGGCCCGCGACACGCTCGCGTCGCTGTACTCGACCGACGTCGCCGAGGCGGTCCGCGTCCAGTACGGCGGCAGCGTCAAGGCGGGGAACATCCGCGACTTCATGGCGCACCCCGAGATCGACGGCGGCCTCGTCGGCGGTGCGAGCCTCGACCCCGAGGAGCTCGCCTTGATCGTCGGGGGCAGCACGAGCCCGTGAGGAAGCTGCTCTACGTCTGCCTCGACGGCCTGGGCGACGATCCGGTCCCCGAGCTCGGCGACCGCACCCCGCTCGAGGCGGCCGCCACCCCGCTCCTCGACGACCTCGCTCGCCGTGGCCGCCAGGGACTCGTGCACACGGTCGGCCCCGACATCGCCCCCGAGTCCGACATCGCCGTCTTCGCGATCCTCGGCTACGACCCGCGCGAGGAGCACCCCGGCCGCGGGGTGCTCGAGGCGATCGGGTCGGGCATGGAGTTCCACGACGGCGACCTCGCGCACCGGGTCAACTTCGCGACCGGCGACGGCGACCGTATCGTCGACCGTCGCGTGGGCCGCGACCTCTCGTCGGAGGACTCCGGGGCCCTGGCCGGCGAGGTGAACGCGAAGCTCTCGCTCCCGGGCGCGACGGCCGAGCTGCACGCCACGATCGAGCACCGCGGGGCCCTCGTGATCCACCCCGCCGAGGGTCGCCTCTCCGCGAACGTGTCGAACACCGATCCCGCCTACGCGAAGGTGGGCAGTCTCGGCGTGGCGCTCGAGGAGTTCGAGGACCGCCCGGCGCGGTGCGAGCCGCTCGACGACACGCCGGAGGCCGAGCGGTCGGCCGAGCTGACCAATGCCGCCGTCGACGAGGCGGCGCGCATCCTCGAGTCGTCCGAGGTCAACGCCCGGCGGCGCGCGGAGGGAAGGCTCCCGGCGAACCTGATCCTGACCCGCGACGCGGGCGACCACGTGCCGAACCTGCAGCCCATCCACGAGCGGTTCGGCCCCCGGTGGGGATGCTTCGTGGAGATGCCGGTCGAGCGGGGCATCTCGATGGTGCTGGGGATGGGAGAGGTCCCCGCGCCGATGCCCGAGGACCCCGAGGAGCGCTATGCCGCCTGGGGCCGGCTCGCGGCCGAGGCGCTCGCCGAGCACGACGCCCTCTACGTGCACATCAAGGGCCCCGACGTCCCGGCCCACGACGGCCGGGCCGAGGACAAGCGCACGGTCATCGAGCAGATCGATCGTGCCTTCTTCGGCACGGTGGTGCCGGCGCTGCCCGGTGCGGTGATCGCCGTCACCGCCGACCACGCCACCTCGTGCGTCCGCAAGGCGCACACGGCCGACCCCGTCCCGCTCGCGGTCGCCGGCCCCGGGGTCTCCCCGGACGGGACCGAGTCCTTCGGGGAGCGGGCCGCCGCCCACGGGGCGATCGGGACGATCCGCGGCGTCGACATCGTCCCGAGGCTGGTCGGCCTGCTCGGCTGATGGGCGGCCGACCGGCTGCCGTGCTCCTGACGCTGGCCGTCGTCGCGAGCGCGTGCGCGGCCCAGCCCCCGGACGAGCCGGAGATCGGCGGCACCCTTCGCCTGGGGCTGGTCTCCTCGATCGACCTCGATCCGGCGCGCACCTCGTCGCCGGCCGCGATCGAGCTCTTCCGTTGCTGCCTGCTGCGGACGCTGCTGACCTACCCGGGCCGGCCCGCGGATCAGGGCGGGATCGAGCTCCGCTCCGACCTCGCGTCGGGGCCTCCCGAGGTCTCGGCCGACGGACTGCGGTGGACCTTCCACCTGGAGCCCGGGCTCACCTACGCGCCGCCGTTCGAGGGCACGCCGATCACCGCGGGCGACTTCGTCCGGGCCCTCGAGCGGGTCGCCGCACTGGGACCGGCAGCCCCCGTCGGACCCACGTTCGACGTCGTCCGGGGGTTCGCCGAGGCGCGGGAGGGCGGCGCGCGGACGATCGAGGGCCTCTCGACCCCCGACGAGCTCACCCTCGTCGTCGACCTCGAGGCGCCGACGGGTGATCTCGCGCATCGGCTGGCCCTCCCGGCAGCCGCCCCGATCCCGCCCGGCGCCGGCCCGGGGCTGCCGTTCGTCGCATCGGGCCCGTACATGCTCGCGGGAAGCAGGGACGTCGATCCGGCGGGAGGCGTCCCCCCGTCCGGCTATCGGCCCGGAAGGCTGATCTCGCTGGTGCGCAACCCCTCGTGGAGCCGCCGGGGCGACGAGATCCGGCCCGCCTACGCCGATCGCATCGAGGTGCTGATGGGGCGGTCTCGGTTCGAGCTCGCGCGCCTCGTGGACGCGGGCGAGGTTCAGCTGCAGCTCGACGGCGTCCCCCCCGGGCCCCAGATCCGGAAGTACCGGCTCGACCCCCAGCTCGAGGACCAGCTCCACGCCCCGCTCGGGAACACCGTCCGGTTCCTGTCGATGTCACCGACGATCCCGCCGTTCGACGACGTGTACGTTCGCCGGGCGGTGGCCCTCGCGATCGACAAGCAGGCGCTGCGCGACCTCGCCGGCGGCCCCGGCGCGGGGAACATCGCCCGCCACGTCATCCCCGCCTCGCTCCTCGCCGGGCGCCTCCAGGGCTACGACCCCTTGGGCACGAACGAGCAGCGGGGCGACCGGGAAGAAGCCCGAGCGGAGATGCGCCGGTCCTCGCACGACGACGACGGCGACGGGCGGTGCGACGCCGACGCGTGTCGCTCCATCTCCATCCTCGTGCCGGACCTTCCTCCTTTCCCCGCGCAGGCGGCGAGCATCTCCCGCGACCTGGCGGCGATCGGCCTCGATCTCGCGCCGTCTCTGCTGGACCCGGCGATCTTCCCCGATCCGTCGCAGAGCCCCGCCGCGCTCACCCTCGCGCTTCCTGCCCGGCCCACCTTTCCGGACCCGGCCGCGCTGCTGCCGGCCGTGTTCGCCTCGCCCGAGCTCGAGCCGACGGTTCAGGGCTGTCTGGCGCTCCGGGGCGAGGCCCGGCCCGACTGCTGGGCCGACCTCGATCGCCTCCTCATGGAGGAGGTCCTCCCGCTCGTGCCGTACCTCATCGAGCGCAACGTCGACGTGGTGGCCGACGACGTCGTCAACCACACCCTCGACCAGTCCACCGGCCTGGCCTCGGTGGCCCGCATGGCCCTGGCCGGCGGCAGGGAGGACGACTAGCGGCGACGGCCGGCGGGAACGCCAAAACCCACGGTGCTATAGTCCCGAACGGAAGGACGGGGCCCCGATCAGGGGCCGGATGTGCCCGGAGAGGGGAGGAGATCCATGGCGCCATCCAGATGGCTCCGCTTCGCGACGCTCCTCGCCGCGCTTTCACTGGTCGCCGCCGCTTGCGGCGGCGACGATGGCGGCGGCGAGCAGGGTGGCGGCGACGACGGCGGCAACGAGACAGCCACGATCATCCACGGGACCACCGACCCGTGGCAGTCGTTCGACCCCGCGGGGTCGTACGACCTGCCGTCGTGGAACGTGATCTACAACGTGATGGAGACGCTCCTGACCATCCCGCCCGGCGGCGACACGCCCGAGCCGCTGCTCGCCGAGTCCTGCGACTTCGACGACGCGCAGACCTACACCTGCACGCTGAGGACCGGGGTGACCTTCCACGACGGCTCGACGTTCGACGCGGAGGATGTGAAGTTCTCCTTCGACCGGAACATCGGCATCGCGGACCCGGAGGGCGCCTCGAGCCTCCTGGCCTCGCTCGACGAGGTCGAGGTGGTCGACGACGCCACGGTGACCTTCCACCTCAACAAGCCCGACGCGACCTGGCCGTTCATGCTCACGGTGGCGACGACCGCCATCGTGCCATCCGAGACCTACTCGGCGACCGAGATCCAGGACGACCAGGAGGTCGTCGGAACGGGGCGGTACCAGGTGGCCGAGTTCCGCCCGGGCGAGCAGGTCGTCCTGGAGGCCTTCGACGGCTACTGGGGTGACCCACCCGCCAACGGCCGGGTCATCGTCCAGCTGTTCGACACGTCGTCTGCGCTGAAGCTCGCGCTCGAGCAGGGCGAGGTCGACATCGCCTACCGGAACATGACGCCGACCGAGATCGACGACCTCCGCAGCGCGGAAGGGGTCGCGGTGGTCGAGGGCGGCGGCACCGAGATCCGGTACCTGGTGTTCAACCTCGACCAGGAGCCGTTCAACGAGCTGGCGGTCCGGCAGGCCATCGCCATGACGGTCGACCGGCAGGCCGTCGCCGACAACGTCTACAACGGGACCGTCGAGCCGCTCTACTCGATGAACCCGGTGGGGCTCGCCGGTCACATCGACGCCTTCGCGGACGAATACGGGGCGGCGCCCGACCTGGCCGGCGCCGAAGCGGTCCTGGGCGATGCCGGCATCTCCACCCCCGTCGAGCTCGAGGTCTGGTGGACCCCGAGCCACTACGGTGACCTCTCGGCCGACGAGTACGCCGAGATCCAGCGTTCGCTGGAGGAGAGCGGGCTGTTCACCGTGAACCTGAAGTCCACCGAGTGGGACGCGTACACCGAAGCCGCTTTCACGGGCCAGTACCCGTCGTACCAGCTGGGATGGTTCCCGGACTATCCGGACGCCGACAACTACCTGGCGTCCTTCTACGCCTCGGACACCTTCCTGGCGAACGGGTACGCGAACGACACCGTCGACGAGCTCATCGCGACGGAGAAGGGTTCCACCGACCCGGCCGAGCGGATCGCCGCGTTCGAGGAGATCCAGCGGATCGCCGCGCAGGACGTTCCCATCGTGCCCATCTGGCAGGGCAAGCAGGTCGCCGCGGTCCGGGAGGGGATCACGGACGTCGAGCAGACCCTCGACGCTTCCTTCATCTTCCGGTACTGGGTGATCAGCAAGGCCTGAGAGGAAGATCGAGAAGGGAACGCAACCGGCCCGGGTACACACCCGGGCCGGTTCGCGTTTACCATCTGACCTCGGATGCCGAAGCAGACCACCTCGCTGCGGACCTACGCGCTGACCCGGCTGGCGCTCGCGGTCCCCATGTTCCTCCTGCTGCTCACGCTCGTCTTCCTTTTGATGCGGGTGGCGCCGGGCGATCCCATCAGCGCGGCGCTCGGGGGCCGGCTGTCCCAGGAGGAGCTCCAGATACGGCGCGAGGCCGCCGGATACGACCGGCCGCTCATCGTCCAGTACTTCGAGTACCTGGGCGATGTGGCCACGGGCGACTTCGGGACCACCATCAGCGACAACCGGCCCGTGACCGGCATGATCGTCCAGAACGGAGCGGCCACCCTCGAGCTGACCATGGTGGCGATGCTGATCGCCGTGCTGGTGGGGATCGGGATCGGGCTGGTCGCCGGCCGCTACCGGGACACGCCCGTGGACGTCGTGGGCAGGCTGTTCGGGATCGTCATCTACGCCGCGCCGATCTTCTTCCTCGGGTTCCTAGCGCAGCTGGTCTTCGGGAAGTGGCTCGGCTGGCTCCCCACGTCGGGCCGGGCGAGCCCGGTGGTGACCTTCGAGCTGAACACCCCCACGAACCTGTTCATCGTGGATGCGCTGATCGCCGGCGACTGGGCCGCGCTGAGCGACATCCTGAAGCACCTGGTCATGCCCGCGACCACGCTGGGGCTCGTGACCGGCGGCATCTTCATCCGGCTGGTGCGGGTCAACGTCCTCCAGACGCTCCAGGGCGACTACATCGAGGCCGCCAGGGCCCGGGGCCTCAGCGAGCGGAGCGTGGTCTTCCGGCATGCCTTCAAGAACGCGCTGGTTCCCGTCATCACCGTGATGGGGCTGCAGTTCGCTCTGCTCCTTTCCGGGGCCGTTCTCACCGAGCAGACCTTCAACTGGCCCGGGCTGGGCTCCGAGCTGATCCGCTATCTGGACAACCGTGACTACATCGCGGTGCAGGGCATCATCACGTTCTTCGCACTCGTGGTGGTGGGCATGAGCCTCCTGATCGACTTCGTCAACGCGTGGGTCGACCCGAGGGTGCGGTACTGATGAAGACGCAGCGACGCGGGCCCCAGCCCGCTGCCGGGCCTACCCCGCCCGTTCGTCGCGCGGGGCTGTTCGGGCGGATGATCGCGCCGGTGCGCGAGGCCAGCGGGCTCCCCAAGTGGATCCTGTGGGCGGGCATCGTGATCACGGTCATCTTCGTCGTCCTGGCCGTCTTCGCCCCGCTCATCGCCCCCTTCGACTTCGACCAGTATCGGTCCGTCGACGGCGCCCGCTTCGCGAAGCAGGCTGCCCCGTCCTCCGAGCACCCGTTCGGGACCAACGTCCAGAGCACCGACGTCCTGTCCCGCGTGATCTACGGGTCGCGGACCGCGCTGATCGTCGTGCTGATCGCGGTCGCCTTCGCGATGATGATCGGCGTCCCGCTGGGGCTCATCTCGGGCTACCGCGGCGGGAGGATGGATCGGGTCCTGCTCCTCATCATGGACACGCTCTTCGCCTTCCCCTACCTGCTCCTGGCCATCGTCATCGCGTTCCTCCTGTCCGAGAGCATCGGCCGGGGGGTGATGTCGGCGGCCATCTCGATCTCCGTCATCTACATCCCCCAGTACTACCGGGTCGTGCGGAACCACGTGCTCAGTGTCAGGGAGGAGCCGTTCGTCGAGGCCGCTCGCGCCATCGGGGCGAAGCCGAGGACGATCGTTCGTCGCTACGTCTTCTCCAACGTGGTCCAGAGCGTCCCGGTGATCGCCACGCTCAACGCCGCCGACGCCATCCTGACGCTCGCCGCCCTCGGGTTCCTCGGGTACGGGATCCAGCCGACCGAGGCTGCGGAGTGGGGCTACGACATCCAGCGAGCGATCGCCGATGCCGGCGCCGGCATCTGGTGGACGGGCCTGTTCCCGGGGCTTGCGATCGTGCTCTTGGTCACGGGCCTCACGCTGCTGGGCGAGGGCCTGAACGACGTCATCAACCCGGTGCTGCGCCGGAGGCGGCTGAAGCGCGTCGAGATCCCCGTCTCGGAGAAGACGACGTGAGCCTCAACCCCCCCGCCCTTTCGGTGAGCGACCTCCGGGTCTGGTACGGGACCACGCGCGGCCCGGTGCGCGCCGTCGACGGCGTCTCGCTCGACATCAAGCCCGGCGAGACGCTGGGCCTCGTCGGAGAGTCCGGGTGCGGGAAGTCGACGCTGGGGCGAGGCATCATCGGGCTCCTCCCCGACGGCGCGGCGACCGCCGGAGAGGTCCTGTTCGAGGACGAGGACGTCCTGCGGATGTCGCGAAGGGAGCTCCGACGGCTCCGCGGGCCCGGGATCGGCTTGATCTTCCAGGAGCCCATGACCCGGCTCAACCCGCTGATGCGCATCGAGGACCACTTCGCGGAGACGCTGAAGACCCACGAGAAGGAGATCGACGACGACGAGGTCCGCAAGCGGTCTCTCGAGGTCCTCGCCGGCATGGGGATCCCCCCGACCCGGTTCCGCCAGTACCCGCACGAGTTCTCCGGCGGCATGCGGCAGCGGATCATGATCGCCCTCGCGCTCGTGCTGCGCCCCAAGGTCGTGATCGCCGACGAGCCGACCACGGCGCTCGACGTCATCGTCGAGGCACAGATCCTGGGGATCCTCGCGGACCTCAAGCGGAACTTCGACGCGGCACTGCTCCTCATCACCCACAACCTCGGGATCGTGGCCGAGGCGTGCGACCGCGTCGCCGTGATGTACGCCGGGCGGATCGTCGAGGAGGGCCGCGTCCCGGAGGTCTTCGGCGATCCCGCGCACCCGTACACGCGGGAGCTGCTCCGCTCGATCATCTCGCTCGGCACCACCGGGCTCCACTACATCCCCGGAGCTCCTCCCGACCTGATCGAGCCCCCGACGGGTTGCCGATTCCATCCCCGCTGCCCCGACGCCATGCGCGTGTGCCCGGAGCGCTTCCCCGTCCAGGTGTCGCCCGCCCCCGGCCGGCGGGTCGAATGCTGGCTCCACGGTCCCGAGGAGCTGATCCCCGGGGGCGGGAAGGCCCCGCTCGAGCGGGAGGAGATCGCCATTGCCGACGAAGCCTGAGCTCGCCGACGGCCGGCCCGCGGAGGGTCCCGGCGGACCGCTCCTCGAGGTGCGCGGCCTCGAGACGCACTTCTCGCTCCGAGGCTCGTTCCTCGACCGTCTCCTCGGGCGCGAGGCCGGCTCGGTCAAGGCCGTGGACGACGTCTCGTTCGATCTTCACCGCGGGGAGGTGCTCGGGCTCGTGGGGGAGTCCGGGAGCGGCAAGACGACGCTCGGAAGGACGATCCTGCGGCTCATCGACCCCACCGGGGGGACCATCCGCTACGACGGTCAGGACGTCACCGAGCTCTCGGAGCGCGAGATCCGCCCCCTCCGCCGGAAGATGCAGATCGTCTTCCAGGACCCGCACGCCTCGCTGAACCCCGCCATGGACCTGCTCACCGCGGTCGGTCATCCCCTGCGCATCCACGGCGTGACGCGCGACGCCGGGGAGCTGAAGCGCCTGGTTGCCGAGGCGCTCGAGCGGGTGGGCCTCACCCCGGTCGAGACCTTCCTGTACAAGTACCCGTCCGAGCTCTCCGGCGGGCAGAAGCAGCGGGCGGTGCTCGCCCGGGCGATCATCCTCGGCCCCGACCTGCTGGTGGCCGACGAGCCCGTCTCGATGCTCGACATGAGCGTGCGCGCGAAGATCCTCGAGCTGATGCTGAAGCTCAAGGAGGAGCTCGACCTGACCTACCTCTACATCACCCACGACCTCGCGACCGCGAAGTTCTTCTGCGACCGCATCGCGATCATGTACCTCGGCAAGATCGTCGAGATCGGCCCCTCCCAGGGGATCTACGAGGAGCCGAGGCATCCGTACACCGTGTCGCTCCTGAGGGCGATCCCCGAGCCCGACCCCGCGCGCCACGTCCCCCGCGACCTGCCTCGCGGCGAGGTCCCCGACGCGGTGAGCCCGCCGCTCGGCTGCGCCTTTCACCCCCGCTGCTCCCGCGCCTTCGAGGTCTGCGGCTGGGAGCGGCGGGACCTGCGCGACCTGCTCGAGCGCTGGTGGATCCGCGTCCGCGAGGAGGAGTACGAGACCGAGCGCGCCATCGTGGGCGACCTCGGGGCCCTCGATGAGCCGGGCGGGCCCGCCCACCTCCCCGCCGGCGCCGGTCACACCGGGGACGACCTCCTCGCCCTGCTTGACCGGATCCGCCGAGCCGACCCCGATGACCCGTTCTGGTCGGGGGTGGCCGGCATCGAAGCCCGCCCCGACCACGTCGAGGTCTCGTTCCATCCCGGGATCGCCCCACATCTTGTGCCCGGGGGCACGGCGGAGGTGTCGTGTCACCTCTACGACGAGCAGGCGCTCGCCGCGGCCGAGGCCGTCCGGCAGAAGCAGGCGGGGCCGTAGCTCGCAATCTGCACTCGCGGCTCGCTCGTACCTTATTGTGGGGCGGAAGGGCTGAAAGTAGACTCGCGGCGTCTCGCAGAGGGGGGCGGACCGAGAAGGCATGGCGCAGATAACGTCCGATACGGCCGCCGGAGCGCCGCCGAACGTCGTCGGTGGCGAGATCTCGGGGGCCATCCTCGGGAAGAGCCCGTGGCAGCTCTTCTGGTCGCGCTTCTTGAGCGACCGGGCAGCGCTCGTCGGCGCCGGCTTCATCGCGTTGCTCGTGATCGTCGCGTTCGCCGCCCCCTTCCTCTCCGACCTCGTGGGTCACGGGCCCAACGAGCGCTTCCAGCGGGAGATGACCGACTCCTTCGGGCTCCCGAAGGGCCCGAACGGCCAGTTCTGGTTCGGGGCCGACAGCAGCGGCCGCGACGTGTTCGTCCGAGTGCTCTACGGCGCGCGAACCTCGCTGATCGTGGCACTCGTGGCGACCGGGATCGCGCTCGCGATCGGGATCGTGCTGGGGATGCTGGCCGGCTATCGCGGCGGCTGGGTCGACACGATGGTGTCTCGGCTCATCGACATCATCCTCTCGATGCCGGTGCTGCTGTTCGCGATCGGCATCGTCGCCGCCTGCTCGATCACGGCGAAGGGGTGCCTCGGTGGCTTGATCAAACCCGGTCTGCCCGTGGTCGTCTTCGTCATCTCGCTGTTCAGCTGGCCCTACGTGGCCCGCATCGTGCGTGGCAACACGCTGTCGATCCGCGAGAAGGACTTCATCGAGGCCAGCCGCTCGCTGGGAGCCGGCGATCGGAAGATCATGTTCCGCGAGGTGCTGCCGAATCTCGTGGCCCCGATCGTCGTCTACGGCACCCTGATCATCCCGCAGAACATCCTGTTCGAGGCGTCGCTGTCGTACCTGGGCCTTGGGATCCCGCAGCGAACGCCCTCGTGGGGGCGGATGATCTCCGACGGCGCGCCGATCTTCGACATCGCGTGGTGGCTGATGGTGTTCCCGGGCCTGTTCCTGCTCTTCACGACGCTCGCGTTCAACCTGGTGGGCGACGGGCTCCGGGACGCGCTGGATCCGAGGACGGGGGGGTGAGCCAGGCCGAGCAAGGGTAGGCACCAGATACCGGACGGGAGAGAGCGTCGGGGGGAGCCCCGCGGAAGGAGGCACAGTGTCGAAAGCGAGAAGATCGGCATCGATGATCGCGCTGCTCACGGCCCTCACCATGGTGGCGGCCGCGTGCGGTGGAGACGACGGTGGCGGTGGCGGCGGCCAGGACGGCGGCCAGGACGGCGGCGGGGAGAAGACCCTCTCTCTCGCGATGGAGAGCTTCGTGCAGAACTGCGGCTTCGACCCCACCTGCGAGTTCGTGTCGTACTGGAGCATGGTGTACACGAACGTGCTCCTCCGGCCGCTGATGAACTACGCGCACGTGGCGGGCGACGCGGGTGGTGAGATCTACCCGGACCTCGCGGCCGACTACCCGGAGGTCTCCGCCGACGGCCTGACCTACACGTTCACGCTGAAGGACGGCGTCATGTTCGGGCCGCCCGTGAGCCGTGAGGTCACCTCGCAGGACGTGGCATACGCGTTCCAGCGGATGGCGTCGCAGTCCCAGGGCGCCCAGTACGCCTTCTACTACGAGGGCGTGATCGACGGCCTCGAGGTCCAGAAGGAGGACGCGCTCGACATCGACATCTCGGGCATCGAGACGCCCGACGACAAGACGATCATCTTCCACCTGGCCGAGCCCACCCCGGACTTCGCGTTCCGGATGGCGATGCCGGCGACCGCGCCGATCCCCTCGGAGGTCGCCGACTGCTTCAAGGAGTCGGGTGAGTACGGCCGCTACGTCGTCTCTTCGAGCTCCTACATGATCGAGGGGAGCGAGGACCTCGATATCACGAGCTGCGACACGATGCAGCCGATCTCGGGGTTCGAGCCGGAGCGGACGCTCAGCATCGTCCGGAACCCGGACTACGACCCCGCGACGGACGATCCCGCACTTCGGTCGAACAACATCGACAAGTTCGTTGTCGAGGTGAACACGAACGTCGACGACATCTTCAACAAGGTCGTCGCGGGCGAGCTCGACACGTCGCCGGACGACCCGCCGGCCGAGTTCCTCCGGGAGGCGGTGGGGACCGACCGGCTGCCGATCAACGCGGTCGACGTGCTGTGGTACATCGCGATGAACCTGACGCAGCCGCCGTTCGACGACATCCACGTCCGCAAGGCCGTGAATCTGATCGTCGACAAGGACGGCCTCCTGCGCGCGGCCGGGGGCGAGACCGTCGGGGGGATCGCCACGCACATCCTGCCGCCGGGCATGGGCGGGCCGACGCCCGAGGAGTACGACCCGTACGCGACGCCGGACTTCGCCGGCGACCTCGAGCTCGCCAAGGCCGAGATGGCGCAGTCGAAGTACGACAGCGACGGCGACGGCGTTTGCGATGCCCCGGAGTGCAAGGACGTCCTGCTGCTGAGCCGGAACGAGGCCCCCTGGACCGAGTACAACCCGATCCTCGAGGACAACCTCGGCTCGATCGGCATCGAGGCGCAGACGCGGGAGCTCGAGGGCGGGGTGGCGTACGAGACGATGTCCACGACCTCGAACAACATCCCGATCGGCGCGCACGCCGGTTGGGGGAAGGACTGGCCCGACGCCGCGACGTTCTTCGAGGCGCTGTTCACGAGTGCAGCGATCCAGCCGGGACCCGGTGTGAACAACAACACCTCGCTGGTGGGGATCACGCCGGAGCTCAACGACGAGCGGGAGCTCGAGCTGACCGGCAACCTCGAGGGCGTTCCCAACGTCGACGCCAAGTTCGACGAGTGCGGGGCGCTGGGGCTCGACGAGGGCCGGGTCGAGTGCTTCAACGAGCTCGACGTGGAGCTGATGGAGAACGTCGTGCCGTACGTCCCGTACCGATGGGACCAGGAGGCCCACCTGATCTCCGACGACATCACGGTCTGGGAGTTCGACCAGAACGCGGGCGAGATGTCCTGGGCGCACATGGACGTCGCCGGATAGGGGAGCGAGACTGACATCGCAGGCGATGGAGAGGGCCGCCCGAGGAAGGGCGGCCCTCTCGCCCTGCTCTCGGACACGGAGAGGAACGCTGAGGAGATGACTCGCTACATCATCAGGCGACTGCTCTGGGTGGGGCTGGTCGTCGTCCTCATCGTGTTCCTCGCCTACGTCATCTTCTTCCTCATGCCCCCGGTGGACCCGGCGCGCGCCTTCGCCGGGAAGCGGCCGACGCCGGAGGTGCTCGAGACCCTGCGGGAGCAGTTCGGGCTCGACCGGCCGTTCTACGTGCAGTTCGGGCTCTTCGTGAAGCGGCTCGTGATCGGCGACGAGTACGGCTGGCCGGGCTTCGGGTTCTCCTACGCGACCCGCTCGCCGGTGAGGGAGGAGCTCTTCCAGCGCGCGCTCGTCACGATCCAGCTCTCGCTCGGCGCCGCGGTGGTGTGGCTCCTCATGGGCATCCCCATCGGGATCCTGTCGGCGATCAAGCGGCGAACGTTCGTCGATCGGTTCGCGATGGGCTTCGCGCTGTTCGGCGTCTCGGCGCCGGTGTTCTGGCTCGGCCTGATGTTCCTCTACATCTTCTGGCAGAAGCTCGGGATCGCGGCCGGGACGGGGTACGTGCCGTTCGGCGAGAACCCGTTAACCTGGCTGAACCACATGATCATGCCCTGGGTGGTCCTGGCTCTTCTCTTCGCGGCGTTCTACGCCCGGATGGTCCGCGGCAACCTCATCGAGACGATGGGGGAGGACTACATCCGCACGGCGAGGGCGAAGGGACTGTCGGAGCGCCGGGTGATCGTCAGGCACGGGCTCCGGGCCAGCCTCACGCCGGTCGTGACGATGTTCGGGCTCGACGTGGGCACCCTGCTCGGAGGCGCGATCATCACCGAGACGGTGTTCAACATGCCGGGCCTCGGCACCTACGTCGTACGGTCCGTCTTCCAGGGCGACCTGCCCGCGACGCTTGGGGTGGTGGTGCTGGGGGCCCTGGCCGTCAGCGTGATGAACCTCATCGTCGACATCGTCTATGCCTACCTCGATCCGCGCGTGAGGTACGCGTGAGCTACGTGCAGGCGGAGGGTCCCGTCCCCGAGGGGCGGGGCCCGCTCCTTCAGGTGAAGAACCTGTCCGTGCACTTCGACACGCCCGACGGCGTGGTGAAGGCGGTTGACGGCGTCTCGTTCACGGTCGGACGCGGCGACACGCTTGGCGTCGTCGGCGAGTCGGGCTCCGGCAAGAGCGTCACCTTCCTCACGGTCATGGGTCTCATCGACCGGCGGTACGCGCGAGTGGAAGGTGAGGTGCTCTTCCGCGGGCGCGACCTCCTGACCATGCCCGACGAGGAGCTGCGGCACATCCGCGGCGATCAGATCGGCATGGTGTTCCAGGACCCGATGACCTCGCTTCACCCGATGTACAAGGTGGGGTCGCAGATCGTCGAGGCGATCCGGGCGCACCGGGACGTCTCCAAGAAGGAGGGACTCGAGCAGGCGATCGAGCTCCTGGGCAAGGTGGGCATCCCTCGCCCCGATGAGCGGGCCCGGCAGTACCCCCATGAGTACTCCGGAGGCATGCGGCAGCGCGCGATGATCGCGATGGCGCTCGCGCTCGACCCCGACCTCCTGATCGCCGACGAGCCGACCACCGCCCTCGACGTGACGGTGCAGGCCCAGATCCTCGACCTGATCGACCGTCTCCAACAGGAGTTCAACGCCGCCGTGGTGCTCATCACCCACGACCTGGGCGTCGTCGCCGAGCACTGCGACGAGATCAACGTCATGTACGCGGGGAAGGCCGCGGAGTACGGGACGCGTGACGACGTCTACTACGGCGCGCACCACCCCTACACCTGGGGGCTCCTGCAGTCCATCAGCCGCATCGACCGGCCGCGCACGGAGCGGCTGCGCCCGATCCGGGGGGCGCCTCCGTCGCTGATCCACGTCCCCCCGGGCTGCGCGTTCCACCCCCGATGCCCGTACGTGATGGAGGTCTGCAAGGTCGAGGTCCCGAAGCTGATCGCCGCGAAGGGGAAGCACGCCTCCGCGTGTCACCTGCTCCTCGAGGAGAAGGAGCGCATCTTCAAGGAGGAGGTGGCGATCACATCGTGAGTGCGCCGGAGGCGACCATGCCGGGGAGCACGGCATCCGACCCGTCCGCGGGACGGACGCCGCTAGTGCGCCTGGTCGGAGTCAAGAAGCATTTCCCGCTCACCAGAGGGATCATCTTCCAGCGCAAGATCGGCGCGGTGCACGCGGTCGACGGCATCGACCTCGACGTGTACCCGGGCGAGACCCTGGGCCTGGTGGGCGAGACGGGGTGCGGCAAGTCGACCACCGCCCGGCTCATCATGAAGCTCTACGACGTGACGGACGGCCAGGTGTTCTTCGAGGGTCGCGACATCACGAAGCTCAGCCGGCGGCGGATGCGCCCGCTCCGCCGCGAGATGCAGATGATCTTCCAGGACCCGTTCGCCTCGCTGAACCCGCGCAAGACGGTGGGAGCGATCATCAGCGACCCCTTCCGCATCCACAAGACCGTGAAGAAGGACCGCATCAAGCCCGAGGTCCAGCAGCTGATGGAGCTCGTCGGGCTCAACCCCGAGCACTACAACCGCTACCCGCACGAGTTCTCCGGAGGCCAGCGCCAGCGCATCGGCGTCGCGCGTGCCCTCGCCCTGAGGCCGAAGCTCATCGTCGCGGACGAGCCGGTCTCCGCGCTCGACGTCTCGATCCAGGCCCAGATCCTGAACCTCCTCGAGGACCTGCAGGAGGAGTTCAAGCTGACCTACATCTTCATCGCCCACGACCTGTCCGTCGTGAAGCACATGAGCGACCGGGTGGCGGTGATGTACCTGGGCAAGGTCGTCGAGATCGCTCCCGGCGACACGCTGTACCAGAACCCCAAGCACCCCTACACGGGAGCCCTGCTCTCGGCGGTGCCGATCCCCGACCCGATCGCGGCCTCGAAGCGGAAGCGGATCGTGTTGGAAGGCGACGTGCCGTCTCCCATCGACCCTCCGAGCGGCTGCCGCTTCCACCCGCGCTGCCCGAAGGCGCAGTTTCCCACATGCAGCGAGATCGACCCGGAGCTCACGCCCCATCACCGCGGCCAGCTCGCCGCCTGCCACTTCCCGCTCGAGGATCAGGCCGTGATAGAGTCTTCGGCCTGATGGTTAACGCCGCACTGATCACGATCAACATCATCTCCGCCGTCCTGATGATCCTGTTCGTCCTGCTCCACGCGGGGCGGGGAGGCGGCCTCTCCGACATGTTCGGAGGCGGCGGCGCGTCCCTGTCCGGCGGGACCTCGGTCGAGAAGAGCCTCGACCGCTTCACGGTCATCACGGCCCTGGTCTTCGGCGCCACCACCTTCTGGCTTGCCTGGAAGTGGACGTAGGCCCCGGCTGACGCCGCGGGTCGCCCTGCTCTTGGTCCTCCTGGGGGTCGCGGGCGCCTGCACCAGCCCGCCCTCCGACGGCAACCCCACGCCGAGGCCCAGCGCGACGGCGCCGGCGTCCCTGCGGGTCGGGGCGGGGACGGTCGACGCCCTCGACCCGGCCGAGCTCGACACGCCCGAGTCGCTGCTGATCGCTTCGCAGGTCTTCGACGGCCTCGTGCGCTACGACCCCGGGACCGCGGCGGTCGTCCCCGCCGTCGCGACCGACTGGGAGGTGCTCGACGGCGGCTCCCGGTTCGTCTTCCACCTGGGGCCCTCGGTGTTCCACGACCAGACCCTGGTGACGGCCGAGTCGTTCGCGTTCGCGTGGCGGCGCCTCGCCGACCCGGCCACCCCGCGGCCGTTCGCGTTCCTGCTCGAGTCGGTCGCCGGGTTCCGTGACTACCGCGAGAGCCTCGGCGCGCGGCCGTTCTCGGGCCTGCAGGCGCTCGACGAGCGGACGCTCGAGGTGCGACTCCGCTACCCGTGGCCCGATTTCGTCGCGCTCCTCGGCCACCCGGCGCTCTCGCCGGTGCCCGCGGCGGCGCAGGACCCCGCGTTCGGCGCGCGACCGATCGGGAACGGCCCCTACCGGCTCACCGGCGACCTCGCGCTCGGCCAGCCCGTCCGGCTGGAGGCGTTCGAGGGGTACCCGCCCGGGCTCCCGCCGGTCCGGAGCGTGGAGTTCCTGCCGGTCGATGCGCCGGAGGAGGCGTGGCCCGACTTCCTGTCGGGCGCGCTGGACGTCGCCCCGATCCCGCCCGCGCTGATCGATCAGGCCCAGGTCGAGTTCGGGACGGCCGGCATCGAAACGGTCGGCCGGCTGCTGTACTGCGGCTTCAACCTGTCGCTGAAGCGGTTCCAGGATCCGGCCCTTCGGCGCGCGGTGTCGATGGCGATCGACCGCGCCGCGCTCGTCCGGGAGGTCTTCGCCGGCGGCGCCGAGCCCGCCACCGGGATCGTGCCCCCGTCGTTCCCCGGCTCGCGCGCCGATGTGTGCGGCGAGGCCTGCACGCCGGCCGTCGAGGAGGCCCGCGCCGTGGTGGCGGGCCTCCCCGAGGAGGACCGCACGTTCAGCCTCGACTTCGCCCAGTCGGACACGGGCGCCCTCGTCGCGGAGGGGCTGGCGGCGCAGCTGGGCGAGGCGGGGTTCGTCGTCACGCCACGCGGACATTCGGGAGCCGAGTACGCGGACCTGCTCTCGAACGGGGAGCAGGCGTTCTTCTGCCTGACCGCGGTCGCCGACTACCCGCGGCAGCGGGCGCTCCTCGAGCCCCTGCTGCTCTCGGTCTCTCCCGACAACCGGACGAGCATCGCCGACGACGAGCTCGACGCGCTGCTCGAGCGCGCGCGCGGATCCTTCGACCCGATCGCGCGTGAGGACCTGTACCTGCAGGCGGAGCGCCGGGCGCTCGAGCTGATGCCGCTCGTTCCGATCGCGTGGTTCCGGGAGCATCTCGCCGCCAAGCCGTTCGTCACCGGGCTGGCCGTCGACCCGCTGGGCACCTTCGATGTTGCCGCCCTTTCGATCGCGGCCTAGCCGCGTCGCCGCCGGCTGCCTCGCGCTGCTGCTCCTCGCCGGGCGCTGCGGGGGGGAGCGCGTCGAGCCGTCGCCCGCGCCCTCGCCGCTCCCGACCGAGCCCGTCGCCGGCGCGGGGACGATCCGCGTCGCCTATCCCGAGGAGCCGTCCACGCTCTCGCCGATCGAGGCGCGGTCCGCCGCCTCGCGCGACATCCTCCGAGCCGTCCTGCCGTCGTTCTTCGTCGTCACGCCCGATCTGGAGTACCGGCCCTCGCTGCTGGCCGAGGAGCCGAGCGTCACGGCGCGCGGCGACCGCATGCTGGTCGAGTTCCGGATCCGCGACGACGCTCGGTGGAGCGACGGCGAGCCCATCACCGTGGCCGATGTGGCGTTCACCTGGCGCGTGATGACCGACCCGGACCTCCCCGTCGCCGTGCGGGACGGCTTCGAGCACCTCCGCGACGTCGAGGAGATCTCGCCGACCGAGGGCCGCCTGGTCCTCGACCGGTTCGAGGGCTGGCGCGACCTCTTCTCGGCGGGCCGGTGGGTGCTCCCGGCCCACGCGGTGTCGGAGCTCGCGGAGGTGGCCTCGTGGCGCGGCGGCCCGCCCGTGTCCGGCGGGCCCTTCACGGTCGGGCGCTGGGTGCCCGGGCGCTCGATCACGCTCACCCGAAGCGCATCCTTCACGCCGCCGGCGTTGGTGCGCCGGATCGAGGTGGTGTTCGTGCCGGACCCGACGACCGCGATCCAGCTGATCGAGCGCGGCGAGGTCGACGTGGCCGCGCCGGCGCTCGGCGTCTCGTGGGGCCGCCGGCTCGCCGAGGCGGGCGCCGGCGTGTCGGGGGCCTTCGGGCCGGACCTCGTCACGCTGGTGCTCAACGTGGCCCACGTGTCGCTCGAGGAGCGCCGGGCGATCGCCGACGGCATCGACCGCAGCAGGTTCGTCGACGTGCTCCTGCCGGGGGAGGCGCGCCGCGCCGACGGCATCCTCGCGCCCGAGCAGCCGGGCGCCGAGCCGGCATGGGAGGGCGACGGCGGCGGCACCCCGCCGAGCCCCGGCGTTGAGGGGGAGCTCGACCTCGTGTACGCCGACACCGAGGTGCTGACCTTCCTCGCCCGCTTCGTGCGCGAGGAGATGGCCCGCGTGGGTGTCGACGTCGAGCTTGTCGGCCTCGAGAGCGGCCTGTTCAACGAGCGATGGCTGCCCGAGCGGCGCTTCGACCTGGCGCTCTGGGAGGCGCGAGGAGGACCGGGCCCGTGGCTCGACCGATGGTTCGGGTCCGAGGGCGGCGAGGCGGTGAGCGGGCTGCAGGACGCCAGGCTCGACCGGCTGCTGAGCGTGGCGGCGCGCGGCGAGGCGCCCGCCCTGACCGGGGCCCAGCGCCGCCTCGCCTCCCTGGCGGCCGTGCTCCCGATCTTCCAGCCGGAGGTGACGGTCGGCTTCCTCCCCGGGATCGGAGGGGTCGTCGCGAACCCCACGGTCGACGGGCCATTCTGGAACGCAGGGGAGTGGTCGAAGGCGGCCTGAGAGGGTGCCGCCGGGGGGCCGGTTCCCCCCGGCTATACTCGGGTGGTCACGTCGGAGTGGCGGAATTGGTAGACGCGCTAGGTTGAGGGCCTAGTCCGGGTAATACCGGGTGGGAGTTCGACTCTCCCCTCCGACACCACTGAGCAGGGGAAACGCGGAGACACCTCTCGAACACTCGTTCAGCGCCCGGATTTGGTCACAGTCTTGGTCACACTCGCCTTGGGCTTGGAGCGACTGTTCTTACCAACCACTCCTACCCAAGGCCAGGCGGGGGTGGCCCGTGGGCTGTGGCGTCGCGATCCAGGGTCGTCTGGCCGCGTAATGTGAACCGAGGAACTGTTTGTTTCGTCTGTCTCATGTGAACCAACGTCGTGTCGCCGCGCTGGTGGGGCTGGCTGTCGCTGGCGCCGGTGTAGGCCTGGCGGTCGCCATGACTCCGCT
>DASWKG010000144.1:0-2925 GCA_036396755.1 Actinomycetota bacterium
GCGGCGAAAGCCCGAACGAACAGACGAGTCATGCCTGACCTCCTCAGAAAGGGAACCTGTGGCCAGCTTCGGCGCCGGGGGGCGCGAACCCTGTGTGCAGGTGCACAAGAACCGAGCGCTACCCGAGGATCCCGTCGGGCCGGTACGCCACGATCTCGACCCCGGAGATGAAGAAGTGCCGCTCCTCGGCCTCGCCGAGCTCGTCGCCGAGCGCCGAGGCGGCCGCGGGCGTCAGCAGCAGCTCCTGGTCGTCGGCGAGATCCTCGCCGATCTTGCACACGAGGTTCATCTCGTCGCCGTAGAGGAGGTCGGGCCCGACGACGAGCACCTCTCCGTAGCCCACCCCGATCGAGACCGCCATCCGCTCGGGGAGCGGCAGCCCCTCGTTGAGCGCCGCGACGCCGCGGAGGATGAGGGCGCCGCAGTCCAGCGCCTGGCGGGGGCCATCGAAGATCGCGAAGAAGTTGTCCGCCGCGCGAGGGAAGAGCCTGCCCCCGCAGCGCTCGACCAGCGGGTTCACGACCCGCTCGAGCCGCTCGAGCAGGACGAGGAACGGCACGATGCCCTGCTCGCGCACCGACCGCGTGAACCCGCACGTGTCGACGACCAGGATCGCGACCGGCTTCTGGAAGCGCTCGCCGACCTCCTGGAGGATGCCCTCACGCTCGGCCGGATGCTCCTCGTACCGTCGGATCAGCTGCCAGAAGCGCTCGGTGTCGGCCGACATCAGGGCGAGTGTACGACCGGGTCAGGCGTCATGACGCTCGTGGGCGGCCGCGCCCGGGCCCGACCTCGAGGCGGTCGGGTCGGCCCACCAGCGGATCACGAGCCACACGGCGAAGGGCAGCGCGAGCCCGAAGAACCCCGCGTCGGTGACCGCGGCGGACAGGTCCTCGCCGTGGGAGACCTGGAGCCAGTTGAGGATCGTCGCCGACAGCGTGAGGTAGCCGACCCACAGCAGCAGCCGCGACCCCCGGGGGACGAGCTTCCCGTCGCCGGAAGCGAGCGCCGAGTCGGCGAGAAGGGCGAAGAGCACACCGAAGACCACGACCACGACCGCCGGGAACCCGAGGAAGCCGCCGAGGATGCCGATGAAGTCGCCCTGGGTCACGGCCAGCCAGCTGAAGAGCGCGAGCGCCGTCAGGGCGAGCGCCGAGCCGGTGCGCAGGCGGCGCCACGCGACCAAGGAGAGGACCGCAACCCCCAGCGTGACCACGAGGTCCAGGAAGGCGTAGCCGAAGCCGGGCCGCAGGTTGAGGAACGCGAAGATCACGTTCGGGATGTTCCACCCGCCGATGACGAGCATCGCGAGGCCAAGCTCGCGCTGCCACGGCCTGGCACCGCGCCGCAGCCACAGCACCGCGCCGACCACCGTCGTCAAGCCCCACAGCACCGCGCGGCTGTATTCGAACAGCGACTCTGTCCTCGACGCTGCCGAGATGATGAATCGATAGGCGGGCGTCCACTCCGTCTGCGACAGGATCGTCTGCGCGAGCTGGAACATGAGCAGGATGCTGAGCGCGGGGATGGCCAGCACGAGGATGCCCCCGAAGAGCACGCGCTCCTTCACGCGCTCGAACTCCTGCTCGTCGCGGACGCCCGTGTGGAACCGGCGCGCGAGCATCGCCAGGCCCACGAGCGCGCCGAGCGTGAGCACCACCCGGAGGCTCGCGACCGGCCGGTCGCGCAGGTACGTCCCCCAGTCACCGAGGTGCCGGGCGAGGATGATCCAGAGCTTCAGGGCCAGCACACCGACGAGCAGCAGCCTGGCGACCCGGGCGGTCGAGCGGAGCGCCGGGGCGACGGTCGCCTCCGACACGTCGTAGGCGAACTCGACCAGCGCGACGACCGCCAGGAACACCATCGGGAGCAGGAACCGCGCGATCCCGTCGATGGTGCCGTTGAGGAACAGCGGGACGCTGTTGAGGATGCCGGTGCGAAGGTTCCCCACGTGGATCCAGAGCTGGGCCCCGAACAGCGCCGCCAGGGCCGCCGCGAGCCCGACGAACACGACGGGCCGCATGACGCGGCGCCAGCGCTCGGACCCGATGGAAGCCAACAGCAGGAGGGTGGGGACGGCGAGGTAGGCGACCCGCGCCACCCCCGGGCCCCACCTGAGCGCCGGCTCGTCTCCGATCGCGGCCGCGAGCGGCCGCCCCATCGTCCCGTTGATGATGAGGAACAGGAGGCCCCCGGCGGCCCGGACCACCGGGGAGGCCAGCACGCTTCCCCACAGGAACAGGAACCAGCCGACCCCCATCGCGAGGAGCGTGACCGGGAGCAGCGCGTCCGGCACGAACACGTTCCTCCCCTCGAAGTCCGACACGAAGACCAGGTCGCCTCGCCGCCACAGGTCGGCGAACAGCACCGACGCGAGCAACCCGAGCAGGAGCACCAGCCCGACGCGAGCCAGCTGCTGCTCGACGGGGCCCGCCCCGGCGAGCCGGAGCCGGCCCTCCCGCACGGGCTCGACGACCGCCGCACGCCAGACCGGCCCGAGGACCCGGGCGGCCCACCCACGCGAGACCCCGGCGGGCCGGGTCACGGCCACCCGAGCTCCAGGATGAAGACGGCATTCGTATCCGTGACCGCCGGGACGAGCAGGCGGTCGCCCGCGACCGCGAACCCGGCGAGGGAGTGGGCGACGCCGTTCGGCTCGAACGCACCGACGTAGCGGCCGTCGGCCGCACGCAGGAACGCGAGGCGGAAGTCGCGCTGGAGCACGTCCTCGTTCCTGCCGAGCGCGGCGACCACGACGAGGTCGCCGAGGACGAGGGGCGAGCCCGCGGACGGCATCCGGAGGTCGATCGACCAGCGCGGCTCGCCGGTCCCGGCATCGAACGCGGTCACGGCCCCCTGCGGGTCGGACGCGACGACGACCCCGCCCGCGGCGGCGGGGCCCGCGAGGAGGCTCGGCTGCAGCGG
>DASWKG010000145.1:0-25151 GCA_036396755.1 Actinomycetota bacterium
TGGCCGTGTTCGTCTCGTCCATGAAGGCGTAGACGTACGGCGAGTTGGGGTCGGCGTCGAGGAACCCCCAGAGCGAGCTCGGGAACGAGAAGCCGACCGGGTCGAAGGTCTCCCCTCGGTCGGTCGAGCGGTGGATCGTGAGGCGCTGGCGGGGCCCGGCGCCCACGCCCTGGTTGCTGAAGTAGTAGACGTAGCCGTCGCCGTGCGCGGCGACCCACGGCCGGTCGTCGGCCGGCTCGATGCTCGGCACGAACGGCCGCCACGTCTCGAGCGTGGCGCCGCGATCGACGTACCGCGAGAAGTGGTTCTCGGTGACCCAGGTGTCGACGTAGTAGAAGCGGTCCATCGCATCGACCGCGCCGTCGCCCTCGAGGGCGTAGGCGAGGTTCGTCGCGCCGGAGAGCCCGGCCATGTCCGAGAAGGTCCGGCCGTCGTCGGTCGATCGCCAGAGCCACGACGCGGTGCGCGCGCTCGCGCCCGAGCCCTCCGCCGCCAGCGAGAGCTTGTGCGCCATCACGTAGATGGTCCCCTTCGAGTCCGTCTCGATGCTCGGCTCGTAGCCGAAGCCGTTCCCCAGCCGGATGGCCGGCCGGAACGTCGGGGCCCGCTGGTCGCAGACCGGAAGGTCCGCCTCGGCCCCCGCCCAGGTGGGCAGGGAGGCGAGGAGGGTCGCTCCCGCGAGGGCGAGCGTGATCAGCGGTGCACGGCGCATGTGGTGGTCCTTTCGTCGGTGGTCTCGGGGAAGGGTTCTCCGTCGGGCACCCGGAATCCTGCGCGCGGTATCCTCCGGCGCGTGACCCCCGAGCCCTCCTGGCGAACCGCGATCGGGCGCGTCCGTCCGAACGAGATCCTCGTCCGCGGCCACGACCTCGTCGAGCTGATCGGGCGGCGCCCGTTCGGCGACGTCGTGTACCTGCTGCTCTCGGGCGATCTGCCCGGGGGGAACGAGGGGCGCCTGATGGACGCGATCCTCGTCTCGGCCGCCGAGCACTCGGTGGTCGCGCCCTCGGTCGCCGCGGCGCGCTACGTCGCCTCGACCGGGGTGCCGCTCCAGGCGGCGGTCGCGGCGGGAACGCTCGGGTTCGGCGACCACCACGGGGGTGCGGTCGACGTGGCGGCGAGGGTCCTCCTCGACGCGAAGGAGACGGGGAAGCCCTCGGCCGAGGCCGCCCTCGAGGTCTGCCGGGGCCTCCGCCAGGAGGGCCGCCGCCTCCCGGGGTTCGGTCACGTCGTTCACGACCGCGACCCGCGCGCCGGGCGGCTGTTCGAGGTGGCGGAGGAGCTCGGGTTCCACGGCGAGTGGTGCGCGCTCGCCCTCGCGTTCGAGGCGGCGACCGACGAGGCGTTCGGTCGCCGTCTCGCGATGAACGTCGACGGCGCGATGGCCGCGCTGCTGCTCGAGCTCGGCCTCGACTGGCGCCTTGGGAAGGCCTTCTACGTGATCGCCCGGGCGCCGGGCCTCGTCGCGCACGTCTTCGAGGAGCAGACCCGCGAGCGTCCGTACCGCGACGTCGGCTGGGAGAACGTCGAGTACGACGGCCCCGAGCCGTAGCTTTGGCGGCCCGCGTCCTTCGCGGATACGCTGGGGGCTCCGAGAGAGCAAGGAGACCCGGATGAACCCCCAGGACGTGCGGAAGGTCGGCGTGGTCGGGATCGGCATCATGGGATCCGGCATCGTCGAGGTGTGCGCGAAGGCCGGCTGCGAGGTCGTGGCCGTCGAGGCCGACGAGGAAGCGCTGAAGCGCGGGCGATCGCGCTACGAGGGCTCGCTGGCCAAGGCGGTCGAGCGGCAGAAGCTCACCGAGGCCGAGCGGGACGAGGTGCTCACGCGCATCACGCCGTCGACGTCGCTCGACGACCTCGCCGACGCCGACCTGGTGGTGGAGGCGGTCGTCGAGCAGATCGACGTGAAGCTCGAGGTGTTCCGGCGTCTCGACGAGCTGCTTCGCGACGAGGCCGTGATCGCGTCGAACACCTCGTCGCTGCCGATCGTCCGGCTCGCGAAGGCCACGAACCGTCCCGACCGGGTGATCGGGATGCACTTCTTCAACCCGGTGCCGGTCCTGGCGCTGCTCGAGATCGTGCGCGCCCTGACCACCTCGGACGACACCGTCGCGTTCGCGCGGGGCATGGGCGAGCGGCTGGGGAAGCAGGTGGTCGTGTCGAAGGACCGGGCCGGCTTCATCGTGAACATGCTGCTGATCCCGTACCTGAACGGCGCGGCCCGGATGTACGAGGAGGGCTTCGCCACCAAGGAGGACATCGACACGGCGGTGCAGCTCGGCCTCAGCCACCCGATGGGCCCGCTGACGCTGCTCGACTTCATCGGCATCGACACGGCGGTGTTCGTCGCCGAGGTGCTGTTCGAGGAGTTCCGCGACCCCCTCTACGCGCCGCCGCCGATCCTCAAGCGGATGGCCGACGCCGGCTACCTCGGCCGCAAGTCGGGCAAGGGCTTCTACGACTACCCCTGATGCGCGCGATCGACCTGCACGTCCACCTGCCGATCGACGAGTGGCTCGACAACGCGATCGGGCCGCACCTCGAGGCCACCGAGCGCTACTTCCGCTCATCGCCGGAGCGCAGGACGCTCGACCAGGTGGCGGAGGAGTATCGGGAGCGCGACGTGCTCGGCGTCGTGCTCGACTGGGACGACGAGACCGTGACGGGGCGTCCCTGGCTCGGGAACGAGATGCTGGCGGGGCTCTCCGAGCGATACCCCGGCGTGCTGATGGGGTTCGGATCGGTGGACCCCCACCGCGACAACGCGGTCGATCGCGTGGACCAGGCGGCCGACCTCGGGCTGAAGGGCCTGAAGTTCCACCCGACGATGCAGACGTTCGAGCCCGGCGACGGCCGGTACTACCCCATCTGGGAGCAGATGGAGGAGCGTGGGCTGGTCGCGCTGTTCCATACCGGGACGTGCGGCATCGGCGCGGGCACGCCGGGGGCCGGCGGGACCAAGATCCGGTTCTCGCACCCGGGCTTCCTCGACCAGCTCGGGGCCGACTTCCCCGGCGTCACCTGGATCGCCGCCCACTTCGGCTGGCCGTGGTTCATGGAGTGCCTCGCGATCGCGCTGCACAAGTCGAACGTGTGGATCGAGCTGTCGGGCTGGGCCCCGAAGTACCTTCCGCCCGAGGTCAAGCGCGAGGCCGGAAAGCGCCTGAACGAGCGGACGCTCTTCGGCAGCGACTACCCGTTCATCCCGCTCGACCGCTGGTTCGAGGAGTTCGACCAGCTCGGCTATCCGGACGAGGCGAAAGACCGGATCCTGCGGGGGAACGCGGCGCGGCTCCTGGGGATCGAGCTCGGGTAGCGTCCACCGATCGCTCGGGGGGATCATGTCAGACCCCCTCGCTAGGATCGGGTGCATGGAAGTCGCCCGCGCTCTCGAGGAGCCCTGGCAGGCGCTCGACCGGGCCCACGCCGACGCCTGTAGCGCCGAGCTGGTCCGGGCCGAGGGGGCGGCCCGCCTCGACGACGAGCAGGGCATCGACGACGCCGAGGTCCCCGACATCAGCTGCGCCATCGCCGAGCGGTGCGGGGTGAGCACCTGGACGGCCATGGAGTGGCTCCGGGTGGGAAGGGCGCTGCGGACGCTGCCCCGGATCCGGGCCGCCTGTGCCGCGGGGAAGCTCTCGTGGCAGAAGGTGCGGATCCTCACCAAGTTCGTCGATCCCGGGCTGGACGATGAATGGGCCGACCTGGCCCAACGGATGCGGCCCGGGCGGCTTCACGACGAGGCCAGAAGGCACCTGCGGCTCCGCCGCGATCGGGAGCAGCATCCCGACCACGCCCTGCGCTACCTCCGCCTGCAGTGGGACGACGAGAGGCGGTTCCTGCAGCTCCAAGGTTCTCTGGCGGCCGAGCAAGGGGCGGCCATCGAGGGAGCGCTCCACCGCGCCGCCCACAAGGTGGCCCCGTCCGAGGAGGAGGCCTGGGACCGCCGTGGTGCCCGGATGGCCGATGCCCTGGAGGCGGTGGCGACCGGGGGCTCGGGGGGAAGGGCCGGCCAGCCCACCATGGTGGTGCACGTGGACGGCGCGGTGCTGTCCGGGGAGGGCGACGGCATCGCCGAGACCGACTCGGGGGTTCAGCTGACCAACGACGCGGTCGAGCGCCTGGCCTGCCACGCCAAGGTCCGATGGGTGAAGGAGGAGGACGGCCGGCCGGTGGACATCGGACGGAGCGGCCGGCGGGTGGGAGGGGCCCTCGAGGACCTGGTGCGGTTCCGTGACCGCTCGTGCCGCTTCCCGGGGTGCGACCGCGACTGGAGCGCCCAGGCGCATCACATCAAGCACTGGATCCGCGGAGGGCCCACCACCCTCGACAACCTGGTCCTCCTGTGCGGGACGCACCACCGGATGGTCCATCGAGGGCGGTGGAGGATCGAGGGCCGCCCGGGCGCCGAGATCACGTTCCTCGATCGCAAGGGCCGGGTGCTCGGTACCGTTTCGGCGGGACCCCCGCGGCGCGCCGGATCGAAGCCGGCGGTCTCCTCTCGCGCCGGGCCGTAGTGCGCCGCCGTCGTCGCGCGCGGAGCAGGTGCCGCTAGAAGGCGCCCGGCGCGGGGAGCACGATGAACGTTGCGGTGGCGCGGGCGATCAGGTTGCCCGACGCGTCGAGCACGTCGGCCTCGCCGTAGCCCATGCGGCGGCCGCGGTGGAACGCACGGCCCCTCCCGACGAGCAGGTCGCCCTCGCCCTTCGCCAGGAAGTGCACGTTGAGCTGCGCGGTGCGGTGCGTGTTGCCCGCCGGGAGCACCGAGCGGAGGGCGAGCCCGATCGCGGTGTCGGCGACCGCGGCGATCATCCCGCCGTGGGCGATGCCCTGGGGGTTGAGGTGGTGGTCCTCCATCCGCATCTCGACGCGGGCCTCGCCCCGACCGACGTCGACGAGCCGCATCCCGGACCACCGGTGGAAGGGCGAGCCCTCGATGCGCTCCTTGAGGGCCCGCAGGTGCTGCTCGTCGAGACCCTCGCCGGGCCCGAACTGCTCCTCCACGCGCGGGAGTGTAGCGTCTACGCGCTGCCCAGCGCGTCGAGGGCGGTCTCGACGTCGGTACGGTCGTTGAACGCGTGGAACCCCACCCGCAGGAAGCCACCCCGGACGGCCGCCACCACGCGACGCTCGCGGAGGCGCTCGATCAGCGCGCCGGGATCGGGGACCTCGATGCCGACGATCTGGCTCGGGAGCTCCTCGGGGACGGCCGCGAAGCCGCGCGCGGCCGCGCCCTCCCGGAACGCCGCCGCCAGCTCGAGGCAGCGCCGCTCGACCTCGTCCGCGTCGAGCGAGGCGAGCAGCTCGAGCGCGGCCCGCGCGCCGGGCCAGGAGAACCAGGCCAGCGA
The DNA here is from genome assembly GCA_036396755.1 of Actinomycetota bacterium. GTDB lineage: Bacteria > Actinomycetota > UBA4738 > UBA4738 > CALAEC01 > DASWKG01. Next base: position 5,352 of record DASWKG010000145.1, read on the forward strand.
GGCGTCGTGCTTGCGCGCCGTCTTCGAGAGCTCCATCGGGCCGCCGTAGTAGTCGGCGTAGGGGTCGTCGACGGAGCGCCAGCTCGGGACGAGCACCCGGGTCTCCTCGAGCCGCTCGGGCCGGACGTAGAACCACGCCGCGCCGCGGGGCGACAGCAGCCACTTGTAGCCGTGCGTCGAGACGTAGTCGACGGGGGTCGCCCGCACGTCGAGCCGCAGGGCACCGAGCGACTGGCAGGCGTCGACGAACACGCGGCCGCCGACGGCGTGGGTGCGCTCGACCACATCGTCGAGCCGTGCCCGGTACCCGTTCGAGGACTGGACGGAGCTGAGCGCGACCAGCACCGTCCCGTCGGTGATCTCCGCGAGCATCGCGTCGGTGGGCACGACCCCGTGCTCGTTCGCGGGAAGCTCCACGACCTCGAAGCCGCGGTCCCGCAGCGCCAGCCACGGGAAGAGGTTGCTGCGGAACTCCGGCGCGCCCACCACCACGCGTCCCGGAGGGAGCGACGCGGCCACCGCCGCCGCCGCGCTCGAGACCGACGACTCGAGGGCGATGTCATCCGCCTCGGCGCCGATCAGCGAAGCGAACAGGGGGCGCGAGGCGAAGGCGTGCTCCTCCCACGCGTGCCAGTCCATCTTCCCCTCGAGCCACTCGGCCTGCACGGCCTGGACGGCCTCGTAGACGGGCCTCGCCGCGGGGGGAGCCGTGGGGCTGTTCAGCCAGACGTACCGCTCGAGCGCCGGGAAGAGGCCCCGGAACTCCTCCAGGGTCGTCACGGCGTCCCCGCGCGCGGGCCCCTGGCCGGTGATGGCGCGTGCGGCGAGTGCCGCTGCTCGAGCAGCCCCGCGACGTAGCCCGCCATCTTGGCGAGGTCGGTGAACGCGATCAGGGCCGGGACGAGCGGGACCGCCAGGGCTCGCTCGGCGGGGCGGTCCCGGACCAGCCGGATGGTGCGAGGGAGGCGCTTGCCCGCCTGCCAGGCGGCGGCGGCGGCCAGCAGCTTGAGCGCCCCCCCGCGCCCGGTCAGCGCCGCCCACGCGAGCGTCCCGTACACGCCGAACCGCAGAGCGTGACGCTCGGGATACATTGCGCCGATCGCGTCGCCGCGCGCGTACCGGAAGTACTGAAGCCACGTCGCGGCCACGGTCGGGCGCATGCGCCAGTAGGCGACCGCCTCGGGGACGAAGCGCATCTCGAGGAACAGCTCGCGGAAGCGATGGTTGAGGTACATGTCCTCGCCGACGTCGAGCCACTCCGGGTAGCGTCCGCCGCGCTCGAAGGCCTCGCGCCGGAACGCGACCGAGCGCGAGGACGGCATGAACCGGCCGGGATCGACCTCGTCGGCCTCGGGCAGGGCGACGCCCGCCGCGACCGCCTCGAAGAGCGACCCGACGATCGGGCGGTAGAACCCCATGGCCACGTCGGCCCCGCGCTCGATCGGCGCGAGGAGGTCCTCCAGCCAGTTCGGGGACAGGACGCAGTCGGCGTCGGAGACCGCGATCACCTCGTGCATCGCCGCCTCGATCGCGAGGTTCCGTCCTCGCGAGATGTTCGCGCCCGGCGCCTCGAGCACCGCGACGTCGTCGGCCGCGCGCAGCACCTCCACCGTTCCGTCGGTGGAGCCGCCGTCGACGATCACGATCTCGTCCGGCGGCCGCGTCTGCGCGCGCACCGAGTCGAGGAAGTCGCCGACGTGCGCGCCGGCGTCCTTCACGGTGGCGATCAGCGAGACCTTCATGCGTCCAGGAGTGTATCGGAGGGCCGCCGCGATCAGCGGCGAACGGCACGCTCGCGGCGCTCTCGCTTACAGGACCGACTCGTACACGTCGAGCGTCATGCGGGCCGTCCGCCCCCAGGTGAACGCGGCGGCGCGCTCGCGGCCCGCGGCGGCGAGGCGTTCGCGCTCGACCCGGTCGGTCAGCAGGCGCTCGATCGCGTCTGCCAGGTGCAGCACCGAGCCCGGGTCGACCGCGAGCGCGGCGTCGCCCGTGACCTCCGGGAGCGAGGAGGTCGCCGAGGCGATCGTCGGAACCCCCCGCGCCATCGCCTCGAGCGGAGGCAGCCCGAAGCCCTCGTAGAGGGACGGATACACGAAGATGTCCGCCCCGCGGTACAGCGCGTCCAGCTCCGCGCCCCCCACGCCGCCGGTCAGGTGGATCTCGCCGGGGCCCTGCAGGGCGAGCTCGCGGTGGAGCCCCTGCGTGCCCCATCCGAGCGGCCCGGCGAGCACGAGCGCGTGCGGCAATCCGGCGCGCGCGACGGAGCGGCGGTAGGCCCGGACCAGACGGACGCAGTTCTTCCTCGGCTCGAGCGTCCCGACGAACAGCACGTAGGGCTTGGGGACCTTCAGGCGCTTCAGCACGTCGTCGGGGTCGACCTCGGTCTCGGGCAGCGAGGCGGCGAGCGGAACGACGTGGATCCGCCCGGGGTCGGCGCGGTCGAAGCGGACGAGGTCTCGGGCCGTGCTCCGGGACGGGACGATGATCGCGTCGGCGCGCCGGGCCGCGCGCCGGGTCCCCAGCCGGTAGAGCATCCGCCACGACCGCGGGAAGAGGCGCGGGTACGAACGGAAGGCGAGGTCGTGCACCGTCACGACGAGGCGCTGGCCGGGCCCGGGCGGCGGGATCGCTGCCGGGAGCGGCGCGTGCAGCAGGTCGAGGCTCCCGAGACTCGCCGGCAGCGCCGGCCGGCCGGCCAGGTCCCACCCCGGATACAACCTCCGGATCGAGGCCGGCAGGACGACCCGCCGCAGGCCCTCAATCCACGGCGCCGGGCCCGGGTCGGGGAGGGTCGCGTGGAAGGGCACGATCTCGAGCGAGGGGTCGGCCGCTCGCAGCGCCGGGATCAGCTCGCGGATGTAGGTCCCGATGCCTCCCGGGACCGGGAAGAGCGCCTGGTCGACGTGGAAGGCGACCGAGGTCACTCGAGCCGCGCCGCCTCGACGCAGCGGATGCCTTCGGGTCCCGTGGTGGCGGCGTGGTCGGTCCCGGGGTCGAGGTCGAGCCGGTCGCCGGGGTCCAGCCGGATGTCTCCATCGTCGGTGTGGAACGTGATGCTGCCCGCCACGCAGAACAGCACCTTGTGGAAGTCGTGCCGGTGGCGCTCGAAGGTCTCGCCGGGCGTGTTCTCCCACCATCGAGGCGAGAGCCCCTCGGCCCGGAACCACTCCTCGAGCCGATCCTCGTCGGGCTCGATCGCCATCGGGGTTCGCGTGGCCGCCATCGCCCGATAGCCTACCGGTCCGCACGCGGCCGCCGAAAGGCGCCCCGGATGACCGAATCCGGCCACGTCTTAGTGCGGGCGCACAAAGGAAAGGCTCCCCGATGGGGCGAATCGGGACCTCGAGCAGATCGACCGAAGATCGAAACCCGAGAGGAACAGACGCGAAAGGAGCCCGCCCCATGCGTTTCCGAACGCTCGCCGTTCTCATCGTCCTGCTGCAGGCCCTCCCCACCGTGGCGGGGGCGAACGACACGCCCACGATCGACACGGTCGCCGGGGGCATCCCCGATGGGCAGCCGGCCACCGAGGTCTCGCTGAAGCCGGTCGGCCTCGACTACGACGCCGACGGCAACCTCTACATCGCCGACCCCGGTAACGGCATCGTTTGGAAGCGCACGCCCGACGGCGTGCTCCACCACGTCGCCGGCAGCGGCATCACCTGCATCCCCGATCCCGCGAAGTGCGCGGAGCAGGGGGGCGATCAGGCCGCCACGGCGTTCTTCCGCTCGATCGCCGGCCTCGCGATCGGCCCCGACGGCGGGATCTACGTCTCGGAGAACCGGGGCAACACGGTGAAGCGGATCGATCTCGAGACCGGCAACATCACCACCGTCGCCGGCACGGGCGAGCAGGGGTACGACCCAGCCGATGAGGGCGGGCCGGCGACCGATGCGGAGCTGTGGGGCCCCGGCAGCCTCGACTTCGACTCCCGGGGCAACCTCTACATCGCCGACGTGTGGAACCGCCGCATCCGCGAGGTCACGCCCGCGGGCACGATCACGACGATCGCCGGCTGTGGCAGCCAGGAGTTCCCGGGATGCTTCACCTGGGCGCAGGACGGTTCCCCGGTCGAGACCACGCCGATCGGCGTCAACTCGGGGATCAACGGGAACGGCTGGGGGATCGCCGTGAGCCCCTCCGACGAGCTCTACATCGCCGACGTCGCCCAGATCCTCAAGCTCGATCAGGCGCAGAACAGCTACCGGGTGATCCTCGGCAAGGCGTTCGAGTACGCGGACTTCCCCGGCCAGGGCGAGGGCGGTCCGGCCTCCGACGCGCGCGTGCAGGTCGTCGTCGAGATGGCGTTCGCCGCGAACGGCGACCTGTACTTCATGGAGGGCGGGGGGAGCTTCAGTGACCCCTGGAGCCGCGTCCAGAAGATCGACGCGCCGGCCACGCCGGCGAGCATCGTTCGTCACGTCGGCGGCCTCGGCACCGGGGCGGGATTCTCCGGCGACGGGGCCTCCGCGAAGCAAGCGCGCTTCTCATTCTCGCAGCCCACCGGGACCTGGACCGGCCAGGGCATCGCCGTCTCGCCCTCGGGCGTGGTCGCGGTGAGCGACGTCCGGAACGAGCGGGTCCGCGCGATCGACGCGCAGGGCAAGGTCGCCACGATCGCCGGCAACGGCTACTCGGGCCCGGCCGGCGTGGCCCGGACCTTCAACCTCATGTACAGCGCCACGATGACCGAGGGGCTCACCCCGCGAGGAGGGTTCTCGGGCGACGGCAAGGACGCCACCATCGCGCAGCTGAACTTCCCCGTCGACGTCGAGGTCGACCGCTTCGGGAACCGGTACGTCCTGGAGTACGGGAACCGGCGCGTCCGCAAGATCGCGCCCAACGGCACGATCACCACGGTGGCCGGCGGAGGGTGCGCGGGCGAGGACTGCGACCCCTACCTGCTCGCCGGCGGCGCCGGTGACGGCGGCCTCGCGACGAAGGCCGACTTCTACCAGCCCATGTCCATCGCCCTCGACCGGACCGGCACCCAGCTCTACATCGCCGACGCCGGGCAGGGGCGCATCCGGCAGGTGAACATGGGCAGCTCGACGTTCGTCGCGTTCCCGCTGTCCGACCGGCCCGTGGAGATCAAGCCCGACCAGATCCAGACGATCCTCGGCACCGGGAGCGTCTCCGCGGACGCGCCGGCGAGCCAGTTCAACCTGTCGACCCCGACCGGCGTGACGACGGACGGGGGCGGGGCGATCTACGTGAGCGACGAGTCGGCCAACATCGTCGTCAGGGCCGAGCCCTCGACCGGGCTCGTCACCGTCGTGGCGGGGGTGCCGCTCAGCTCCGACTGCAACGGGACGTCGAGCGACGGGCCCGGCAGGGCGACCCTCTTGTGCGGTCCCGGCGACCTCGCCGTGGCCGGTGGGTCCCTCTACATCACCGAGACCGGCTACGAGGCGCTCGTCAACCCCGAGGATCCGCTGGGGTTCCCGGTGGCCTCCCGTATCCGCAAGGTGGACCTGACGCAGCCCACGAACCCGACCACAACGGTCGCGGGCACCGGGGCCCTCGGGTGGGACGGCGACGGCGGGGCGGCCACCGCGGCGATGCTCGCGGTCCCGCACGGGGTCGCGATCGGGCCGGACGGCTCGATCTACATCGGCGACTCGGGCAACCACCGCGTGCGGCGGATCGCGCCGAACGGAACGATCACCACCGTCGCCGGGTCGGGCAGCTACAGCGACCAGTACAGCCACGAGGGATGCGCGTTCTCGGGTGACGGCGGCGCCGCGGCCGACGCCTCGTTCTGCAACCCGATGGGGCTCGACTTCGGGCCCGACGGCACGCTCTACGTGGCCGACGCCGCGAACAACCGGATCCGGGCGATCAGCGGGCTGTAGGCGACCCGGCCGCGCGGCCGCGCGGCCGCGCCTCGCGCCGACCGCTAGCGCGAATCGCCCCGGCCCACCTGCGGCTGCGTGCCGCCGGGGGCGAAGGGCAGTCGGGCGCGGAAGGCCCAGGGGTCCCGGGCCTGGTGGCGCGCATGGAGGCTCCCGATGCGCAGAGCCTCGGCTCGCCCCGCGAGCGTCCACGCGGTGAGGCGCGGCCGCTCGAGCTCCACGAGGCGCTCCAGGGCGGCCAGGGCGACGCGCTGCTCCCGCGGGGAGAGGCCGCCCGGAAGCTCGTAACGGGCCATCAGGTCCTCACAGCGGGATGTTCCCGTGCTTGCGGGCCGGCACGGCTTCGCGCTTGGTTCGGAGCACGCGCAGCGCCTGGATCAGCCGCCGCCGCGTGTCGGCCGGCTCGATGATGTCGTCGACGTAGCCGCGCTCCGCCGCGCGGTAGGGGTTGGAGAACAGCTCCTCGTACTCCGCGATCAGCTCCCGGCGCTTCGCCTCGGGGTCCTCCGCCTCCTGGATCTTCTTCCGGTGGATCACGTTGACGGCGCCCTCCGAGCCCATGACCGCGATCTCGGCGGTCGGCCACGCGAGCGAGACGTCGGCCCGTACGTGCTTCGAGTTCATGACCACGTACGCGCCCCCGTACGCCTTGCGCGTGATCACGGTCATCCGCGGCACGGTCGCCTCGGTGAACGCGTAGAGCAGCTTCGCGCCGCGCCGGATGATGCCGCCGTACTCCTGCGCGGTCCCCGGCAGGAACCCGGGGACGTCGACGAACGTGAGGATCGGGATGTTGAACGCGTCGCAGAACCGGATGAACCGCGCCGCCTTCTCCGACGACTCGATGTCGAGCGTGCCGGCGAGCACCTTCGGCTGGTTCGCGATGATCCCGACCGACATGCCGTCGAGCCGGGCGAGCCCGATGACCACGTTCATCGCCCACAGCGGGAACACCTCGTAGAAGTGCCCCTCGTCGACGACGGCCCGGATCACCTGCTTCATGTCGTAGGGCTCCTTGGGCGAGGCGGGGACGATCGTGTTCAGCTCCTCGGACCGGCGCTCCGGGTCGTCGGTCGGCGCGTACGCGGGGGGGTCCTCGAGGTTGTTCGACGGGAGGAACGAGAGCAGGTAGCGGACCTGCTGCAGGCAGTCCTCCTCGTTCTCGGCGATGAACGAGGCGATGCCCGAGCGGCTCGCGTGGGTCTGGGCGCCGCCGAGCTCCTCGAACGTCACGTCCTCGCCGGTCACGGTCTTGATGACCTCGGGTCCGGTGATGAACATGTGCGAGGTCTCCTTCACCATGTAGATGAAGTCGGTCACGGCGGGGGAGTAGACGGCTCCGCCGGCGCAGGGCCCCATGATGAGGCTGACCTGCGGGATCACGCCCGAGGCGCGCACGTTCCGGTCGAAGATCGTGCCGTACCCGGCCAGCGACGAGGCGCCCTCCTGGATGCGCGCGCCGCCGGAGTCGTTCAGGCCGATCACCGGCGCCCCCACCGCGACCGCCATGTCCATCACCTTGCAGATCTTCTCGGCCATCACCTCACCGAGGGACCCGCCGAAGACGGTGAAGTCCTGGGAGAAGACGAACACCTTCCGCCCGTCGATCGTGCCCCAGCCCGTGACCACGCCGTCGGTGTAGGGCCGGTTCTTGTCCATCCCGAACGAGGTCGCCCGGTGGAGGGCGAGCTTGTCGGTCTCGACGAACGAGCCCGGGTCGAGCAGCAGGTCGAGACGCTCGCGCGCGGTCAGCTTGCCGCGGGCGTGCTGCTTCTCGATCGCGTCCGCGCCCCCGCCCAGCTCGGCGGTCCGGTGCAGCTGCTCCAGCTCCGAGAGCCTTCGGTCGACGTCCGGTTCGTGCTCGGTCTTCGCCATCCCTCACCCTTCCCGTTCGGTTGCACCCGGCGCCCGCCAGTCTAGTGAACCGGGTACGGGTCGACGGTGGCCGCGCCCGCCCTATCCGGCCGGCCAGAGCGCCAGGCCCGTGGACGCGTCGGGGACGCGTTCGGGCGCCGGGCCGCCGAGGTGGGTGACGGTCGCCTCGGCGACGAACGTGATCGTGCCGGGCATCAGGTGCCCGCCGATCGATGCGCCGTCCTCGCCCGAGCACACGAGGTGCAGGTGGACGAACGGGGCGCCGTCCTTCATCGAGACGCTTCCGAGCCCCGAGGCGATCTCGAAGTGGCCCTCCGGCTCGAGCAACCCGTACTGCTTGGTGTCCTGGTCGTAGTAGCCCAGCACGACCTTCTTCACCGCCCCGATCACCTGCAGCGAGCCGGCGCTCACGCCGAGCTCCGTCACCGCCTGCGTGACCGACTCCAGCAGGTCGGCGTCCTCGGGGACCCGCCACATCGCGGATCTGCCGTCGTCGCTCTGGAACACCATCTCGCCTCCTCGTCCGGCAACCGCCGGATGGTATCCGGCCCGCGTCGCGCTCGCTCGGCCGTTTCCGCTAACCTACCCTCGGGTAACAAACCGAAGCCAGGCGACCCAGACCCGACGACGGAGGTGCCACCCGTGCCCAAGGATGTCTACGAGATCGGCGAGATCCCGCCGCTCGGCGAAGTGCCCGCGCGCATGGTCGCCCAGGTGATCAGGCCCGAGCGGTTCGGCGAGCCCGAGAAGGCGTTCGCCGTCGAGGAGGTCGCCGTTCCCGAGCCCGGCCCGCGCGACGCCCTCGTGCTCGTGATGGCGGCGGGCGTCAACTACAACAACGTGTGGGCCGCCCGTGGCACGCCGGTCGACGTCTGCGCGCTCCACGCGCGGTTCGGCGAGCCCGACGACTTCCACATCGGCGGCTCCGACGCGTCGGGCATCGTCTACGCGGTCGGCGACGAGGTCACGAACCTCCGGGTGGGCGACCACGTCGTCGTCCACTGCGGGCAGTGGGACCCCGAGGCCGACGGCACCGAGGACCCCATGTACCAGCCGTCGTTCCGGATCTGGGGCTACGAGTCGAACTGGGGCTCGTTCGCGCAGTTCACCAAGGTGCAGGCGCACCAGTGCCTCCCGAAGGCGCCCCAGCTCACGTGGGAGGCCGCCGCCGCCCCCACGCTCGTCGGCGCCACCGCCTACCGGATGCTGCTCGGCTGGCCCCCGCACACCGTGCGCGAGGGCGATGTCGTGCTGGTCTGGGGCGGCGCGGGAGGCCTCGGCTCGATGGCGATCCAGATCGTGCGCGAGGTCGGGGGGAAGGCCGTGGCCGTGGTGTCCTCCGAGGACAAGGCGGAGTTCTGCCGGAAGCTCGGCGCGGTGGGCGCGATCGACCGGCGCGAGTTCGGCCACTGGGGCCTCCCCCCGCACTGGAGCGACGAGGATGCCTACGGGGAATGGGCGACCGGCGCGAAGTCGTTCGGCAAGGCGATCTGGGACGCGGTCGGGGAGAAGAAGAGCCCACGCATCGTCTTCGAGCACCCGGGCGAGTCGACGATCCCCACCTCGATCTTCGTGTGCGACACCGGGGGGATGGTCGTGATCTGCGCGGGCACGACCGGGTACAACGCCGTGGTTGACCTGCGCTACCTGTGGATGCGGCAGAAGAGGTTCCAGGGGTCACACTTCGCCAACGACGCGCAGTCGGCTGCGTTCAACCAGCTCGTGATCGACGGCCGTATCGACCCCTGCCTCGCGCGCACGTTCTCGTTCGCCGACATCCCGACGGCGCACCAGCTGATGGCGGACAACCGGCATCCCGAGGGGAACATGGCGGCGCTCGTCTCGGCGCCGGCCGAGGGGCTCACCGGCCTCCCGGAGTAGCCCCTATTCCTGGACGAGCTCCACGAGCACCCCGAGGAAGCCCTTCGGGTGCACGAACGCAACGGTAGTGCCACGCGACCCCGGCCTGGGCTCCTCGTCGACGAGGGGCACACCCTCCTCCTTCAGGTGCCGCAGCGCGTCCGCCACGTCGTCGACGCGGTAGCCGACGTGATGCACCCCCTCCCCCCGGCTCGCGAGGAACCGGCCGACGGGGGTGTCGGGCCCGAGGGGCCGCAGGAGCTGGATGTAGGAGGTCCCAACGCGGAAGAGCACCTCCTCGACCCCCTGCGCCTCGATCGTCTCGCGGTGCGTCGGCTCGACCCCGAGGGAGGTGCGGTAGTGCTCGACGGCGGCATCGAGGTCGGCCACCGCGATCCCCACGTGATCGATGTCGGTCAGCTTCATCGGGCTCCCCCGCGTCCGTCGGTGGGCAGGTGGGGCATGAGCGAGCGCGTCAGCGCGAGCGCGCGCGACACATCGTACGCGTCGCCGGACAGCGCGGCACAGATGGTCGCCACCGCCCGGGCGCTCTGGTCGGGAGACCGCCCGTTCTGGTCGGCGTAGAACTCCACGAGGTCGAGCAGCTGGGGCAGGGTCGGGAGCAGGCTCCCACGTTCGTACGCGTAGAGCGTCTGGGTCGCCGCGGGTGAGCCGGGGACGGTCGCCGCCGCTCTCGCCGACCGGAACCCGGCCCCCCTCCGAAGGTCTCGCAGCAGCCCGCCCAGAAGGCGAGTCGTGCCGGCCGCGGCCGGCGGTCGCTTCCGTCGAGGCACCTCGCCCCCTCCCCTCGCCTGCCACGGCCTTCCTACCCCCGACGAACGTGAATTAGTCAGAAAGGGCGGACACGGACTAGTCAAAAAGGACGGGTGTTCAGAACCGGAGCCATGCCACAGAATGAAGACCGGACCCGTGCCGCCCTCGTGGCGGCCGGGCTTTCGTGTATCGGGGACGAAGGTTTCGACCCGTGGAGGGGGCGTCGATGGGCAAGCGCGCGGAGCAGGGGGCGAACAGGACGTCGAGCGAGGTGGTCTCGCTCCTCGGCCAGTCGAAGCTGATCGAGGCGGGGAGAGCCGACGTGGCCCGGGTCCGCGATCGCACGCGCCGGCGGAAGATCATCCGGCTGGTGCTCGTCGTCGGGATCATCGACGGCTACCTCTGGTACCGGTTCGCGAGCGGGAACCCGATCGCGCTGCCGAGCTTCGGGGAGGACGCGATGCTCTGGCTCCCGGGGCTGGTGCTCATCCTCCTGCTCGGGGTCATGCTGCTGCTGCCGCTCGGGAGCGGCCGCTCACCCCACTCGCTCGTCCGCCCCGAGCACATCGAGGTCGGGCTCGAGGACGTGAAGGGGCTCGACGGCCAGGTCGACGAGGTGGTTCGCACCCTCAACGTGTTCCTCGGCTACTCCACCTTCCGGAACAAGCTGGGCGGCAACCCGAGGCGCGGCGTCCTGTTCGAGGGCCCGCCCGGGACCGGGAAGACCTTCATGGCCAAGGCGATGGCCAAGCAGGCGGGCGTCCCCTTCCTGTTCGCGTCGGCGCCCGCCTTCCAGTCGATGTGGTACGGGATGACGAACGTCAAGATCCGCTCGTTCTTCAAGGCGATGCGGAAGGCCGCCAGGAAGGAGGGCGGCGCCATCGGCTTCATCGAGGAGATCGACGCGATCGGCGTGGACCGCGGGGCGATGTCGGGCGCCAGCCCCGCCGGGGGTCACGGGCGCACGATGAACCGGATGGTCTCGTCGGGCACCGGCGGCATGGTGAACGAGCTCCTCATCCAGATGCAGTCCTTCGACCAGCCCACGTTCCGAAACCGCATGAAGGACCGCGTCGTCGAGTGGCTGAACGGCTACCTGCCGGCCGGAAAGCGCATCCAGACGCGCAAGCCCGAGTACCACAACATGCTGCTGATCGCGGCGACGAACCGCGCCGACTCGCTCGACCCGGCCCTCCTGCGGCCGGGCCGGTTCGACCGGCGGCTCTACTTCGACCTCCCCACCAAGAAGGGCCGGCGTGAGCTCATCGACTACTTCCTCGAGCGCAAGTCGCACGACGCGACCCTCGACGAGGACGAGATGCGCGAGCGGCTGGCGCACGACACCCTCGGCTACACGCCGGTGATGATCGAGCACCTCTTCGACGAGTCGCTCCTCGTGGCGCTCCGGCACGGCCGCGACTCCATGCGGGTGACCGACGTGTACGAGGCCAAGCTGGCCGAGGAGATCGGGCTGAAGTCGCAGGTCGTCTACACCGACGAGGAGCGGATCTCGGTGGCGACGCACGAGGCGGGGCACGCCACGATCGCCTACGTCCTCGGGACGACGCGCCGGCTCGAGGTGCTCTCGATCATCAAGCGCCGGGCCTCGCTCGGCCTCCTCGCGCACGGCGACATCGACGAGCGCTTCACGAAGTCGCGGTCCGAGCTCGAGGCCCTGATCGCGATCAGCCTCGGGGGGCTCGCGTCCGAGGAGATCTTCCTCGGCGAGACCGGGACCGGACCGGCGGCGGACCTCACCGCCGCGACCGAGATCGCCGCCACGATGGTGGGGGCGCTCGGCATGGGCGGCTCGCTCGTCTCGCTCGAAGCCGTGATCGAGGGCGCGGTGTCCACGCGGAACCTGACCGGCCGGGTGCTCGCCGACCCGGCGACGCGGGGGCGCGTCGAGTGGCTCATGAACGAGCAGCGCGTTCGCGCCGAGGCGGTCCTGAAGGAGAACGACGACATCGTGATGGCGCTCCGCGACGCGCTGCTCGAGCGCGATGAGCTCGTGGGCGAGGAGATCCTCCTGGTGATCCGGGGAGCGATCCACCGCCGTGAGCGGCCGGTCGCCCAGACCGAGTCTTCCGTCTAATCCGAAGGTGCGGGCCCCTCGCCGCTCTCGTCGAGGGGCACCACCGGTGACTGTGGCTGCCACGGCCGGTCCGGAAGGATCATCACCGTCCCCGTGGCGATCGCGACGCGCTTCCCGTCGGCGTCGGTCAGGTCGGCGTGCCCGACGGCCATCGTCCGACCGCGGTGCACGATCGTTCCGCGTCCCGTCACGTCCCGCCCGTCCGGCGATACCGGCCGCAGGAAGTTCACCTTCAGGTCGAGTGGTGCGAACGAGGTGCCGGCGGGGATCGTCGTTTGCACCGCCGAGAGGATCACGGTGTCCGCCAGCATCGCGATCATCCCCCCCTCCACGCGGCCGAGCGGGCTGCAGAGCCACTCGCTCGCGGGAAGGACGAACGTGGCCATCCCTTCCGAGGCGGCCGTGGGCCGCAGGCCGGTGAGGTGGGCGATGGGGGGCGCGGGCAGCTCGCCGGCCAGGTGGCGGGAGAGGACCTCGAGGCCGCTCGAGGAGTCCCAGGTCTCCTGTGGGATCACCGCTCCGGCGGCGGGGCGGAGGTAGGGATCCGGGGTGGGGTGCTCGGGCGCCGGCACGGGGTCGAGCTCGGGCGGTGGGTCCGGCGGCGGCCCGAGGGGGTCGAAGATCACGCACCGCGACGTGCCGTGGGCCACGATCCGCCCGCGCCCGTCCTCGATCAGGGTCTCGGAGAGCCCCAGGCTTCGACCCGCGAGGATCAGCCGGCCGCGCGCGACGAGCGTTCCGCCGTCGGCCGGGACCGGGCGGACGTAGTTCATCGAGATCTCGGCCGTGGTGTAGGGGGTCATGGGTGGCAGCGCGGACTGGACCGCCATCCCGAGGGGACCGTCGGCGAGGGCCACCAGGGCCCCGGGGAGCACCGGCCCCTGCGGCGCCTGGAGCCAGGGGGTCGCCGGCATCGTGAAGGTCGAGGCCCCGCCGCCACCCTCGGTGGGCATCATGCCCGTGAGGTGGTGGATCGGCGGGCGAGGCGCGCGCCCTCCCAGGAACGCCGCCATCTGCTCCTCTCCCGAGAGGCCGAGGAGCCGCAGGTCCGGGTACCCGCCCCGGACCGGCTCCAGCCAGACCGCGGGATCGACCTCGAGGGGCACGCCGACGAGGGTGACACCGCTCTCCGCCGCCGGCAACCCGGTCTCAGGCGTGCGCGTCGGCGGGCGCCTCGTCGATCGTGGTCGTGGCCACCTCCCGCGCGTTGATCGTGGCGCTCTCGACGGTCGCCGGCCGCAGTAGCTCATCGAGAGAGGGCACCTGCCCTTTCATGAACGCGCGGAACTGATCGAGGCCCGAGAGGCCGAACAGCCAGGGGTGGTCCGGATAGGCGAACGATCCACGGACGGGCTCCAGGGGGATCACCGCCAGAGGATGGCTAGAATCTAGGGACCGAGAGGAAAGGACCATCCATGCCTGGATCTGTCATCGTCGCCGGCGCACGGACGCCGATCGGGAAGTTCGGGGGCGGCCTCAAGGACCTCTCCGCCACAGAGCTGGGCGCCCGCGCGATCCGCGAGGCTCTCGCTCGCTCGGGGATCGCCGGTGAGCAGGTCGACTACGTGATCATGGGCCAGGTCCTGCAGGCCGGGGCCGGCCAGATCACCGCCCGGCAGGCCGCCATCGCCGCGGGCGTGCCGAAGGAGGTCCCCGCGATCACCATCAACAAGGTGTGCCTCTCGGGGCTGAACGCCGTCGCGCTCGCCGACCAGCTGATCCGCGCCGGCGAGATCCAGGTCGCGGTCGCCGGCGGCATGGAGTCGATGAGCAACGCCCCCTACGTGCTCCCGCAGGCGCGGTGGGGCGTCCGGATGGGCGACGGCGAGCTCGTCGACTCGATGATCTACGACGGGCTGTGGTCGACGTTCAGCGACCACCACATGGGCGAGGACTCCGACGAGGTCAACACCGAGCTCCGGATCGGCCGCGAGGAGCAGGATGCGTGGTCCGCGCGGAGCCACGCCCGCGCGCAGGCCGCGTGGGACGAGGGGCGGCTCGCCGAAGAGGTCGTCCCTGTCGAGGTGCCGCAGCGAAGGGGTGACCCGGTGATCGTCGACCGCGACGAGGGCGTCCGCCCCGGCACCACCGAGGAGTCGCTCGCGTCCCTGCGGCCCGCCTTCAAGGAGGACGGCACCATCACGGCCGGCAACGCGTCGCAGATCTCCGACGGCGGCGCCGCGCTCGTCGTGATGAGCCGCGAGCGCGCCGAGGAGCTGGGCGTGGAGCCGCTCGCCGAGATCGTCGCGCACGGCATGAGCGCCGAGCGGTTCGCCTACCTGCACACCGTCCCGGCGATGGCGATGGAGGCGGCGCTGAAGAAGGCCGGGCTCTCGGCGGCGGACCTTGACCTCCTCGAGGTCAACGAGGCGTTCGCGGCGGTGTCCCTCAATGCGGCCCGGATGCTGGGCGCGTCCGAGGACACGGTGAACGTGAACGGCGGCGCGGTGGCCCTCGGCCACCCCATCGGGATGAGCGGCGCACGCCTCGTGCTCACGCTCGCCCACGAGCTACGGCGGCGCGGGGCGGAGCTCGGCGGCGCGGCGCTCTGCGGCGGCGGCGGCCAGGGCGACGCGCTGATCATCCGCCGGGCGTCTCGGGCGTAGGCCTCAGACGTACCCGTCGGGGCAGCTCCTGCCGATCTCCACCGAGCGGAACTTCTGCCCGCTCGGCATCGCGTCGGCGACGAAGATCGGCTTCTCGGTGCCCGAGGTGGTGGCGTACTGGAGCACGCCGCCCGAGAGGCCGTCCTGGTAGGTGATCCGCTCGCCGGGCTCGAGGCCCAGCGCCGAGAGCGGCACCCGGATCGTGATCGTGTCCTTCTCGAAGTCCATCGACCCCGTCGCCGGCCCGAGCCGCTTCAGCGAGTAGGACTCCGGCGTCCCCTGCTCGCCGATCCCGGCGGCGCTGCTGAACGAGCCGTACTCGAACGACACCGGAGCGGTGGCCGTCGGGGTGTCGACGTTCACGGGGGCGAAGGCGCCGAGCCAGCGGTAGCGGCTGCTGGGGTTCTGCCCGCCCATGTTGATCGCGGGGATCGAGGGGGACCAGATCATCATCCCCCACGCCGCCGTCTGGTGCTGCGGGTCGTAGTGGACGTGCATCCACACCGGGTCCAGGTCCTCCACCCGAACCGTGGCGACCAGGTCGGCGCCCTCGGTTGCGAGCGTCGTCTCCCGAAGGTCGAAGCTCGGGTTGTTGCCGCCGAAGAAGCCGAGGGCGATGCGCGTGCGGGCGTCGGCGGCCTTGTCGGTCTGATTCGGGAGGCACACCACCTCGCGTGCAGGGTCGGGCCAGCCCCCCTCCGGCGGGGTGACGAGGCGGACCCGGTGGTAGTCGGCGATCGCGAGGCCCTGCGGCCCGAGCGCCGCGGAGCGGACCTGCAGGAGGGGGGTGGCCAGCGCGGGGCCGTCGCCGGTCAGGTCGATCGTCCCCGTGCCGGCGACGTGGGAGGTCATCCCCGATGGCGAGACGTAGTCCACGTACGGCCCCGTGAAGTCGTCGTCGACGTAGCGGTCGCCGCTGTCGATCACGAAGGTGCCGCCGCCGGGCGCGGCGACCACGTCGTCGGCCCACGTCCACGACGAGAGGACGTCGATCGTCCCGACGCGGTTCGTGTGCGCGCCGTCGCCGGCGATCGTCGAGATGCGTCCGGTGGAGACGTCGACGCGCCGGACGCGGGCGTTGGTCGTGTCGGCGACGAGGAGGTTGCCGGCCTCGTCGAAGTCGAGGCCGTGGACGTCGCCGTAGCTCGCGTCGCGCGCGGGGCCGCCGTCCCCGCCGAAGCCGGCCCCGGGGCTGGCGTACCCGAGCGTGCCCGCGACCATCTCGACGGCGCCGTCGTGCAGGCGGCGGATCCGCGTGATGTCCAGGGCGCCGTAGCCCGCCTCGGACCAGTACACGTCGCCGTTCGGCGCCACGGCGAGCCCCTTGGGGAAGTAGAGGTCCGCCTCGTCGGGCGCCATGACCTCCTCCTGCTCGCCGTAGAGCACCTCGGACTTCTCGCCGGCCGCCACCGTGAGCCTGCCGGTGTCCGGGTCGTACGCCTTGACCTGCCGCGCCCCCACGTCGGCGATGTAGAGCGTGCCGTCGGGACCGAACTCCATCGCGAGCGGATGGCTGATCGGCGACTCGGTGGCCGGGCCGTCCACGTCCGGCCCGTCGTCGGGGTCGGCCAGGCCGTTCCCCGCGGCGAGGTGGATCCTTCCGTCGGGGTCGATCCGCCAGATGCGGCCGCCACCCGCGGTGGCCGGGGCCTCGGCCACGTAGAGGCGCCCCTGTGCGTCGTACTCCACGCTCTCGATCTCGACGAACGACGCGCTCGCGGCCGGGTCGCCGTCCTCGATCGTGGGCTCCGACCTCCCGTTGCCCGCGAAGACGCGCGTGGTCCCGTCGGGCCGGACCTGCAGGACGCGGTCGTGGCCCTCCGAGCCGATGCTTCCCTGGTCCATCACGTAGAGGTTGCCGTCGGCGTCGACGGACGTCCCCCACACGAGGTCGAGGTTGACCTCGAGGGCCGGCATGCCCTGCTCGACGTTCGCCTCCGTCGCTCCCGTGCCGGCGACCGTCTCGATGATGCCGTCCGTTACGACGCGGACCCGGTGCCCGGCGGTGTCGGAGATCCACAGGCGGCCGTCGTCGGTGACGTCGAGGCCCGCGACGGTGCCACCCAGCTGTGCGACGGCGGCGGGCCCGCCGTCCCCGTTCGCCCCGCAGCCGCCGTTGACCGGCCGGGTGATGGCCTGGGTCGAGGCGTCGACGCGGTAGACGCGGCACGACCCGCCGATGTACAGGTCGTCGTTCGGCCCGATCGCGATGCTCTGCGGGCCGTCGATCGGGACGGAGGTCGCCTGCGCGCCCTCGGTGAACGTGACGGACCCTCCGCCCGCGTAGGTCGAGATGAGTCCGGTCGCCGCGTCGACCCGGCGCACGCGCCGGTTCTCGGTGTCGGCGATGTAGACGTTCCCCTTGCTGTCCACCGCCACGTCGCCGGGGAAGCTCAGGCGGGCCTTCGTGGCCTTCCCGCCGTCGCCGCCGAAGCCGCGGACGCCGTTGCCGGCGACGGTCGAGATGATGCGCTCGGGGGTGATCTTGCGGATGCGGTGGTTCCCGCCGTCGGCGACGTAGAGGTTGCCCTCGGCGTCGAAGTCCATCCCCATCGGGCGGTCGAGGTGCGCGAGGAGGGCATCCCCGCCGTCGCCGCCGTTGCCGATGACCATGCCGGCGAACGCCTCGATGCGGCCGTCCGGGCCGACGCGCCGGATGCGGTGGTGGAAGAAGTCGGCGATGTAGACGTAGCCGTCCGGTCCCACGACGACCCCGCGCGGGATCGCGAGCGGGGCGCGCTCCGCCGGGAGGCCGTCCCCCTGGGACCCGCCGGCGAGGGTGACCACGTGCCCCGCCGGGAGCTCGTCCTCCGCCGGGATGAACGTGGGCTCGAGGTCGCTCGCCAGCTCGAAGTACCCGAGGTCTCCCTCGCTGGGGGCGTAGTCGATCACCGAGTACCGGCGCGTCACCGGCCGGTACGCCGACGGCCACCCCCCGTCGACGTAGTGCCCGGACCAGGCGCGGATCTCGGCGAGCGACGCCCCCGGGAAGAGGGAGAAGAACGCGAGGTCCACCGCGAAGGGGACGTGCGCGGTCACGACGTTGCCCTGGATCTGCGGCGAGCCGAGGTCGTAGTAGTTCTGGGCGGCGGCGCAGTCCTCGTAGAGCTGCGTGCGCCGGGAGTCGGGCGCGGCGCCGGGGAGCTGCACTACCACCGAGTACGTGCAGTTGTTCCACGCCCACTGGACCTCGTACGCGATGTTGTTCCCGACCCCCTCCGGGGTGCCGGCGAGCGCCACGTGCACGGCGAACCCGTACGGCACCTTCTTCCTCCCACGGACGCCGTCGACGGTAGCCGGCGCGAGGTGGAAGTCGGTGCTCACCCACACGGACGTGATGTCCGCCCAGTCCGCCTGGGCCTCCCCGGTGCCCGGGACCGTCCCGGGGGCCTGCCCCCCGAGGTCGCTCACGTAGTTCGCGTCACCGGCGCGGTCGGTGATCTCGGGAGACGACGGGGTGCCCGCCGCGGCCGGCGAGACCAGGCCGGCGAACGCCAGCCCGCAGGCGGCGATCAGGGCGGACAGGCGTGCACGAAGATGGGTGGGCATCGGGGTTCCTCCTTGGCTTCCTCTGTCCGTGAGGGGTTCGCGCGGGCCTCGACCGGCTCCTTTGTGCACCTGCACGACCGCCGCTTCTGGCCACCGGGCCGGTCTCCGGGGGGCCCGGTTGCGCTGCTCTACAATCCTGCGCGTGGACCTGATGGCCCTCCCCGACGAGCTCGACACCTTCCGTAAGGTCGTCCGCCAGCTCTGCGAGGACCGCCTCGCCCCGCGAGCGGCCGAGATCGACCGCGACGACGAGTTCCCCTGGGACGTCCACCGCCTGTTCGTGGAGAGCGAGCTGATGGCGGTCGGCTACCCGGAGAAGCACGGCGGCTCCGGCGGGGGATCGCTGACGATGGCCGTGATGGTCGAGGAGATCGCTCGCGTCTCAGCGAGCGCCTCCCTGATCCCCCTCGTCAACCGTCTCGGGGCGATCCCGGTCATGCTCGCCGGCACGGACGCGATGAAGACCGAGCTGCTCGGCGCGATCGCCCGCGGCGAGCACCAGATGTCCTACGCGCTCACCGAGCCCGGCTCGGGGTCCGACTCGGTGGCGATGGCGACGCGGTACGAGCGCGTCGATGGCGGCTTCCGGCTGAACGGCACGAAGCGGTTCATCACGAACGCCGGCGCCTCCGACCGATACACGGTGTTCGCGACGCGCGACCCGGAGCTGAAGGCGGCCGGCATCTCGGCGTTCGTGGTGCACGCCGAGGACGAGGGGTTCTCGGTCGGCAAGTCCGAGAAGAAGATGGGCATCCGCGGCTCTCCCACGCGCGAGGTGTACCTGGACGACGTGGCGGTCCCGGAGGAGCGGCTCATCGGCGAGGAGGGCGAGGGGTTCAAGCACGCGATGCGCACGCTCGACTGGTCGCGGCCCACGATCGGCGCGCAGGCGCTCGGGATCGCGCAGGGCGCCTTCGACATCGCCGCCGCCTACGCCGCCGAGCGGGAGCAGTTCGGCAAGAAGATCGGGATGTTCCAGGGCGTCCAGTTCATGCTCGCCGACATGGCGATGCAGGTCGAGGCCTCGCGGCTGCTCGTCTACAAGGCGGCCGCGGCGCTCGATGCCAAGGACCCGCGCATCTCGTACTGGGCGTCGATCGCGAAGTGCCATGCCGGCGACACCGCGATGCGCGTCACCACCGATGCGGTCCAGGTGCTCGGCGGCTACGGCTACATGCGCGA